>VIKI01000144.1:0-25950 GCA_008080595.1 Comamonadaceae bacterium
GCTCAGGCTGGCGTGCAGGGCAAACGTGCCGTCGATCTGCGCCAAGGCCAGCTCGGGGATGGCGCTGGCAAACAGCGCGTAGCCGTCGCGCACCGGGGTGGGCGGCAGGCTCATGTCCAACTGCAAACCGTTGGGGCTCAACTGGCCGTGCCAGGTGGCGTTGACAGCACCCGATGACAGCGTGCCGTGTAATTGCATGGCCCCCAGGCGCTGCACGGTGGCGGTGACGCTGGCCAGATGCAGAGGCTCGCCGCCCCAGCTGGAGCTGCGCAGGCTGCACGGCTGGCACACCAGGCGCATGGTGCGGCTGGGTGCGTCCCACGCCACCTGCACCGGGCCGATGCGGGTGGGCAGGGTGTGGCCGTCGAGCTGCTGCGCCAGCCACGGCGTGGTGCCCAGCCAGATCAGTGAAGGCACGCCCATTTCCACCGAGATCGGCCCTACATGCACGCGGGTCGACCAGGCTCCGGGTGGTGGGCGCAGGGCGGTACGGGTGATCAGCAACAGCACCAGCAAGGTGACGACGATGCCTACAGCCGCCAGGCCAAGTCCGTAGCAAAAGCGGTACGCGATGCGGCCCAAGGTGTTCAAGTGATTCATCAAACGCTCCTGATGTCATAGCGGTGTAGCCACCGTCATCGCCCGCCACGGGCCGCTGGATTGCCCTGCCATCGAGGCCCAGTACCAGGCCGACGCATCGGTAAAGCCCTGGCCCTGGGCATCTTCAATGCGTTCACACACGCGTACGGCGCGGCCACCGCGTTCGGCCACAAAACAGCGCCAGCGGGTATGGTCGGCCTGCACTTCCAGCTGCTCGTTGTGGATGTGATAACCCAGGCCCCGGTAGCAGTCGGTGGCCGGGTGCAGCATGCGGGTAGGCTGGTTCACCTGGCGTAGCACCAGCACCTGGTGGCCATCGGTCAGGCGCGCCAGCGTGCCGGGGAAGTGGCTGGCAAAACGCTGCTCGACCTCGCTGAGCGCCAGCGGGCGCAACGGCTTGCCCTGCCAAACAGTGGGCCACTCCACGCTGGGCCGGGACTGGGCTGTAGGCGGTGATGCCAGGCGTTCAGCCACGGCCTGGCCGATGCCCCACAGGGCACACAGCGGCAGCAGCGTGGCCCACAGGGTTTTGTGCAACACGCGGTTGACGAAACGGTTTGCCAGGAAGTTCATGATGCCTTGCGCTCCCAAATCATTGCCCACGCAATACCACTGCACACCGCAGCCAGCACCACCAGCCCCACCGCGTCATGGCCCCAGCCGGGCAGGTGTTGGCCTGTGGCTTGCAACGCCACCAGCACCGTGTTGCGCAGCACATTGCCCAGCAGCACCAATGTGCCCACCAGCGGCAGGCGCAGCAAAAAACTGCGGTTGAAACGACCCACGGCCAGCGCCACCACGCAGGCGGTGAAGTAGCCCAGCCAGGCCATTTGCACGCCAGAGCAAGGTGCGTCCACGATGATGAGTTGGCCATCCACCACCAGGCTGCTGCCGGTGCGCTCCACCGTGTGCGCCACGGCCAACAGCCAGCGGCTCATCTCTGCCGTGACCACACGCAGCGGAAAGCCTGCGTAAAACTGCAACGAGGCCAGCAGCGGTAGCGACAACACCGACAAGCCCAGCACTGGGGCCACGGCCACTCGCTTGGGCAGAAACGCCAGCAGCCCGGCAGCCAGACTCAACAGGCCGATGAGTGCCACCGCCAAGTCAGGCAACTGGTGGCGCAGAGCGGTGGCCAGCACCACGCCCGCCAGTGCCGTGGCTTGCAGCCCCAGGCGTGGTGCAGCCCGCAGGTGCAGGCGGTGTTGCCACAGCAGGCCCGCCAGCGCGGCCAGGGCCAGCAGCCCCAGCGGGTCGTCCGAGCCATCGGCCATACGCTGGGCCATCCACCACCAGGAGGGCCACAGGGCTGCGGCCAGCAGAGCCAGCCAGCGCCACTCGGGGGCGGTGTCCAGCGCGATGCCAAAGCGCACAAAGCCGGGTATGTGCAGCAGCTTGAGTTGTCCCATGGTGTCGGCTTAGCTGGTGTAGTGGTGGGCGCGGGCTTGGGCACGACGGCGGCGCACCGCCAGCATGGCCAGCACCGAGATCGTCACCAGCATCGCACCCCAGGTGGCGGGCTCGGGCGTGCTGGGCACTTCAGCGCCCAGGGCCGAGTTCTCGACACCTTGCGGAAGCGGCAAGGGCTGGTTGACGCTGGTGCTGTCAGCCGGGGCCTTGTTGCGCACCACCTGGTCGACGGCCAGGAAGCTGGTGTACTGGGTCAGCAGGCTGTACTTCAGGCCCAGTTCAGTGATGGTGTCTTTGGCTGCGCTGCCACCTTCCAGCGATTCCTGATCACTCAGTGTGGCGATGCGGTGGCGTGCCCACAGGTGGCGCAGGGCGGCGGTGTCGGTGGTGTTGCCCGTGCTGATGGGCATGCTCATTTGCATCGGGCCGTTGGCGGTGTTGCCGTCTACCCGCAGTTGGCCCTTGGCCTCACCGCGCCATTTGCCAAACACGATCAACGGGCGCTGGGCCAGCAGGTCAGGCACTTGGGTGGGTTCCACGTCGTACACGTCCAGGCCTTCAAAGCGGACTTTCACATTGGTCAGCACGGGGGAGTCGATCATCTTGCGAAAACGCTTCGCTTGTTCGGCGGCTTCGGATGGCTTGGTGATGATGAAGGGTTCGCCCATACCGGCGCGGGCCAGGCCTTCCATCAGGTGGCGGTTGACGCTGGAGCCAATACCAAACGAGAACAGGTTGGCACTGCTGAGGTGCTGGCGCACCAGCTCAAAGGCTTCGCGCTCGACGGTGACATAGCCGTCGGTCACCACCACCACGGTGCGTGACACGTCGGCGGTTTTGGCTTGGGCATAGACCCGTTTCAGGGCCGGGATCAGTTCGGTGCTGCCACCTCCGCCTTGCCCGTCAATGGTGCGGATGGCTTGCTCGATGTTGGCCTTGGTGGCGGGCACCGACTGTGGGCTCAGGAAGCGGTTGCTGCCCGAGAACAGCAGCACGTTAAAGGTGTCGCTGGGGCGCAGGCCACCAATCAGCTCACGCAGCACGCTCTTGGCGGTGTCCAGCGGAAAGCCGTGCATGGAGCCAGAAATATCCACCACAAAGATGTAGTCACGAGGGCTGATGCTGGCCGCTGGTGGGGCCTTGGGCGGCTCCACCATGGCCAGGAAGAAGTTCTCGTCCTGGCCCTTGTAGAGCATCACGCCGCTTTCGATCTTGTCACCCGCCAGGCGGTAGTTCAGGATGAAGTCGCGGTTGTTGGTGGGCTCGGCGGTAGGGTTCAAACCCACCACGGTGCTGCCAGCTTGTTCTGTGTAACTGTTGACGGTATGAGAGGGCGAGGTCAGCTCTTTCACGCCGATCGGGGTGTTGAGCGTGACGTGGATGTCAAACGCTGGTTGGGCTGCGCTGGTAGGCGTTTGCTGGCCTTGCGGCAGGGTCGGCTGGGCCACCCAGGTGGCGTTGGCCTGACCACTCTGCGGGCTGTTGTAGCGCGGGCCGACCACGGTGGGGAAGACGAATTGGTAGCGGCCATCGGTGGGCAGCAGCAACTCTGTGTAGCGCAGCTCCACCTTCACGTCGTCGCCGGGCATGATGTTGGCCACGTTCATCTGGAATACGTTGGGCAGGTGTTGCTCCAGCAGGGCGGCGGTTTTGCCCTCGGCCTTGGCTGCGTCGTAGTCGATCTTGGCTTGCTGCTTCTCGCGGATTTTGGCGGTGATCAGCCGATCTGCCAGGCGCACGTTCATGCCATGCACGGCCGCGCGGGTGGAGCCGGGGAACACGTACTTGGCCTCGATGGCGCGCTGGCCCTCGTTCTTGTAGGTTTGCAGCACGGTCACGTTGGCAATCACGCCGCTGACCTGCACATTCACCTGCGTGGATTTCAGTGGCAACTGGTCCAGGGTGGGGTCATTACTTTTGACGAAGAAGTAGGGGCTCTCGGTCTTTTGGCGCGGGGTGGCATCAAGGTCTTGCGCCTGCGCCGGGCTGCTTACCAGCGCCACAAAACAGCTAGCTGCCAGCAGCGTGGTGGACAGCCACAACCAGCGTGGTTTTTGGGTGGGGGGCATGGGGTAAGAGGTGGCGGTTGCCGGGGCTGCGAAGGCCATGGTGATGTTCTCCAGAGGTCGTGCGACATTGCACGGTGGAGAGAGCATCTCGCGCCGCAGAGAAGCCAGTTAGAAGGCTTGTGGCGCTTGAGTGAAAACTGTGTGAAGTCAGGGTGAAACGATCAGTTTGACGATCCTGATGGTGATAAATACAGCCTCTAAAGCCCGTAAAACATGCGCAAACAGCTATTGAATCTGTAGCGTTTCGACATCAAATTCAACAATGTTGCGACTGGCCTTGCTGAAGGCTACGCCGATCAGGTGGATCGGCTCGCCGCGTGCGCGGTACTTGTCAGCGTAGCCCATGTCCTTGATCTGTTGCAAGGCCTGGCCGGCAGGAGTGAGTTCAACCACTTTGAACTCAAACAGGTAGATCTGCCCATTGAACAACACCGCCATGTCGATGCGGCCATGGCTGGTGCTGTCTTCCAGTCGAATGTCCAGACCCAGGGCGGCAAAGTAGCTGTAGAAGATGCTGGCGTAATAGCCCTCAAAATTCGCCAGCTCATTTTTGCGGTACCAGTCGTGCGGGATGCTGGCGTAGAAGGCGTGGAACAGGGTTTTGAGCGATGCGAAGTTACTGGATTTGAGCGCCTCAATGAGCTTGATCCGCGTCTCAAACGACGTGCGCTCGGGCGCGCCATAGCCGCCCAGCAAGGCGGCGTTCAGACTCGACTCCACCTCGTGATTGGGATAGCCCAGCGTGTACACCCACTGCCCCCGAATCGGTTGGCTGCTTTGCTGCACGGTCAGGTAACCGGCCTGAAACAGCAAGGCCTCTGGCTCGATCTGGTCGACATCAAAGCTGGAGAGCAGCGTCAGGCTGCTGTGCAGACGTGCCAGGTCGGGGCTGTAAAACTGCTTGTCAGACAGCAGCTTGACCAGAAACGTCGGCGTGCCGGTCTCAAACCAGTAGGGCCGGAACTCGCGGCTGCGAAACAATAGCAACAGGTCAAACGGGTTGTACACCGATGTGCCCAGCCAGTTGTAGCCGTTGTACCAGCGGCGGATTTCATCGCGGTCTAACCCTTCCAACTCGGGGGCAAACACGCTGTCCACATCGGCATCGGTGTAGCCACACAGGGCGCTGTATTTCGCTTCCAGCGTGATGTCGGTCAGGTTGTTCAGGCCAGAAAACAGGCTGACCTTGCTGAACTTGGAAACACCGGTCAGGAAGACAAACTTGAGGTGCTCGTCGGCTCCCTTGAGCACCGAGTAGAGGTTTTTCAGGCCCTCGCGCATCTCCAGCGCCACCGCACTGTGGGTGATGTTGTCCAGAATCGGCTTGTCGTATTCGTCGATCAGCACCACGGCACGTTGGCCGGTTTTTTTGTGTGCCAGAGCAATCAGCTCACCGAACTGCCCGCCAAAACTTTGGTGGGTGCAACTCACCTCGAGTCGGGTCTGGTTGTCTTGCAGGATTTCCTGGATGCGCTGATCCAGCTCGGCGCGATCCCGCAGCACGCCATCCGAGAAGCTGACCCGGATCACCGGGTGCTGTTTGCTCCAGTCCCAGCGCGGTTCAGCCAGCAGGCCTTTGAACAGCGCTTGCTGGCCTTCAAACAGGGCCCGCAAGGTATCGAGCAGCAGGCTTTTGCCAAAGCGGCGCGGACGGCTTAAAAAGTAGTATTTTCCGGTCTCGGCCAAGTCGACCGCGTAGCCGGACTTGTCCACATAGTAGTAACCCTCTTCAATGATCTCGCGAAAGGTCTGGATGCCAATGGGCAGCTTGCGCCGCGCGGGCGGTGCACCAAGGGGAGCGGAAGGTGTGGGCAGCATCGGGGCATTTTAGGCCGCAGGGCCTGGCGAAACCATAGCCTGTGTGGCAAACCATGTGCGCCCATCAGGCCGGTGCCACACGCAGCCACAGCGTGGCCAGCGCACCGTTTCCTTCAGCTACAGGCCGGTTGACCAGCTCCACCCGCCCCCGGTGCAGGGCAGCGATTTCTTTCACAAAACTCAGGCCCAGGCCGGTACTTTTTTTCCTGGAGTGCGGACGCACCAGGGAGTAAAACTTCTCGAACACCTTGTCTTGTGCATAGGCGGGAATGCCCGGCCCCTGGTCGCACACGGTGATGCAGGCCCAGTGCCCGTCCAGGCGCAGGCCCAGTTCAATCAGACCGCCATCCGGTGAAAAATCCAGCGCGTTGTCCAGTAGGTTGCTGATGGCGCGGCGCAGCAAAAATGGATCGGCCTCGACGGTGGCATCGGCCGGTGCATGCACCGTGAGGCGAATGTGGCGCGGGGCAGCCACGCTCTGTGAGGCCTGCGCCAGCTCTTCCAGCTTGGGGCGCAGCGCCACCCGTTGCAGGTTATCGAGCACGCGGCGGGTTTCCAGCGCGGTGAGCTCCATCATGCGGTCTACCATCTCCTGGATGCGCTGGGTTTCGCGCTGGATGTTGCCCAGAAACTGCTGGCGCTGGGCTTCTTCCATGGGCTCTTCCAGCAGCTCCGCCGCACCGCGAATCGCCGACAGCGGGCTTTTGACCTCGTGGGTCAGGGTCTGCACATAGTCGGCCACGTAGTTGCGCCCGGCCAGGGCATCGCGCATTTCGTCATAAGCGGCACGCAGCAAGTCCCAGGCGCGGCGCAGCAGTCGTATGGGGTGAAAACCCTGCTGCGCCCGGACGTAGTGCGCGTAGTCCGAGATCAAACCAAAAGGGCGCACCAGCCACACCGACACGGTGACTGCCAGCACCAGCACGGCCAGCACCGAGAGAAACCCCACATACAGCGTGCGGCTGCGGGCGGCCACCACAAACTGGCCAAAGCTCTGCACCGGCTTGCCCACCGTCAGGCTGCCAATGATCTCGCCGCTGCCCACGCCCGGTGTGCTGCTGACCCAGCGCACCGGGGCCGCCACGTACATGACCGCAGAATTGGCATCACCCGCAATGTCCAGCGTGGTACGGGCACCGTACTCGCCCTTGAGGGCCAGGCGTACATCGCGCCACTGTGAAAAATCTTTGCCAACGGATTGGCCGGTGGAGTCAAACACCACGGTGCCACTGCGGTCGGTGACATAGGTGCGCAGCTCCACCCGGCTTTTTTTGACGCTGAAAATCTGCACCTCAAATTCGCGCACATAAGCGGCCTTGAACAGCGACTCCAGCTGCGCGGTGTCGATGGCCCCGTCTCGCACATTTTGCTCGACCAGCGTGGCCAGCAATTGTGATGTTTCCACCAAGGATTCTTCGGCCGACTCGCGGTAGCGCGGATCCAGGTCGGACACCACGCGGTACAGCACAAACGCGATGCCCACCGCGTAGATCAGCAGCAGGCCCAGGAAAATGCGGCTGCGTTTGCTCAAGCGGGAATGCTCCCCGGCAGGTTTTCGCTCAAGGCGTAACCCGTGCCACGCAGGGTGCGGATCGGCTCCAGCGCCGGGGCCACCAGCTTGAGTTTGGCACGCAGGGTTTTGATGTGCGCATCCACCGTGCGGTCAAAGCTGTCGTTGTCATCGCCCCAGACGGTGAGCAACAACTCGTCACGGGTGAATACCCGCCCGGGCCTTTGCACCAGCAGGAGCACGCCGTATTCATAGCGCGAGAGTTCCAGCAAACGGCCATAGAAGCGAATCTGGTGGCGCTCTTCGTCCAGCTGCCAGACCACGGTGGCGCTGGCCGCAGATGGCACTGCCACAACCGGGGTCATACGGGTGCTACGGCGCAGAATGGTGCGCACCCGGGCGACCAGTTCCCTTGGGGAAAATGGCTTGGCAATGTAGTCGTCTGCACCCAGCTCCAGCCCCACCACGCGATCGATCTCGTCGCTGCGGGCGGTTAAAAACACCATTGGCACCTGGTTGCCACCGGGCAGGGCTTGCAGACGGCGAAACAGCTCGAAGCCGTTCAGGTCGGGCAGGCCGACATCGAGCACCGCCAGCGCGGGCCGCTCGGTCTGAAACTGGCGGATCGCCTCTTCCGCCGTGCTGCACCACACGGGCGTAAAGCCATCCGTGGCCAGCACGTATTGCAGGGTGTCGGCAATGCCGGATTCGTCTTCTACCAAAAGGATGCGGGGTTTGTGCGCCATGGCCAATATGGTAATGGCGAACACCCGGTGTTCGTCATTCCGGCGGTGGATGTTCATTGAGCTCAAATAGCTCTCTTGTTGATAGCAGGTTGCGCAACTAAGCACTAGACTCTGGGCTGGGCACTACTTTTATTTGGAGGTACTCATGGGCATCATCACGCAGTCTTATCTGGCATCGTTCTGGTCTATCCCGATGATGGAGGTCAATCTGCTGGTGTTCATGAACTTGCTTGGGGCGCTGATGCTGGGTTTGTTGGTGGGCTACGAGCGCTCTTACCATGGGCGTGCTGCGGGTATGCGAACCTACGGCATTGTGTGTATGGCATCGGCAGCGCTGACCGTGTTTGCCGGTTATCCGGGCTTTTGGTGGGGTGGTGCAGCGCAAAATGCGATTCCGGTTGACCCCACCCGCGTGATTCAGGGCATTGTGACTGGTGTAGGATTTTTGGGGGCCGGGGTGATCATGAAGGAGGGGCTGAACATCAGTGGTTTGACCACTGCTGCGTCGATTTGGGCTTCGTCGGCCATCGGGGTGCTGGTCGGGATCGGGTTTTTTGGTGCGGCCATTTTGCTGACTTTATTGTCGGCTTCCTTGATGATGTGGGGGCCCAAGCTGGAAGCCAAACTGCCATCACGTCGTGCCATGGGGGTTGTGCTGCAGTTTTCTCCCGAATTTGAGCCGGACGAAAAAGTTCTCAAAAACACGGTGGCCCAATGGGGCTACATGGTGGCAGAGGGCTCGTTGAATATTTCAAGCACCGGCAAGGTCATCAGTTGGCACTTTGTGATGGTGGCGCTCAAAAGCCACCCCAACCCTGGTTCTCTGTTTGAGTTGTCGCGTCATTTGCGTGAAATTGAAGGCGTTGGCGGACTTCAAATCAGTCATGCACGTAATTGACGTGTTGGGCTGCGAAAATGGGGCACTTGTTCAACTCTCGAAAATTTTTCTCCATGAAACAACTGCTGAAGATTGCTCTGATGGTCACTGCGCTGAACCTGGGTCATGCCTGGGCGGCTGACGCTACGCTGGATGCTGCCGCCAAAGAGCCGGGTGCTGTGGTCACGGCCAGTGGGCTGGTTTACAAGTCACTTAAAGATGGCACGGGTGACAGCCCCAAGGCCACTGACCGGGTCAAAGTGAATTACCGGGGGACTTTTCCAGATGGTCGTGAGTTTGACAGCTCGTACAAACGTAACCAGGCCATTGAGTTTGGCTTGAATCAGGTCATCAAGTGCTGGACTGAAGGTGTGCAGCGTATGAAGGTGGGGGGCAAAGCCCGGTTGACTTGTCCGGCCGACATTGCTTATGGCGAGCGGGGTGCCGGTGGGGTGATTCCTCCCAATGCCACTTTGTTGTTTGAGGTGGAGTTGTTGGGCATCAATGGCAAGTAACGCTGGTCATTGGTCAGGTGGAGGGGAATTTTCAAGCGGTGAACAATAGCAAAAAAACGCTTGAAAAGTGTTGATACAACCTCATTTCAGCAGTGAAGGCTCACCGTCATAGGGACTGTGGGCTGGTTACCCCACTCACTTACTAGGAGGTTCGTATGAATGCACTGATGACACGCAACGGTCTGTTTGATGACTTCTTTCGCGATATTGCTCCAGGTTTTTATGTCAAACCCTTGCACGGTGACGGGTTGCCCAACCCGTCACAGATCAAGGTAGACGTGAAAGAGAACGGTGATGCCTACATCATTCACGCCGAGATTCCAGGGGTGCCCAAGGAAGATATCCATGTGGCTGTTGATGGCAATGTGGTGACATTACGTGCCGAGGTCAAACAGCAGGACAGTACGGGTCAAGACGAAAAAGTTCTGCGAAGTGAGCGCTATTACGGCGCGGTGTCTCGTAGTTTCCAGCTCGGCATGGATATTGATCAGTCACAAGCCAAAGCCAAATATGACAGCGGTGTATTGACCTTGACATTGCCGAAAAAGCAAGCGCAGAGCGGTTCCCAGCGTTTGACGATTGAATGAGTCGGGCTTCGGCTGAGAATGCGCAGGCCAACTTTGGTGTGAATGCTCCAGTGTTGTGCCACGACACCTTCTTCTGGGCTGCGTGCTGACAACCTACCCATGCTGTGTTGAATGCAAACTTTTGTTTGTATTCAACACAGCGAGATTAACGGGGGATGGTTTTGAGCCGTAGCGCCGCTTCGCGCAGGCCGGTGGCCGTCGCTTCCCAGCCCAGACAGGCATCGGTGATCGACACGCCATAACGAAGGTCTTGTGGTTGACCCAGTTTTTGGTTGCCTTCAAACAGGTTGGACTCCAGCATGACCCCTTTGATGGATCGGTTGCCGTCCACAATTTGCCCTACGACATCTTTGAGAACCAGGCTTTGTAATGTATGGTTCTTGCGTGAGTTGCCGTGGCTGCAGTCCACCACAATGTTGATGGGCAGTTTGGCCTTGGCAAGTTCAGCTTCAGCTTCGGCAATCGCCACCGAGTCGTAATTGGGCTGTGTGCCACCCCGCAAAATCAGGTGACCGAAGGCGTTGCCACGGGTTTGCGTCAAAGCGACTTGTCCATCGCCGTTGATGCCTAAGAATGTGTGTGGTTGTGCGGCAGAGAGCATGGCGTTCAGGGCCACGTCCAGGCTGCCATCGGTGCCGTTTTTGAGTCGCCCAGATATTGGGGGGTGATGGGGTCAAGCGCTTCGGTACCGCAGGGCAAGCCCATGTCGTTCATATCTACCAGCAACTGGCGCGCCATTTGCAAGCCATCTTCAATACAGAAGCTGTCGTTCATCTGGGGGTCATTGATCAGGCCTTTCCAGCCGACGGTGGTGCGTGGTTTTTCAAAATATACCCGCATCACGATGAACAACTGGTCGGCCAGCTCAAGGGCCAAGGCTTTGAGTCGTTGGGCGTATTCGTGGGCTGCAGCGATGTCATGAATCGAGCAAGGCCCGACCACCACCATCAGGCGCGGGTCTTGGCCTTTGAGGATGTTGGCAACGGTGAGCCGTGCACTGCTGACGGTTTCGCTGGCACGTAAGCTTGCAGGCACTACGTCGTGCAAGTTGCTGGGGGACATGAGGGGGCGCTGGGCCACCACATTCAGGTTTTCAAAGGCGCTTGGGAAGGTCATTGAATTTATCGGTAATTGGTTCTTTACGCTTATGAATAAAGCGCAAGTAGCTATGTATTTTGTAGCTGCTTTGGAGCTTAGTGTGGAGCGGGTTTGCTGCTGGCCAACAGGGCAGACACACGGCGCAACCAATCGGCGTTGTCCATTTGGTAACGCGCTTCGCGAAACTTGTAGTCTGGTGGCGCTTTCAAGTCGCGTTCTGGCATCTCCCAGATCAGGAGCTTGGGGCGCTGGCGCTGAAAGGCTTCGTCACGTAGGAAACTTTCCATGCCAACCCAGGAACCCTGATCGGCACTCACCGCCACGCTGGTCACATCACGCTGAAACACATAGCGCAAGGAATCTGAAAAACCGGTCCAGTCTTTGGAGTAACTGCTCCCCAGCACGGCGATTTGGGGCTGTGCTTGCTCGCTGAGTAAATCTGTGGTGCTGGCCGTTGTGCGGATGATATTCACCTGGGCCACCATTTCGGTCGCGAATACAGCAGTGTTGGGAGGCAACTGGTTGGCCAGATCTCTACCCTTGGAGGCCCGCTTGCGGTTGGCGACCTTGATGCTGTAGGCCACCGAGGGAGTGGTGGCCAGCATATTTTTCAACTCTGCGTTGAGTTCAAGTTCGGTTTTGATGGTTTCTGCTGCGACCATGGCACCGGTCGGTGTCCAATGGGAGTCCAGACGAAAAAACAGGGGCGTATCTGTGCTGCGTTGGGGGGCAGACAGGAAGGCTGTGTTCAAGTCGGATGCGTAGACTCCGTCTGCTTTAAGTTTACCAAGTACCTTGGCGTAGTTTCCAGCCAGGTAATCGGTGACTTTGACATCATCGGGTAGATGCTCTGCATAAATGCGCATTTTGATGGGAACGAGGGCGACCATCAGTTTGATGCCGTGTTGTGACAACACTTGGTTGAACTTTTTGATCAAATCCAGCGACTTGTCGACCTGGGTATCCTGACTCGCATCGGCAAGCTCATAGCGGTAGAACAGCCACTCGTTTTTGCCGACCAGGGTGGGTGTCGGCTCTGCAGCAGATGCCGACATAGAAAGCAAAGTGATGCCCAACCCAAAAAAAGACAAGGATCGATTGAACCGATTAAAAGATGAACGGTTAACGCCGAATGATAGAGATTGCAAAGCTATTCCCCCAATGTCAACAAGAGTTTGCTATTGCAGCAGGCCTTCAATTTTTGAAATCCATTCATTGTTGTCAATGATGTAGCGCGTGTCTCGGTATTTGTAGTTCGGGGGAGATCGCAGTTCGCGTTCAGGAATTTCCCAGATGATGATTTTGGGTGGGTTGGTTTTGAAAGCGCCGTCACGCAAATAGGCATCCATACCGACCCATGGCCCTTGGTCAACCGGAATCGAGATATCGAGAAGATTGCGTTGCAAGTGGTAACGAATGGCATCGGGGTAGCCGGTGTTTTTGTTGGTGTAGCTGCTACCAATCACGGTGATGGCTGTGGTGTCACCGCCGCTCAGCAAACCCGCACTGGATTCGGCGGCTCGAGTCACAGTGAACTTCAGCATTTCTTCAGGTGCATATGTGGGCGAACCTGGGGGCAATAACTTGACGAGGTCACGGGTACGCACTTTGATCTTGTTGTTGGCCCAGGTCAAAGTGTATTTTTCTGCAGGTGTTTGAGCCAAAGCTGATTTAAGCGTGGGTGAACTCTCAAACGTGGTCTTGATGGTTTCTCCAGCCAGATAGGCACCTGTATAAGACCAATGGGTGTCTAGACGCAAAAATAGCGGGTTATCGCTGCTGCGATTCGGACTGTTCAGAAACGGTTGCTTCAAATTGACCACACTCACACCGGCAGCTTGCAAGGCTTTGACGGCAGCTTCGTATTTGCCGGCGGTGTAGCTGTCAACGGTTTGACCATCAGGCAGTTGATCTGAGTTGATGGTAATTTTTGAAGGCACCAGAACCAAAGCCAGCGTAATTCCCTTTTTTTGGAACAACTGGTTGGCTTTTGTCAGCAACTGAATGGTTGCCTGAGTGTCCTCACTGTCAGCTGGCTTGGCAAATTCATAACTGATGAACAACCATTCATTTTTGCCGATGAGGGCCGGTGACTCGGCCGCCTGGACTGCGGAACCAAGCAAGATACCTGATATCAAGGCAGACTGGATGGATTTCTTTAACATGATGGCTCCTGTTCTGAGGGGTGATTATTTTCCGGTGTAACGTTCAACTTTGTTCTGGGTCGTATAGCTGTGGATTCCTGAGCCAGTCTTTGGCAATAAAAAGACGCTGTAAGCAGAGCCCTGGATCATATCGAGAGATGCTGTGGCCAATGTTTCGCTGTCACCGGTTTTGCTGGCTTTGAGTTCAACTTTGATCGGATTCACTTGAATGGCATTCAGGCTTGCATATGCCAACCCGGAAAATACTTTGGTTTTGCCATTGCTGGTGCTGATGTCCACAGGTGTTTCGGGAAGTGCCAGTTGGTACACGGAAAGCATCGACTTCAATTTGTTGTTGCCTTTTTTATCTTCAAAAATCACGGGCGATGCTGAGCCTTTCACTGAGATAAAGGCCACGGTCATGGCCCCCCCCCGAGGTGCGGTGACTTGGGCCGAGACCGCTGCTTGTGTCTTGCCTGCAGCTTGCAAGGACAAGGTGTGTTGGCCCGCTTCCAAAACAAGGTAGTCCGAAACCTGACCCGGTGCAAGCGCCTTTACGCGCTCCTTGCCATCTACGGATGCGAACATAGGCCGAATCTGCTGGTGGTTCTGGGTCATAAAGCAAACCCGTCTGCTGGGCTTGTGCCAGAGAGATGAAAGAAAGTGATGCTGCAATCTGAACCAGATATTTGAATATGGACATAGCTGAAACCCCAGATGAATTGATGGTGCACAAATTAATTTTTGATGGGTGTTGCATGACGGTCAAAATAGAGAAGCCAACTGTATTGACCCGGCTTTAATGCCGCCAAATTAACTGCAGCACGCCAAGGGTCGGATGATGTGACTTGTGCACCGGTGAAGGTGTGACCATCTGGAACAATGCGCAAAGAATCATGAGGGTAAGGCAAGTTGATCAATACCGAGGCTGGATGATGTAAGGGTTCAGAGCCTGCCAGGTTCACGGTCAAACGGGCCACGCCCGCCTTGGTATCCAGGTCAATTTGCAGCCTTTGTCTTTCTCGCCACCAGCTCACCACTTGCCCTGTCGTTGTGGTCCAAGTTTTTTTGGAAGGATCTGCAAACTTGGCGGTAATTTCGCCCAACTCTTCAGGAGTCAGCAAGCTCTGATTGGGGAAACGTACCACCGACAGTGCACCGGCCGCAGTTGATAAATCGGATTCGGCAAAAAATTGCTTCAAACCGTTTTCCGGGTCTTGCTCTATGGCATCTTCTGGGGGCGTGATGGTACGCGGCAAAACCACCATGGGCAGCTTTGTCATGGCCGTGGGCTGTGCTTGGGCTGTCGCAAAGGGTTCGCGTGCATCTGTCCTGTCCATGAAGGAGATGTAGTAAGAGAACCCCATTTCAGCCAGCAATTTTTCGGTGGTGGCATCTTGTGATTCGATCGGGGCCTGAAAACCGGCTTGGGCAGGGAACGGGAAGCCAGCATCGGCAATGTCTTTCAGCATTTTTTTGAGCCGATCAGACTGCTCGACCTCACTCTGTCCCTTGAATCCCTCAAACTTGTCGCCTTGGTAGGCAATTTCATTGCCCTTGGCCTGAAGTTTTTTCAAATTTTCAGCTGATTTTGTGACTGGGGTTGCCATTACAAAATAGCTCAGGGGCACTCGCACTTGTTCAAAGGCACTGGCAAACTTCAAATCGACATCGTCAACCACTTCAAGCACATTGACGGCAACAGTCAGAGCGTTTTTGTAAGGGGCGGGCCAAGTGGAAAGGTATACATCCGGTAAGCGCATTAACCACATTAAAGCGTTATGCGCAATAGCTTCCATGGCTTTGGGTTCAGCCGAACGCCACAAATGTTCAGGGTAGCCCATTGCAACTGATCTTGACAATGCTCCTGAAGCCTGGGCTTGTTCCCCAAAAACAAGGGTGTGCCCGGCTTGATTCAAACCGCTGATGCGGGACCAGTCGAGGATTTTGGCTGCGGTTTGTTGGCCTTGTAGCTGCAGAGGGTAGATGCCTTTCACACGTTCCAGCCAAATCCGTTGTCCGACAGGCAAGCTGTGAATAATGGGTGTGCCGCCGTACGGCATCAGGAAGTTGACTTCTTCTTCATGCTCGGTGTCCCCCAAAACTTTGACCCCCAAGGTGTTCTCCATGAAGTCAAAGCCTTGCCAAGCACCTGACTCATTGCGAACACCTGTGAGCCATGTTGTCAAGAGGCTGCCGCCGAGCGCACGAAACTTGGTCACAGCTTGCTTTTCACGGGTTGACAAGGCCACACTGGTTGGCAACACCAAAACACCAGGTATGCTGGACTCTAGTTTTTCAACGCTGGAAATAGTTTGAAATGGGATTTTGTATTTCCGCAAGAACTGTTCCCACACCCGCAGATTGATCTTGGCATCGATTCCGGCAGCGGCCAGGAACGCACCGTTGCCCGCTGATGCGTACAAAATAACCTGTTTGTTCAGTGGTTTGAAAATTTGATCCGATGTCAGGCTCGGGTTCCCCAGGCGCGGGTCGACAAAAGATGAGGTTTCCTTGACCTCAGCGCTTCCGGTTGAAGGCTTGTTGCTGGTGGTGCGCTTGAAAATGCCCGCAGGTAAAAAATAATTGGCAGGTATAGCCTTTGTTGATGGCTGCGCGGTAGATTCTGCCGTTGGTTTGATGGGTGCATTGCTGCACGCTTGAAAACCCAGCATCATCACCGTGATGAATGCGATTTTGAGCAAATTGGGGGTGTCAATCATGGCATTAATATTTTTGCAGATTTTAGAAAAATTGAATCCAATGGCAGATCGTTTGGAAATGCTTAGTTCCATTTATCAACTCGATTATTTTCAGCAGTCTAGGTACAAATATATCTTTGAACAAAAACGGCAATCCGGCTGGACTTTCATTGCACTCCGGCATAGGATGCCACGATTTATCAGCCAGAGTTTGCGCGAAAGGCTGTGATTCAAGCTCATAAAGAGCTGGCATCGTTAACTTATACCGAGGAAGCCCCAAAGATTGAGGTTGAGCATCCCCGACTTGAAATATCATATGCTTGAAAGAACCTTGAAAATATGCAACAAACAAATATTGACCCAATAAATGTTAGGTTAGGCCTGCCAGGCCTGCCTGAACTGACCGACAGTCTGGTCGTCGGCGGTCTTTATCTTTTGATCGCCGAAACCGCGTCTGCACGATTTCCGGTTTTGGCTGCCAGTCTGGCGAATGGATTGGACAGTGGGCTCAATTGTCGTTTGTTACTGCAGCAAAATCCAGAAACCCTGGTCGACCGCATGCAGTCTTTTGGTAACTTGGACATATCTCAGGCGATTCAGGATCGCAAGCTTCAACTGTTCACCATTCAGGACGAGTTTTCCAAAAAAATGTTTCGCCACGGGGCTGAGGCTTTTGTTCAGGAGTTGGAGCATTTTGCGTTTCCTGATGGCAGTTTTGTTGTTTTCGACCAAGCGGATGAGCTCCTGGCTTTGCATGATGTCTTGATCGCATTGGATCAGGTCGAGGTATTGAAAAAATGGGCCCAATCCCATCGGGTTACCTTTTTATTGGTTCTGACGCGCACGACAGCTGCACATGCCAGTACGGTGAATGCCTTGATGGACAACCTTACTGGTATTGCCCGTCTGGGGGTTCAACGCAACGGCCTGGAGTTGACTTTTGATTATTGGCAATCCACCGAAGGAACGACTGCAGGGCGCAGCTTTGCGTTGAAACAACGACCTTCCGGTTTGTATGAAGCAGGTGTTGTACAAGCATTTACAGATGGTGAGGTCGTTGACGCTCCGTTTGAAAAAATGGACGGGGCGGATGCGCAAATTTTCTACATGGACCCCAATTTGCGCGGGTTCGCAAATCAGGCGCAAGCTCAGTGGCAGTTTGTTGACACCTTGATAGGGATGATGCATGCCACAAGAAATATCCGTTCAGCGACTTGTATTTTGCTTTTTGAAAAGGGTTCACAACTCAGGCAGTTGGCCGAAACCGTTCATACGTTGCGACTGACCTTGGGGCGTTATGCGCGCATTGTTGTGCAGGAAAAAGAAGCCTCCTTGCGCTATCAGAATGAAGCTCTTCTGCTCAAACTGGGCTTAAATTTGGTCATCAACCGCGATGTGCCCTTGAGTCGTTTGCCCTTGTTGCTGGATTCTCTGAAGGGACAAATATTCAGCCGTGATGTAGATATTAATTTTGAGGCTGCATTGGCCAGTGTATTGCCGACCCAATTGCATGGCTATCTGATGCCAGCAAGGTTTGTGAGAGAAGCGATTTTGATTCTTGAGCGTGCTGAGATGCTCAGTGTGCCCTGTGCAATGATGATTGGACAACCCTCAGAAAGCCTGTCTCTAAGTGAGTTGATGTCACACAATCGAATTTCTCGCGCGGGCGATTTGATCACTGCAGACACACAAGACTGTTATATATTTCTGAATGCTTGCCCTCAAGCAGTGTTATTGAGCACTTTGGAGCGTTTGATTGGACAAACCTTAGATGACGCGTTTACTAATGTCCGTTTTGTAGTCAATCCTGCTGAAATACAAGCTGAACTGGCTGCATTGTCACGCGCGGCTTCTACTGAGATTTTGCCGGATTACACGTCTGAGTCGGAACAACAACCAGAGGTGTTGACTGTTTCTCAGGCTGACCCCATCCGTGATGTCCAAGAAAGCAAGTCGATCCAGTCGGCGGCATCCGCACCCCAGTCACCCATCAAACCCCGGATTTTCAAAGAGTCACTGTCCAAACCTATTGTTCGACCTCCGGCGCGAGTTATATCTCCTGCCCCAGAGATAACAAACGCCGCTAAAAAATTCGCACCTATTGAACCTGCCTCTAAAGTTGTCACCCTACCTCAAGGTTCGGATGCCATTGAGTCCTTATTCGATTACGATGCCAGCTTCAATGCATCTGCGTTTGGGAAAACCGAAGCGCCGAGAGCTACACGTGCTGCGCTGCGCAAATAACACGGGTTTTCTTTTTTTCATGAAAAAATCAATTTGTATTTTGGTGTGGATGGCATGGTTGCCCGTGGTCTGTCATGCCCAGTCCGCTGGTGTTGTGGGTGGTTTGAATGCAGGCCCCAAAGGTGGAGATTCTTCGAGTTTCTCCAGTGGATTCATCGTTCCATTCAAATACATTGCACCTGTTGATGATGCGGACAAGAAGGTCAATGCCCCTCCGAGAAGTCCGGCTTTGCAGAAAATCATGGATCTCAATCAGGCGGGTGATTACATGGCCGCAGGGACGCAGGGGCTTGAGCTGATGGGTACTGAAAAATTCGATGACGAATTGCAACTGGTGGTGGCCAACAGCTTGGCATGGACGGGGCGCGTGAAAGAGGCTGTGCCTGTTTACCAGGGGATCAGCAAAGGGCCCTATGCAGATCAGGCCAACCTGGGGATGGCCAATATCAATCGCTTGAGCGCCGGTGGATCCAGTGACTCATCGAAATTAAAGCGTCGTATCGGCACGGCCAATCATCGCTGGCGCGATCAATCCGGGGCGAATATTTTCGAAGTTGAGGGCAGCGGGTTTTATGATTGGTTGCCTACCGACGCAGAAGCTCAGCGCGATTTGACCTTGCGCTACCAAGCCTTGGCGTTGCCACTCAAGCCCAGTCTGGAGTTGAACATGCCGACAAGGCTGAAACCAGCTTTGTATGGCACAGCCAAAATCAAGTTGATGGATGACATGTTGACGCTCGGAGCCGGGCGGATCAATTGGGGCAAAGCAGTGGCCAATCCAATAGCTTCCCGACAAGGCTTGTCTGCGAATTACTTGGGCGCAGAATGGCGGCAATCGTTCACCATGGGTAGCTTGGCCGGGCGAGTCAATTACTACGGCATTTCGGATGGAAACGTGATACTGACCACGGCCCTGGATTTCAACTCCTCATGGCGTCCGTTAGGCAGTCATTTCAAGCCCTTTGCGGGGGTGGAAACTCGTTCTGCTCAAACCAATATGCCCACTTACTGGTCGCCAGCCCAGGGTTCCGGGAGTGCGTATGCTGGTCTGCTCGGTGAGTGGGGTGCTGCGGAGTGGAACTTTTTTGCATCCGTTCAATTGGGCGCACCGTTGTACGGTGATGCCGGCAATAGTTGGAGCATTTCTGCGGGGGGCAAGCGATGGTTGACCAACGACATTGCCTTGGGGGTGAATCTGTGGTCCATGGCGAGTTGGCGTGACAATAGCTCTTACAAATCGCAGTCCTTGAACGCCTACTTGGAAAAGCTTTGGCAGTGAAGCGGTATAGCCGTTATTTGATAGCAGCTCTGGTTTTTGTTGGGCTGTTCGTCACTCTTACATACAGTTACCGCACTGTTCGGGAGCAGGAGGGCTCGTTCACGGCCTTGCTGGAGAGTTATGTCTTGACGGCGATTGCCGGGTATTTGCTGTTTTTCCTCGTTCTCTTGGTCATTCGTTATGCCGTTTTGATCATGTACTCCTTCTTTGACCATATTGAAGGTTTGTATAAAAAACGGGAATACAAAGCACCTCGGTTATCTGAGGAAAGTTCTCTACCCATGGTGTCCATCGTTGTGCCCGCTTATAACGAGGGTGTTGTGATCCAGCCTGCACTACGAGCCTTGATGGAACTGGATTACCCAAACTTCGAAGTGATTGTCATCGACGATGGCTCGACAGATGACACTTATGAAAAAGCGATGGTGGTTGCAAGAGAGGGGCGTGATGGATTTATTCGGGTTGTGACCAAACGCAATGGCGGAAAAGCAGAGGCACTCAATACGGGCATGACTTTGGCGCGCGGTGAGTTTGTTTTGAATATGGACGGGGACACCAAATTGTCACGCAATACTTTGCGCGTCTGTGTGCCCCATTTCGATAATCCGTCCATTGGTGCCGTAGCCGGGAATGTCAAAGTTTTGAATCGGGAAAATGTCTGGACAAATATTCAGTCTCTCGAGTATGTAGAGGGTTTGGCCATGGCTCGAAAAGCGCAAAGTTTTTTGCGTTCGGTCAACATCATTCCAGGCCCCTTGGGTATGTTTCGCAAATCAGTGTTGCAACAAGTCGGTGGGTATGACCACGACACTTTTGCAGAAGACTGCGATCTGACTCTCAAAATGCTCATGAAGGGCTGGCATATCGCTTACGAGCCGGCTGCCATTGCCTGGGTGGAAACCCCAAGTGGCCTGCTGGATTTACTCAAACAGCGCTATCGTTGGACTCGTGGCATTCTTCAAGCTACAAAAAAGCATAGTCATGCACTGTGGAACCCCAGAAAGACCGGGATCAATTTCTTCATTCTTTGGTACATGCTTTTTGAAGGTATTGTTTGGCCTTTTTCAACCGTTTTGGGCAACCTGTTTTTCATCTATGTAAGCTTTCAATTTGGCTTAGCCGTGTTACTGTTTTACTGGTGGCTTCAACTTACGGTGCTTGATTTGGTTGCTGCAGCATATTGCGTTGTGATTGAGGAGGAGGATCCCTCTTTAATCTTTTATGCTGTGCTATTTAGGGTGATGTATATCAACATTGCTGACATTTCCAAGGTGTTTGCAACCATTGAGGAGTGGCGTGGTGCCGCAATGACTTGGGGCAAACTTGAACGGGAAGGTAAACTTTAAACATGGATCTGATCTCAATTCTGGCGACCGTGATTCTGGTCACAACCATCGGAACGATGGTGGTTGGTGTGGGGGCTTATGCTGCGTTCAAGTTGCGGGACAAACGCAAGCCGAACAAAAGTCGGGGCGATGCCACGATGAATGCGACGGGCTTGCAAGAACCCATTTTTCTCAAACCCTATACGCCCGCGTCCCTCACCAATATGTCAACCAAAGCTGAATAAGGGTTTGATTGATGTCACGCAGTTCAGCCGAAGAGCCCCATTCTGACCATCGTTTTCGACGGCCACTATTTCGACGTGTCGGCTTTTATTTGCCTTTCCTGGTTATTTTGGGCCTTGCACTTCCCTCGTTTGTGTTTTTGCTCATGATGCAAATCAACGGTTGGAATCTGCCCTTGCTTGGTTTGCAAAATATGGCGGCCCGCACGACACCCGCAAGTTCAAACATCATCCTGTATGCATCACCTACCTCCAAAGCTTACTTTGCAACGATTGGCGGCAATTACGATACCTTGCTGAATCCTTGGCGCAACTACTTCAAGGAGCGTGCACTATCGGTGACCGAGTTGAGTGTCCCGGCTGAGATCAACAAGCAAACAGAAGGTGTACTGGTTGTTCCATCTGCGCTGGCTCTCAACGATCAGGAGCGCAGTGCCATCATGTCATTCAAAGCACGCGGTGGTGGCATTCTTGCGACTTGGGCAACAGGAACCCGAAATGGCGCTGGTGAATGGGCTGGTTGGCAACTGATTGAGGCATTGGGTGCCAAGTCAGTGGGGGAAATTCCGGCAGCCTCGGAGGCTCGGCAATTAACGCTGACAGGTGAGTCGCCACTGTCATTTCAGCAACCCGCAGGCGCACGTATCTGGATGGGCAAGACGACGGAATCGTTATTGCGATTAACGGGGGATGCCGTGGCTGCTCGGTTCATGAATTGGCCGAGGGTTTTGGATGAGAGTCGACGTCAGGAAGGTGCAATTGTTTATTCTGAGGATGCACCAGATACGGGGCGTTCGGTCGTGTTTGCTTTTTCGGAAACCAGCTGGGAGTCTCGACCTTTTGTGCCACATCAAGTGATTGATGACACGCTGAAGTGGTTGCTACGTCAGCCCTCAATCATTCGTTCTGCATGGCCAAACGGGAAGATTGCAGCCCAAGTGATTGAAATGGACACGGAGCAAGGTTTTCAGAATGCTACCGCTTTTGCCAGCATGATGAAGTCAATCGACTATCGTGCGACTTTTTATGTATTGACTTCTGTTGCCATTCAGTTTCCTGATGTGTTGAAAGCCTTGGCCAAGGATTTTGAGATTGGTTACCACGGGGATGTTCATGTCAGCTTCAAGGATCAGCCGCCAAACACACAAGAACAGAGAATCGTGAACATGAGAGCGGAGCTGGCCAGTGTCTTGACGGATACATCCAAGGTCACGGGTTTTCGTGCCCCAACAGAAGGCTATGACACCACAACAGAAAAGGTTTTACAGAAGCAAGGCATTCGCCACCATGCTGCTGACCCTAGCCGTTTGGAGGGACGAGTTCCTGCGCTCATCAAGATGGACGGTGTGGCGTTGGAAGACTCATTGGTGGTATTGGCTCGGACTCAACGTGATGACATCAATCTTTACTGGGAAAAACTCGATACCGATCAAACGACCAAAGCCTTGATTGATGATTTTGACTTGGCTATTGAGACGGGTTCATTGGGTTTTTTGAGTGTTCACAGTCAGAATTTTGAAGAGGGAAGTGTGTTGAGAGCTGCAATGCCTTCTTTTTTGAGCCATGTGCAAAAGAAAAGGGGCAATGTCTGGTTGGCCTCAAGTGGGCAGGTTGCTCAGTGGTGGCGTGATAGAGAGCGCGTCAGCATGACCTCGGCTGTCGCTGGAAAACGTCTGGACTTCAATCTAACCGTCAAAGGGGATCAACCAGTCAATGGCGTGACCCTGACCCTCATGTTGCCTCAAAAGGGGGTGTTGCCGACGGTGCGATCCACGAAGATCGGTACTTATGTTCCGCGGATCGTCAAACTGGATGACTTTCGTGCAGTGGTTATTTTTGACAATCTGAAACCCGGTGATTATGTGTACCAAGCCACATTTTCATTATGAAGACCCCAATGTTCAAACCATTTGCAAGTGATGTGTCACCAGCTTGAAGTCTGGATCCTCCGGGAATGATTTGATGGCAAATCCCAACCCTTTCATGAGCTTGAGCATGTTGGGGTTGTTGGCAA
The DNA here is from genome assembly GCA_008080595.1 of Comamonadaceae bacterium. Classification (GTDB taxonomy): domain Bacteria; phylum Pseudomonadota; class Gammaproteobacteria; order Burkholderiales; family Burkholderiaceae_C; genus Rhodoferax. The sequence goes on from VIKI01000144.1 coordinate 23,181, forward strand.
GTACCAGACCTTCGATCTCGGTCAAGCCTTTTTCGCGGGCAAAGTCCATGATCGACAGCATCAGCCGGGATCCCAAGCCCTTACCTTTAAGCTCATCAGCCACCACAAGTGAAAACTCGCAGCTGGCCCGGTCTGGGTTGGTGATGTAGCGAGACACCCCCACGATGCGCGTGGCTTCCATGGCTTGGCCCTGTGCGCCATTTCCCGGTCATAGTCGATCAGCGTGAAGCGCGACAGCATCGTGGCGGGCAACTCTTGCATGGAAGAGACAAAACGGAAATAACGGCTCTCGGGTGACAAGCTCCGCACAAAATTTTGCAGCATGTTGGCATCGTCGGGATGCACTGGTCGCACCACGTATTCGCCCCCGCCAGCCAGCATGCACAGTTGTTCGTGTTGTGACGGATACGGCAGTATTGCCAAGTGGTTGTAATGGCGCACCGAAGGTGCTGTGTTGTCCACCACAATACGCGCATCTACCGCCAATGCCCCAGACTCATCCACAATAATGGGGTTGATGTCCATTTCCCTGAGTTGTGGCAACTCGCAGACCATTTCAGACACACGCAGCAAGATTTGCTCTAACGCTTCTATGTTCGCAGCAGGGGCCCCACGCCAGGTTCCAAGAGTCTCGGCCACGCGAGACCGTTCAATCAGGCGGCGCGCCAAAAATTGGTTCAACGGCGGCAGCTCCATGGCGCGGTCATTGATGAGTTCGATCATGGTGCCACCCGCACCAAATGCAATAACGGGACCAAACGGCGCATCCGTGACCAGACCTACGCAAACTTCGCGGCCTCGCTTCTGATTAGACATGTTTTGGATCGTCACCCCGTTGATGCGAGCGTTGGGCATCAGTTTGCTGACGGCCTGAATCATCTCCAGATAGGTGTCGCGCACGCTTGTGGCGGTCAAAATATTCAGTGCCACACCTTGCACATCTGACTTGTGGCTGATGTCTGGCGAATCAATCTTGAGCGCCACCGGAAAGCCCAACTGTGTGGCAATCATGATGGCTTCATTGGCGCTACGGGCCAAAATTGTCTTGGTCACCGGAATGTGGAACGCTGCCAACAAGGCCTTCGATTCCATCTCTGTGAGCACCTTGCGCCGTTCTGCCAGCACACTTTCAATCAACAGACGGGCACCCTCCACATCCGGTTTGGACAAATCTGACAGTGGTGGCGGGGTTTGTTGCAACAACTGCTGGTTTTGGTAAAACGATGCAATGTTGCCAAATGCACCCACTGCAGCCTCAGGGGTACGAAAGGTGGGAATGGTGGCATCGTTCAAAATCTTGCGAGCATCTCCAACCGTGGCATCACCCATCCAGCAGGTCAGCAGTGGTTTGTTCACATGGCAGTTAAAACCCGCAATGGCAGCGGCTACGGCATCACCATCAGCCCCCATCTTGGGGGAATAAATGGCCAGAATGCCGTCAATTTGAGGTGCCTTGCTGACCGCCTCAATCGCTGCACGGTATTGTTCCGGCCCAGCATCTTCTGAGACATCGATCAAATCAGTCAGTGTGGCTAACGATGGCAGCAAGGGTTTGAGGGCCTGCGCCTGATCAGGGGTTAATCGCCCCAATTCCAGATTAATTTCGCTTGCCCAATCGGCGGCCAGTACACCTGGGCCACCACCGTTGGTGATGATGGCCAGACGTTTGCCGACCGGTTTGTAACGTGAAGCCAAACACTTGGCTGCCGAAAACAAGGCCACAAATGAACGCACCCGAACTGCACCGGCACGGCGTAGTGCGGCATCAAACACATCGTCGCTACCAACAATCGTGCCGGAATGGGTGAGTGCCGCCCGGTTGCCGGCAGGCTTGCGACCCGCTTTGAGAACAACCACCGGCTTGGCATTGGCCGCCGCTCGCAAAGCACTCATGAAGCGCCGTGCATTGGTGATCCCTTCCATGTAAATCACAATGCTATGGGTTTTGGCATCCGAGGCCAAAAAATCCAGCACTTGCGCCATGTCTACCGCCGTGTTGGGGCCAAGTGAAACCACGGTAGAGAAACCCACGGCATTCTTTTTGGCCCAATCCAGAATTGACTAGGTCAAGGCGCCAGACTGCGACACCAACGCCAAAGGCCCAGAGGTGGCCAAATCACCGGCCACACTGGCATTGAGGTGCAAATCGGGCCGTTGAAAGCCCAAACTGTTGGGGCCAAGCAGATAGATGCCATCCCGCGTGGCCATTTTGTGCAGTTCTGCGGCCAAGCCGGCATCAATTCCGGTAGAAATGACCAACGCCGCATGGCACTTGATTCGGCCGGCAATCTCCAGTGCTGCAGTCACCTCGTCAGCAGCCAGTGCGATGATGGCCAAATCAGCATGTACGGCGGCCAAATCAGCCAAGGTGCCATTGGCATGAATATCCAGAAATACCAGCTTGCCGGTAAATCTCTGGGCTGTAATGGCCTGGTGCAAAGCCCTGGCCTGGGGCGTGTGTGATTCAGGCGCATCTGGCCTGCCGGCAAACACCACAATAGAGGATGGAGAAAAAAGTGAGCTTAAAAAATGCTTATCCATGGAACTACCTATTGACAATACCCACCAGTTGCCGAAAAACCGATGGAAGCTTAACCTGCAACAGCTTTGTATTTGTTGATATTCCTCACGAGACCACCTGTTTACCCATCAACTGTATGTCAATAAACGCCAATTGGCTCGGCCCCGCACGGATTCCTTTTCTGGTTTTTACCCCGGTTTGGGCTTGGGCTCGGTGGTGCATCAGCACGGTGCGCCAGATATTCAATAA
>VIKI01000144.1:25976-27776 GCA_008080595.1 Comamonadaceae bacterium
GTAATGTACAAATCACGCCACTCACCCCAACCCTGATGGATTTGGGAATCTGGCTGACATGAGTGTTTCCCCATTGCGGCGCATCGCCCACCTGGATATGGACGCGTTTTATGCGTCAGTAGAGTTGTTGCGGTATCCCCAGCTCAAAGGCTTGCCGGTGGTGATTGGTGGTGGGCGCAGGCCGGTGGATGAGGCTTTGTTGCTGGGGCAGGAAGCGCGAGCGTTGCACAAAATCCCAGTGTCAGAGTTTCCGCTGTTGCGTGATTACACCGGTCGGGGTGTCATCACCACGGCCACCTACGCTGCACGCCAGTTCGGTGTTGGCTCGGCCATGGGCCTGATGAAGGCCGCCAAACTGTGCCCCCAGGCGATTTTGCTGCCGGTTGATTTTGCTGAGTACCGGCGCTACTCCAAAGCCTTCAAAGCCATCATCCTGGAGATCGCACCGCTGATGGAAGACCGCGGTGTGGACGAGGTTTACATTGACTTCACCGATGTGCCAGGTGGCCAGCGTGAAGGTGGCCGGGTGCTGGCACGGCTGATTCAGAAAAGCATTTTCCAGCACACCGGTCTGACCTGCTCGGTGGGTGTTGCCCCCAACAAACTGCTGGCCAAAATGGCCAGTGAATTCAACAAACCCAACGGCATTGCCATCGTCACTGAGGCCGACCTGGAAACCCGAATCTGGCCCTTGGCCTGCCGCAAGATCAACGGCATTGGCCCCAAGTCCGATGCCAGGTTACAAAGCCTGGGCATTGCCACCATTGGTGAGCTGGCCAGCAAAGACGTGGACTGGTTGATTGACCACTTTGGCCAAAAAACCGGGGCCTGGATGTTTGAGGCCGCGCGTGGTATTGATCACCGAGTGCTAGAAACCAGCAGCGAACCGGTGTCCATCAGCCGCGAAACCACGTTCGAGCGTGACCTGCATGCGGTGCGTGACAAAGCGGAACTGGGTGCCATCTTTACCCAGTTGTGTGAGCAAGTGGCGGCAGATCTGGCTCACAAAGGCTATGCCGGCAAGACCATTGGCATCAAGCTGCGATATGACAACTTCAAAGGCGTCACGCGCGACCAGACTGTGGATGGCTATGTGGCCGATGCCAAAGCCATTCGCCAGATTGCTGGCCAGTGCCTCAAGCGTGTGCCACTCGATCAACGCCTGCGTTTGCTGGGGGTGCGCGTGGCTTCATTGATGAAACTGGACGAGATAGAGATTTATAAACAAAAAGTGCCTGTACCACTTGCAAATAAAGCGCAGGAAGCTATAAATTCAATAGTATTCAATCCGGAGCTTTTCTGACCAAAAAACAAATCGGCCACGGTGGTGATTGCATTCCCCCCTGAGGCGGGTATCCCAAGCTGCTGGCATCTAAACTAGGGACATAACCTCGGCTGAACATCTGCATGACAGATGCAGCCGCTTCCCCAGACCCTCGGCCAAAAGCCGTTTTGATTGGAGCTAACTATGCAGCTTGATGCCTTGATGCGTCGAATGACAGCTTTATGCCAACAGCATCACGGCCCATCTGGTGAACCGTGACGTGAATGCCATGACCGAAGTGGCCCGCATGCAATTGGCCATGGGGGCGCTGCGACTGAATGAAAAAGACATGGTCATCCAGTATGAGAATTCGGTAGAGGCTGCCAAGTACAAGGACGGCTGGGTGAGTGCTTTTGCCCAGCTTGAAACATCCGCCAAAAATCTGGCTCCGATGTTGACGCAAGAGGTTCACAAAACCCAGCTGGCGCAGGTGCTGGACGACTTGCACCAGTTCAAAACCGAATTTGAGCCCATGG
>VIKI01000317.1 GCA_008080595.1 Comamonadaceae bacterium
AAGGTGCTGCAGCAGAAATCAGGGATGCCTTGATGGTCTCTTTGGCTCAGATCGAACTGAACCACCCCTGGCGGCCAGACGCAGTGGTCATCATCCGTGGCGGTGGTGCCGTCAATGACATGGCCTGGCTCAACGACTATGCCCTGGTACGCTGTGTGTGCGAACTGGAGATTCCCGTGCTCACAGGCATTGGCCATGAACGCGACAGCACCATGCTCGATGAAGTGGCCAACCAGCGGTATGACACGCCTTCCAAAGTCATCGCGGGCATTGAACGGACCATCGTTCAACGCACACGTGAAGCCCAGTCACTGTTCGACCAAGTGAGTCAACAAGCTCACCGCAGCCTGGAGCGCACCAAACAGTCTGTCGAGCAGACATTCGTGACGGTTCAAAGCGGTGCACGCCAGACCTTGGCCGATACCCAAGCAGACGCCACTGCACTGCTGGGTGAAGTGAAGCTCAGTGCGGCCTATGCCCTGCGGGCAGCATCGGAGGCCATCCAGCGTGACATGGCTGATGTGCGTCATCTGGCACACCGACAGGTTGCCCAGGCCCAACGTGAGGTGCCTGCCCTGATGACAGACATCAGGTCTGAGGCCAGGCAGGTGCTGCGTACCGCTCAGGTTAGAACAGAGGCCGACTGGCGCTTTGTCGTCGAATACGCCACGACTGAGCTGCGTCACCAGAAAGAAGCGGTGGAACGCACCTATGCGGAAACCACGAACCGTGCACATCAGACGATCAGCGATGCACGTGAACGGTCACAAGCCCTGGTGAGGGAAATCACTGGCCAAGGACCTGAGCAAACCCTGGGTCGTGGATTTGCGCTGGTGCGTGATGCAGAAGGCAGGACCGTGACCAGCGTGAACAGCGACTCGCCTGAACTGGTGATTCAGTTCAGGGACGGCGAACGCCATGCCCGCTTCACCAAAGGACCCGCACCCGAAGCGATGGCCACGCCCGGAAAAATCGACATCTTCAAGAGAAACGACAACCCATGAAACACACATTCAAGGATGCTTACGGCGTGCTGCAACAGCATGCCCAGACGTTGCGGGATCAGACGGAACCCAACAACGCGGATTGACGCTGTGGAGAAAGCGCTTGAGAAAGCGTTGGGGAGTGCGCAGGAGGGTGCGGGTTTTCAGGGTGAGGTAGACGGCGGTTGACAGGTTCCCAGCGGCCTCCGTCGGCCAAGACGCTTTGGACCACTTCCAGCTTGAACTCCGTTTTGTACTTCTTCATGTAACCCCTTGAAGTTTGTCCAACTTCTGGGGGTCAGTTCAATCCCGGGGCGGTTCACCTTGAGAGGGCGGAGAAGGTCTTTTTTCCCATGCAGAAGGTCGTTATACATGGTGCACATGTACACCTAGGGATGCTCTGAAAAACTCAGTTTCTAGCGTGCTACGACTGCCAGAGTTTTCAACTCACGGAATTTTGAGCTGTTTGGGCTGAATCGAGCTCACTCGCGGCCCGCTTCAGCGGCGTTTTCTCAGGTTTTTTGGCCCCTTTGCCGTTTTTGAACGCACTCATGCCTGCACCGCCATCAGTTTGTGACGGACCATCCACAAGTTGGACAGCGCAAACAGCGTCTTGATCTGCAAGGTGTTCTTCTTCAAGCCTCGGTAGCGCACCTTGGCAAATCCGAATTGGCGCTTGATCACCCGAAACGGATGCTCGACTTTGGCTCGGATGCTGGCTTTGATCTTCTCGACCTGGTCGATCAGGGCATCCACCGGGTTGTTGTCTTTGTCCAGCTTCTTGCGCTTGCCCGGGCGCATGGCCACATGCCACTTCTGGGTTGCCTTGGCATCGGGGCGTTTGTCTGCACCCTGGTAGCCCGCATCGCCGTACACATCCGTCTCCTGTCCATGCAACAAGCTGTTGCCTTCGGTGACATCGGCCACGTTGCCTGAGGTGCCGCGTACGGTGTGCACCAGACCGGAGTCAGCATCAACGCCAATGTGAGCCTTCATCCCGAAATGCCACTCGTTGCCTTTCTGGCTGGAGTGCATCTCGGGGTCACGTGCCTTGTCTTTGTTCTTGGTAGAACTGGGCGCAGCAATGAGGGTTGCATCGACTGCGGTGCCAGCCCTGAGCAGCAAGCCGCGTTGCTCCAGCAGCTCGTTGACGGTGGCCAGAATCTGATCGGCCAGTTTGTGTTTCTCCAGCCGGTGGCGAAACCGCAGGATGGTGCTTTCGTCGGGCAGCCGACCAAAGGCGGGGAGTTGTGCGAAGTCTCGGTACAGCGGCGTATCCAGGAACGCCTCTTCCATTGCCTGGTCACCCAGGCTGAACCACTGCTGCATGAAATGGGTGCGCAACATGGTCTGTAACGCAAATGGTGGTCGGCCAACCTTGCCTTCGCTGTAGTACGGGGCAATCAGATCGACCAGTTCATCCCAGGGCACCACTTTGTCCATCTGATCGAGGAACATTTGCTTGCGCGTTTTGCGGGCGTTCAGATTCAGGTCAAGGCTGGCTTGTTTCATGGGGTCAAAGGATGCCATCTGCCGCTTACACCTGCCAAACTATTGGGTGGGTTTTGCAGGATTTCCCTAATGGGTGAGGATGAGCACATGCGCGGAGCGATGGTTGTGGAGCCTGCAAAGCTCAACGAAGTGATTGACAAAGAGCAAGCAGCGTTCGACGCCAAGTTCGTCAAACCTACTTCTGAGGAGCCAGAAACTATCATTGAAATGGAGGCTGGAAAGCCACCTCCAATGAAGTTTCCTCGGTTCAAAGTC
>VIKI01000145.1 GCA_008080595.1 Comamonadaceae bacterium
GGCGACTCGGTGGTGCTGGTCGCCACCAACGCCTCGGGGTCTGTGAACGGCAAAACCTTCATCGTCGGCGGCATTCTGGAAGGCATCACCGGCCCCGGCGGGCGCGATGGCTACATTGACATCCAGGATGCCCGTGAACTGCTGCGCATGGACAAGGAAGAGGTGATGGAAGTGGCGGTGCGGCTCAAAAACATCAACCAGTTGTCTGCCGCACAAAAGCGCTTGACGGCTGCGCTCGACTCCATCCGCAACAAGGAGGACAAACCCGCCACCGAATTACACACCTGGGCCGAGCTGTCACCCTTTGCCAACATTGTGAAGATGATCGACATGATGACCTTCTTCATCCGCGTGATGCTGGTGGCCATCGTGCTGGTGAGTGTGATGAACGTGATGCTGATGGCGGTGTACGAGCGCATTCGGGAGATTGGCACACTGGCCGCCATTGGCACGCAGCCGCGCAAGCTGATGGCGATTTTTCTGAGCGAAGGGCTGCTGCTGGGGCTGGCCGGTGCGCTGGCCGGTGTGGCCCTGAGTTACGCGGTGGTGGCGGCCCTCAACGTCTGGCCGGTGGTGTTCAACTTTGGCCGCGAACAGATCACCCTGCAACCCAGCCTGGCGGGGCTTGAGGTTTTGGGCGTGCTTGCACTGGCGGTGCTGGTGTCGGGCCTGGCCAGTTTGCAACCCGCCTGGCGTGCTGCCCGCATGGACCCGATTCAGGCCTTGCGCCACGTTTGACCCAGGTTTAACCGTTTCTGAGAACCCCATGAAAAAAATAAATTTCATAGCGCTTTGCGCTTTATGCATACCGCTTGCAGCCTGGTCTGTTGATGGTGTGGCGATTCTCAAAAAACTCGACCGCAACCTGGAGCCCGAGTCTTACGAGAGCTACCGCAAGCTCATCAACATCGAGCCCAATGGCAACAAAAAAGAGTTTGTGCTGTATTCGGTGAAAAAAGGCAAAGACCAGACCGCCAGCCTGTTTCTGCAGCCCAGCAGTGACAAAGGCCGCAGCACTTTGCGCCAGGGCGACAACATGTGGATGTACCTGCCCAGCGTGGGCAAACCGATGCGCATCACCAGCCTGCAATCGGTCACCGGCGGGGTGTTCAACAACGCCGACATCATGCGGTTGGACTACGCGGTGGAGTACGACGTGACCTCGGTCGATGAGTCCGGCCCAAAGCTGATTTTGCCGGTCGACATCCAGGCCTATGCCAGCAGCGGCATGCTGCTCAAAACCCTGCATTTCAAAGACATCAAGGACTTTGGCGGTGGCATCAAACGCCCGGCCACCATCGAGACCGACAGCCCGCTGTACAAAGACTACAAGTCGGTGATGCTGTATTCGGGCCTCAAGAAACGTGACTTTGCCGACGAGGTGTTCACCCAGGGCTTCATGCCCCGCCTGGAGGAGTTGCGCAAGTGAAGACCCCTGCGCACCACACCCGGCTGATCAGTCCGGTCAGCTTGGCCTTGTGGGCCTTGCTCAGCAGCCAGTTGGCGCAAGCCGACGAGTACAGCTTTGATGCCGCAGAGTTTGAGAAGAAAACCTTGGAGTTCTCAGGCTACCTGGAGCAAAAGGAGGAGCTGCTCAACTTGCGTGGCAACAGTTCGGCCTACCCGCTGACTTACCCCGGCGCAGCGCCCAGGGCTGACTTGCTGCGCAGTACCACCACGCTGGAGCTGGCGGGCAAGCTCAACCTGGGCGACTTTGTGCTCGATGCCCGCGCCCAAGGCAGCCAGGCCGATGATGCCCTGGTCAGCACCACCAAAGACCTGGCGGTGATGGAAGGCGGCCTGCGCTGGAGTACCAGCCCCGGCCTGACCCTGGATGTGGGCAAGCGTGTGCAACGCTGGGGCAAGGGTTATGCCTGGAGCCCGGTGGCCATGGTCGAACGCAGCAAAGATGCCAACGACCCCACCGCCTCGCGCGAAGGTTTTGTCATGGCCAGTGGGGAATGGACCCAAAGCTTGACCGGCCCCATCAGCGCGGTGAGTGTCACCGGCTTGCTGCTGCCCACAGACGGTGACACCAACGCAGACTTTGGCCAAACGCACAGTCTCAACCCCGCAGCCAAACTCTATCTGCTGGCCTGGGACACCGACATAGACCTGATGTGGCGTGCCAAAGGAGCCCGGCCCGAGAGTTTGGGCGTGGATTTTTCACGCAACCTGAGCAGCGCCCTGGAAGTGCATGGCGAGTGGGCACGCACGCTGGACGCACCGCGCAACACCCTGGATGCCAGCGGCAGCATCCGCAGCAACCGGGCTGACTTTGACTCCTACTTGCTGGGCCTGCGCTACCTCACTGCCGGTGAGGTGACCTGGATTGCCGAGTACTACCGCAACGGCGCAGGCTACACACGGCAAGAGATGGACACGTATTACCAATTTTTGAACACCGCCCTGGCCGCAGGGGCCACACCCGCCTTGACCAGCAAGGCCCTTGCCGTGGCGCAATCCGGATATGGCCGACCCAACTCTGGGCGGGACTATCTGTACCTCAAGGCCAGCGTCAGCGAGCCCTTCAATTGGGTGTATGGGGCAGCGTCGGTCACCGCCATGGTCAATTTGAATGACCACAGTGTGCAGCTCACACCCGAACTGAGCTACACCGGTTTTGCCAATTGGGAGCTGCGCACACGCCTCATCTGGCTGACCGGGCAAACCCACACCGAGTTCAGTGAAAAGGCCTCCAGCGCCCGTCTGGAAATCACGGGGCGCTATTATTTCTGAAATTTTGATTTAAAAATGCCGCCAGTGCTGATGGATAAAGCGCAGGGCGCTATCAAAAAATATCACCCTTGCACTCAGGGCGGGTTAACACCCAGGATGCGCCCCGTGAATTTGCGGGCCACCGGGGCCAGAAAAAAGATCACCGGCACGCCCACCACGTAGGCAATGCCAAAGGCTTTCATCCAGGCCTGGAAAAAGTGCGGGCTCAGACCCAGATTAACAAAGGTGATCACCAGCGTCATTAGGGAAATCATCATCGTGCCCATGACTCCCGAGAACACCAGGTGAAACTTCTTTTGCGGATGCATGTCTTGACTCCTTCTGCACCATCAGGCTGCCGCCAGCCACTGTTCCACCTTGTCGCGGCTGGGCACACCACCGGCGTGCACGACTTTGCCATTGATCACCACACCGGGGGTGCTCATGACCCCGTAGCCCATGATGTCGCGCAGCTCCTCCACCTTGCTCAGCGTGACTTCTACGCCTTTGGCCTTGGCCACCTGATCAATCAGGGCGAGGGTGTTTTTGCAGTTGGCACAGCCGGTGCCGAGTACTTTGATGTCCATGATGTTTTCCTTTTTCAAGTTGATAAAAAATAGGCTTGCAACGGGCTACTCGCGCTCCATCTCCAGATAGGTCTGATTGGCCAGCTGGGGCAACCAGACCTCGGCATGTTTCAGGTGGGCGAAGGGTTTGCCGTCAAAACTTTTAACTGCTGCGCTGATGTCAACCCCGTCGTCTACCGCTTTTTTCATGTGGGCGCGCAGCGCCAACAGCAGGTCACGGGTGTGCACCTGGGCGGTGGCCAAATCGGTCACTTGGCCGTGGCCGGGCACGATGATGTTGGGTTTGAGCTGATCGATCACGGCAAAACTCTCCAGCCATGCCTTGCTGCGGCTGACCGGGTGCAAGCCCAGAATGCGGTCAACATACACCACATCACCGCTGAACAACAGGTTTTTTTGCGGCAACCACACCAGCATGTCACCCGGGGTGTGGCCACCGTTGCGGTGTTTGAGCTCGATCACCGTGCCACCCATATTGAGGGTGGTGTCTGCGTCTTTGACAAAACGTATGGGCAGGGTTGGTGTAGTGCCATCTAGCCGCTCTTTCAACACCTTCAGCCCTTGCATGTGCTCTGGCGCACGGGCTTTCATGTCGGCTTGTGCATCGGCATGGGCCAGTGTCTCAATACCCTTCTCGGTGAAATAGCCGTTGCCCAGCCAGCGGTGATCCTGGTCGCCAGAATTGATGACCAGTTTGAGTGGTTGCAGGGTCACTTTTTTGACCGCTTCGTGAAGCTTGGCCGCCACTTGGTAACTCGAACCACTGTCAATCAACACCGCACCCGCCGGGGTGACAACCAAACCGATGTTGGCGTTCAAACCCTCGTTGTCGTAGGTGCGGCCATCGGTCTCGCCAATGTAGGCGTACACACCGTCGGCCACGGGCTTGAAGCTGACCTCTACCGCCTGGGCAGGCAGGCCAATCAGGCTGCCCGCCAGCAGGGCGGCAAGCAGGGGAAAGCGTTTTGTCATGAAGTCTCCTTTTGTAAAAAAAATCCAGGCCGTGCTCACAGAACCGCGTTGAACACAAACCCCACCAGCAAAATGCCGGTGGCCACCACGCCGACAAAGGTAGCAATCAAGCGCAGCTTGAGCACCTTGCGCAGGATGATCATCTCGGGCAGCGACAGCGCAATCACACTCATCATGAAGGCCAGCACCGTGCCCAGGGCCGCACCCTTGGCCAGCAGCGCCTGCACGATCGGGATCACACCGGCGGCGTTGGTGTACATCGGCACACCCATTGCCACGGCCAGCGGCACGCTCCACCAGGCCTCTTTGCCCATGAAGCTGGCCATGAACCGTGAATCAGCCCACCCAGGGCAATACCACCCAGGATGTAGGGCCAGACCTTGCCAACAATCTCTTTCACCGCCTGAAAACCACCTTCGATGCGCTCCCCCAGCGTCATGCCGGTGGCCTCAAAGTTGGCCGACATTTTGGGCATGTCACGCACCCAGTCTTCCAGATGCGCCTCCATCTTGAGGCGGCCAATGATCCAGCCCGCCACGATCGCCACCGTCAGCCCCAGGCCAAGATAAAGCAAGGCCACCTGCCAGCCAAACATGCCAAACAGCAAGGTGAGCGCCACCTCGTTGACCATCGGGGCCGAGATCAAAAACGAAAACGTCACGCCCAGTGGCACACCGGCCTGCACAAAGCCAATGAACAGCGGCACCGCCGAGCAGGAGCAAAACGGGGTGACGATGCCCAGCGTGGCAGCCATCACATTGGCTGCCCCCTCACTGCGCCCGGCCAGCAAGGCGCGGGTGCGCTCGGGGGTAAAGTAGCTGTTGACCATACCCATGACAAACACCACGGCGGTCAGCAGCATCAGCACCTTGGGAGTGTCGTAAAAGAAAAACTGCAGCGCACCGCCCAGGTGGCTGGCACGGTCAACCGGTAGCGCGGCCACCAGCGCCTCAGAGGCGGGAATCAGCGTGTTGTACAAGCCCAGCCACACAGCAGCGGCCAGCAGCAGAAACAAAAATGGCTGGCGGGTGTGCCAGGGTTTGCGGGGAAGGGTTAGCGTGTTCATGCCAGTGAAGACGCGGCCAGTGGCCAAAAGACGCAGGTTTTACGAAATTTATAACAAATTGGGCTGTAGAGCTTGATTCACTTGCGCAAGCAGCTGCATATTCAATAGCAAAAACCATCGAAAATTTGGGCAAGGCACAAAGTCAGCCAGCAGCATCTGCGCCATCTCCAACAAGCTTGCGCGAGCGCATTGCATTCCATTTTTGATCGTCGCAGAATGAACCGCAATGAAAGAAGGGAGGGTTGGATGGAACTCACATTAACCATGCTCAATGGCGGCGCTGGCAGTCTGGCTTCCTATTTGGCTGCACATGTGTTGCTGTGCCTGCTGCCGGCGTTTTTCATTGCCGGGGCCATGGCCGCGCTGATTCCCAAGGCCAGCATCACGCGCTGGCTCGGGCGCAACACGTCGGCTTATGTGTCTTACCCGGCTGCTGCGGCCGCAGGCTCTTTGATTGCGGTGTGCTCCTGCACCATCGTGCCGCTGTTTGCAGGCATTTACAAAAAAGGCGCAGGCATTGGCCCGGCCATCACCTTTTTGTTTTTTGCCCCGGCGGGCAACATCATGGCGCTGGCTTACACCGGCAGCATTCTGGGGCTGGAATTTGCCATGGCACGGCTGCTGCTGTGCCTGCTGTTTGGCATCGGCATCGGCCTGCTGATGGCCATGATTTTCTGGCGTGACGATGCCAGCCACGATGCAGAAACAGACACCCTGTTTGCCGCCCAGGCCAGCATCACGCCTGCCGCGCTGGGTGTACTGTTGTCCTTGGTCGGGCTATTGATTGCCGGCACCCTGAAGCTGTGGCCCTTGACGGCCACGGTGTTCACCGTGCAAGTGCCCCTGCCCTGGGCGCAGAGCTGGCAAGCCACCTTGTTCGCCTGGGTGCCATTTGACGCGGCCAAGGGCGAGGAAGGGGTGAGTTTTCAGGGTTCGGTGTTGATCGGCTTGCTGCTGCTGATTGCCACCACCGCCTGGCAGGGGCTGGAAAACATTGTCGAAGGCGCCAACCGCTGGACCGGGGTGGCGCTCGGCCTGACCGCCACCACCTTGCTGATGGCTGCCCTGCGCATGACCCCCGGTGCAAGCAACCTGGAAGTGGCCTTTACCGGCCGGGTCTTGGGTGTGGCACTGGCAGTGTCGGCGGTGGGCTACTTCGCCCATCAGTTGGCCGCTGACGACTGGCGGGCCTGGCTCTGGGAAGCCTGGCGCTTTGTGAAACAGATTTTTGTTCTGCTGGTGCTGGGGGTTTTCATTGTCGGCATGGTGCGCCAGGTGATCCGCCCAGAGTGGATTGAAAGCCTGGCGGGCAGCAACACCGTAGCGGCCAACGCGGTAGCGGTGGGTTTTGGCATCTTCATGTATTTCCCCACGCTGGTTGAAGTGCCGGTGGCGCGTATGTTTCTGGATCTGGGCATGCACCCCGGCCCGCTGCTGGCCTACCTGATGGCCGACCCCGAACTCAGCCTGCAAAGCATGTTGATGGTGGCCGCCGTGATCGCCTGGACCAAGACTCTGGCCTATGTCGCTCTGGTGGCGGTGTTCAGCGTGTGTGCCGGTCTGCTCTACGGCACTTGGGTCGATGGCGCAGGCGGGCTGCCGCTGGTCATGGCACTGGGCCTTTTTCTGGCGGTGCTGTTCGGCACATTGTGGTGGTTCAAACACCACCCGCTGGCGCACGCCGCGCCCTGAGTTTTTCATCACAAGGAGAAATACCATGCTCAACGGCCCGCGAGGCGGCCAGCGCTGCCCATGTGCCCGCCGAATTCGAGAAGGTGTCCGACATGAAGCAGATCATGCACTACGACCTGTTGTCCACGCCGGGCCTGGTGATCAATGACAAGCTGGTCAGCAGTGGGCGCATTCCGACGGTGGCCGAAGTGCAGAAGTGGTTGAGCGCCTGAGTTCCCCCCAACCCGATTTACAACTCCTGCCCTTGATGAATCAGCGCAAGCAGCTATTCTTTTTGACAAGAATGGCCTGGCCTGAGCGAGCACTGTTGGGCGTAGGCAGGGGACTCAAGCTGTAGCGTCACATGGCGGATTTCAAAATGCGCGTGCAGCGTGTGCTCGGCCTCATGCAGCAGTGCGCTGGTGTCGGCCCCTTCGGGCTGCGTGACCAGATGCGCCGTCAACGCAATGTCCGAAGTGCCCATGGCCCACACATGCAGGTCGTGCACGTCAGCCACACCCGGCAGCCCCAGAAGCAGCTTGCGCACCTGCACCATGTCCACCCCCTCGGGCACACCGTCAAACAGCAGGTGCAAAGATTGTTTGAACAAGCCCCAGGTGCCCCACAGAATCACGGCAGCAATCACCAGACTGACCACCGGGTCCAGCCAGACCCAACCCCGCCACAAGGTCAAGGCCCCGGCCACCACCACCCCGGCGGACACCAGGGCATCTGCCGCCATGTGCAGGAAAGCCCCGCGAATATTCAGGTCGTGCTCACGCCCGCGCATGAACAGCAAGGCGGTGGCGGTGTTGATCACAATGCCAATGCCTGCCACCACCATGATGGTGACACCCTGCGCTTGCAGCGAAACCTGCTCGGACATGAGCCGTCCAATGGCCTCCCAGGCCAGCCCACCCATCGCCAGCAGCAACAGCACCGCATTGGCAAAGGCCGCCAGAATGCTGGCGCGTTTCCAGCCATAGGTGTGGCGGGTATTGGGCTGCCATTTGAGGGCCAGTGTGCCGACCCAAGCCAATACCAGACCGGCCACATCGCTCAGGTTGTGCGCCGCATCGGCCAGCAGGGCCAGCGAATTCACCCGCCAGCCGTAAAACGCTTCAATGCCGACAAACGCCAGGTTAAGCCCAATGCCGATGGCAAACGCCCGGTTGAAATTGGCCGGGGCGTGGCTGTGCTCACCATGGCTGTGAGCGCCATGCTTGTGATTGGCCTCATGCGGATGGGTTGGGCTATGTTCGTGTGGATGTGTCATCAGAAGCTTCAGGTTAAACGCCTTCGTAGCATGCCACAGAGTTTCGGCAGAATAGACGTTCAAACCGATCCCTATGCCTTTATTTTCATAACAAATTGCCCTGTAGCGCTTATCTAATATGCGCAAGCAGCTACTATTTTGATACCAAACTCAGAACCAAAGGGCATGGATTCAGCAGAACTCGGCTAAGCTTGAAAGCTTGTTGGCTTCACCATTTTTAAGTTTATGAGCTATTCCGTATTGTTTGTCTGCATGGGCAACATCTGCCGCAGCCCCACCGCTGACGGTGTGTTTCAAAAGCATGTGTCATTGGCTGGCCTCTCCAAGGTGATCCGGGTCGACTCAGCGGGCACCCACAACTACCACCCCGGCAGTCCGCCCGATGAACGCTCGCAAGCCGCTGCTGCCAAGCGCGGCTATGACCTGTCAGCCCTGCGCGCCCGCCAGGTTCAAGATACCGACTACGCCAAGTTTGACTTGATTCTGGCCATGGACTGGGACAACCTGGCCCTGCTGAAAGAAGACTGCCCGCCAGAACACCTGTACAAGCTGAGGCGGCTGACCGAGTATTGCCAGCGCCACCCAAGCCCAGTCGTGCCCGACCCCTATTACGGCGATGGCGAGGGGTTTGAGACCGTGCTCGATCTGGTGGAAGATGCCTGTGAGGGGCTGCTGGCGCATGTGCAGCGGCAGCTTGGCCGGTAGCAAACAGCGCGTCAGAGCGGTGTGCCCAGGCCACCGGCAGCACCGGGTCGTGCTCACCGTGGCCGACAAAGGCCTTGAGCTGGGTCAGACGCTGCGGGCTGGCCAGATGCGGCTCCAGTTCCGGCAAGATGCGGCCTGACAGCAGGCCAAATCCGGCAACAGATTCCGGCGCACTCAAGCCCACGCTGGCGCTCATGATGCCGCCCTGGCTGAAGCCTGCGATAACGGTGTTGGCTGCGGACACGTCATAGTGGTGCTGCAGTTGCTGCACAAAGTGAATCAGCGTCTGGCGGCTGTGTT
This sequence comes from Comamonadaceae bacterium, assembly GCA_008080595.1. Classification (GTDB taxonomy): domain Bacteria; phylum Pseudomonadota; class Gammaproteobacteria; order Burkholderiales; family Burkholderiaceae_C; genus Rhodoferax. Next base: position 9,296 of record VIKI01000145.1, read on the forward strand.
CGGCCTCTTCGGCGTGGATGCTGGGCCCGTTGGCCCCAAACGCCACCCGAAACCAAGCATATTGGCCGGGGCACATAGTCAAGGGGCCACGGACCAACACAACCAGTGTGTCCGCAGCCATGCCGGTGGCCAGGCTGGCCATGTTCGCTTCATTGCTACCCACACCATGCAACAGGATCACGCAGCGACGCGGCTTGGCTGGCACGGGTTGAACCAGCCGGTAGGACAAACCCAGTTGCGGGTCGGATAACAGATCACCGGTGTGGGCGGAAGAGGTACTCATGCGGACAGCCCCCAGACGTAAGACTCCATGGACAGCACCGCATGGAGGATGCTGTCGTCAATGACTCGGCCTGTGTCATCACCCCGCGCACCCAGCGCTACCAGCAGCGGCAAAAAGTGCTCCTCTGACGGGTGGGCGCGCTGGGCGTGTGGAGCAAGCGTGCGGTAGGCCACCAACGAATCCGTCGCATTGGTCAGTACGGCGGCGCGAACCCAGGCGGCAAATTCCTGTGCATAAGGCTCCACCCGCGTGGCATAGGGACTGAACTCATACAGGTTGTGCGTCATGCTGCCCGAGGCCATGATCACCACGCCTTGCGCACGCAATGGGGCCAGTGCCTGGCCTAGACGCAATGCCTGGGCGGTGGTCAGCGTGTGCGGCATGGAGACCTGGAACACCGGCACATTGGCTGCAGGAAGCAGGTGCATCAGCGGCACCCAGGCCCCGTGGTCAAGTCCACGCCGCTCATCCTGCAAGGGTGCGAAACCGGCCTCGGTCAACAATCTGGCTGCCTCCAGGGCCATGTCGGGCTGGCCTTGGGCGGGGTATTGCAACTGGTACAGCGCAGCCGGAAAACCTCCAAAGTCATGAATTGTCTCGGGTTGGGCCGTCGTCATCACCTGCACTCCACGGGTCTGCCAGTGGGGCGAAACCACCAGCACAGCTTTGGCACCAGCGAGTTGCTGGCCCAATGATGACAGGAGTGGCCCGAGCACGTCGGGCTCCATCGCAAAAGTGGGTGAACCGTGGGAGATAAAGAAGACGGGGGCTTGGGTCATGGTGTCATCCTGAAGGTACTGACGCGGAATTACGTCAGGCATGAGCAGGACTGTATTGAACTATTGGCAGAAGATAAATACCGATAATTCAGATTCATTGTTTCACCAGGAGAGATAGTGGACCGATTTCTGGAAATGCAAACCTTCAACGCCGTGGTGGACGCTGGCAGCTTTGTCAAAGCCGCCGAGGCCCTGAACCTGTCCAAAGCCGCCGTCTCGCGCTATCTGCTGGACATGGAAACCCGCCTGGGGGTGCGCCTGCTGCACCGTACCACCCGACGCTTGTCACTGACCGAAGAGGGGCAGGTGTTTTACGCCCGCAGCAAGGAGCTGCTGGCCGGGCTGGACGAGGCCGAGGCAGAAATCACCTCGCGCAGCGCCCTGGCCAGCGGCCTGCTGCGCATCAACGCGCCGGTGACCTTTGGCATCTTGCACCTGGCCCCGCTGTGGGGGGCGTTCCGGGCGCAAAACCCGAAGGTCACGCTGGACATCACCCTGTCCGACCGGGTGGTGGATTTGCTGGAAGACGGTTACGACCTGGCGATTCGCATCGGCCTGCTGGAAGCCTCCACCCTGGTGAGCCGCCAACTGGCCACCACCCGCGTGCTGCTGTGTGCTTCACCGGCCTATCTGGCCGCGCATGGCACACCGATGCACCCGAGTGATTTGGCGAACCACGCGGTGATTGCCTACAGCTACTGGTCTGGCCGGGATGAATGGCGCTTTGACGGGCCACAAGGGCCGGTGAGTGTGGCAACCCGGCCCTGCATCCGCACCAACAGCGGCGACACCTGCCGTGCGGCGGCCCTGGCGCACCAGGGCATCATCTTGCAACCCAGTTTTCTGGTCGGGCAGGATTTGGCACAGGGCACGTTGGTGGAGTTGATGCCCGAATTCCGATCGGTTGAGCTGGGCATCTATGCGGTTTACCCAACCCGCCAACACGTCTCGGCCAAGGTCAGGCTGCTGATTGATTTTCTGGCTGTGCAGTTGGCGGGGAAAGGGGTGGCGTGGTGAGTGTGGAAAAATCAGTCCAAAGAAGCAGCCGGTATCACCAGCAGCAACTCTGACTCGTCCAGCAGGCGATAGATTGGCCGCACACCGGCGAGTTTTTCTGTGCTGTCCAGAATAATCTGAACGCCCTCGCCACGTTTATCCATCATGGCACTGCGGCCCGACAAACCACGTTCTTGCTCCGGGACGCTGCATTTGGCCAGGAGACTGGTGACTTCCTCGTTTCTGGCCGCTTGTCGGTAGGGCAAGCTGTCCACTGTCATGGTGTTGGGAATCGAGCCCGGCGAATACAGCTCCAGGCGGTCTTCAAACAGGCGCAGACGAATCTTCGCGCCGTGAATCGAGTAGTCCCGGTGTGCCACAGCGTTCACCATGGCCTCAAAGACGGCGGTCATGTCAAATTGGGCACGATCATGACGGCCCTCGCTCTTGCTGGCCGTCACGCGCATGTTTTTCCTGACGAAATGGCAAGCAGCCAAAACTTGTTGGTCAAGTGGCCCGGAGATGTCTTGCGCATCCAATTGGTAGGCTTGATCACCCTGAGGTTGCACCGCAGTTCCCCGATAGGCCACGGCCTGAATAAAGGCATTGGGCAACCAACGCCTGGGATCGGACGTGGCCATCAGCACTCCGGTGACGGTGGGTCGAAGCGATCCATCGGTGTCCATTCGCGCCATGGCAAGTTTGTCAAGCAACACTTCTCGGCTATCGTTGATTCGTGGACTGGCAAAGCGCTGCCAGAGTTCAGGTTGCAAATCATCCAGGGTTGCACCGGGTACCGGTTGCTCATCAAAGCGGATGATGCGTACTTGGCTGCGCTGCTGAAACAAGCGTGCAAGGTAATCCGGTGCCATCTCACGCTTGGCGCTGCCGACACGATGCAGGTATCCGCCTGGGCTTTTGTGAACAAACAGACTGCGCTGCACATCAATCTTCAGGACTGCTTGCATGTCCCCTGCGCTGCTGGGAAGGCTGATGCGTTCGATCACCGGTGCAAGCGGCGGGACCACTGAAGACACGCAGACTTCTCGCACAAAATCTTCCACCGCATCCAGCCGATCCAGCGGCACGCCCAGAACCTCGCGGGCATCGTCCACCCCCAGCACACACACGCCGCCACGGCTGTTGGCAAAAGCAGCCAACTCATCGGCCAGCGAGTCACGATGAGGGGCGGTGACTCTGCCACCGGCAAAGCGGACTTCTTTCAGCTCCAGATAAGAATCCTCACCCAAACGGATTTTTTCGATCAGCTCAGCACGGTTGTCAAACATGGCTATATCTCTCTTCCAAGGCGTTGGTAACGGCGCTCAAACGCATCCTTGCCGCCTTCCATGATTTTGCAAACCTCGTCGCGCATGCGCTTGTCTTGCAAAGAACCTTTTTGACTGACAAAACATTGGTGATTGAAGTCAAGCGCGTGGATCATTTCCGCATCGCCGTTGACCACGATGTTGGGGTTGTGCGTCACGATGATGAGTTGGCGGCGCTGTTTGTTGGCGCGAATTTGTTGCACCACCAGGCTGTAGATCAAATGGTTGTCCAGGTCGTCTTCGGGCTGATCCAGCACCAAAGGCTCGTTGCCGTGGGCTAGCAGGAACGCCAGCATGGCTGCGGCACGCTGACCAGCAGATGCCTGATCGATGGATTGAAACTCCAGACCATCGCCTTGGCGGCTGTAATCAACGCGCAAACCGTCGTCAGGTTGCCAGCTCAGGATATGGTCTACCAGTTCGGGACGTTTCTGAGCTTCACCCTGCAAATATTTATTGAACCAGCCCCCAAATTCGCCAGCGCCTTGACAGGCTTTGACAAGTTTTTCCTGCAGTTTTTTGAGCTCATCCTCGAAGACTTGTGACTCTGGCGCTTGCGGGGTGTCAAATAATTCGACTGCCCCCAGCAAGTCGGCAATCAGCCCCTTGGCTGGCGTGTCGCCTTGAGCCTCGGCATAAATATCGTCCTTGAATTTATCCGCAGTTCCCAACAAGACTCTCAGCGAACGTTCTATCGCCTGGGCATCACGGCTGTAGGGCGTTAAATGGATGCGTACAAAGCGGTTGTTTGCAAGTGCTTGCTGCAAAAACAATGTCCGCACCGCGCTGACGTTTCGGCGCACTTGCCACACCGATTCAAGCTGTGCATTGGCAAGTTCGGTTAAATCTGAAAACTGCATTTGCAAGGCATCCAGACGCTTGGACTCCGTCTCCATGTGTTGACGCTCTTGCACCAAGCGTCCGTATTCGCTCGGGTCATTGACCCCTTGCGTCAGCAAATCGGTTTTCAGCGCTTCATACGCCACCTTGGAATGTTCGACTTGCCGCTGCCAGTCACTGTCTGACAACTGCGTCCGCAAGGCTGAACCTTTGTCGGACAGCAATTGAGCTGCAGTCTGTACCTGTGTCTTGACGAGTTCGACGGCTTTTGCCAATTGCTGCACGATACCCAAAGCCTCTGCGTCCCCGGTTTCATCAAACAAACCGCCGGGCAGGTCTTCGGCCAGCAAGTCTTCGGCCAAGGTTTGCAGGCGATTGGACATTTCCGTAACGGCATCAAACTGCCGATCGAGCTCTCGCCACTGGCGACTGGTTCGCTGATAGGTCTTGAGCACATCTGCGTGGTGCGCGGCTTCAAACCGGGCCAGCTTGCGCTGCACATCCTGCAAGCTGACGTTGAGGGCATCACGGGCGCTGAGCTTGCCGGCCAGCTCGCGCAATCTTGCACGAGTGGACAGGAAGGTGCGTTTGGATTCTTCCAGCGTTTGTTGCGCATGGTTGGTGCCGGCAGCTTCATCAATCACCTGAAGCAAAGCCTGCTGGCTGTCACCCGCCAATGCGGCAATTTGTCCTTGACTGAACAAGCGCAAGGGGAAGCGTTGCGGGCTTACCGCTTGGCTGCCTGAAGTCTTCCATTGTGTGGTGGCCTCATCCCATTCTTCAACCACGGCAACCTGGCCGTTTTGTGGCCAATGCAGGCGATGGCGCACACCATCGCGGTGCAGTGTCACGGTAATGCACGTGTTTGTTAGCAACCCGCCCTGATCACTGTGTTGACGGGCTACCTTGTTGAAGCGCACAAAGGTTTCTCCAGCTTCACTGTTGGGTGCGAGTTCGCGCTCTCTTCGGTAGGCTAGGCGCAGCGCATGCACCAGTGTGGACTTGCCCGTGCCGCGCCCCCCCACGATGGCATTGAAGCAGGGGTTGAGTGACAGCTCTGTGGGCTTATTGCCTCGTCCCATAAAGTGGGCATCCGTCACTTCGATGTTTTCAATGAAGTGCTCAGGTTTGTCAAAGGGTGAGAAAGTACCCAGGTCATCACTGCGTCGCACCGAGATACCTTGTCCATCCAGCAGAGCCAGACGCAAACCTTCCAGTGAAGGTTGGGCCATCTTGATCCAGGTGTAGCGGGAGCCTGGCGTCGCTACACCTTGAAAGCTGTGGCAATCCGAGCCTATGACCTCTGACCATTTCAACTTGGTTTGTGTGTAGGCGACAGGTTTGTTGGCGGCTGGATTCACGACTTCCATCGCGAAAACCCCGGGGTGGTTCAAAACCTGCATCAAAGAGTGATGATCCAGTACAGTTTGTGCACCGCCATCGGATTTCAACTGCAACAGACCTTTTTTGTCGTCCACATGGGCTGGAATGGGCAGGCCACCCGCATTCAACACGGCCTGCACCACATCACCTGCACCCTTGCGGGTCACACCGTCACTGTCGCCCTTGGTGCCGTCGTAATCGACTTGACCAAGCAGGGTGTCGATGTCACTGGAGTTGGCTTCGGTGCCAAAAATTGCCAGCAAGTGAAAGCCGCCATGCACCGAAATTTCGACACCAGGATAGAGGTGCAACTCCCGAAACCCTGCCGGTGGCTGGTTTTTCATGGCGGCATAGGCCGTCTTGAGTTGATCCACCCAAGCACCGCTGTTGTGATCCGTCACCGCCACACAGTCGATCCCGGCGGCCATGTATTTGAGCAACCACTTTTCTGGAGTCAAGGCATCAGGGGTGCCAATGGATTGCTGCCAAGCCTTGGTGTCTTTTGAGGCTGGCGTATGGGTGTGGAAATCAAACTTCCACCACCGCGCACCGGGATAAGGCCAGTTTTCGCGCATGTCATTGGTCTCCATTTTCAAAATTCACTCATGCCCAAGCGACCACTCCACAGCCCATCCATGCAGCTGGAAGCGCGTGATACAGGCGAAAGATTCTTTGACATTTCGTCATTCTAGGTGCGCAAACCGAACCACACATTTGCGGAATCTGCGAACAAATCCACTTTCAACCACTTACCCAACAAGCGCAAGAAGCTGCATATTTGATAGCGTTTAAATAATCCATCATGATCAGCCAGCGCGGGGCACAAAGTCGCTCACACGGCCGACTTCATCCAGCTTGACCTGACAGGCTTGGCTCATCTGGGCGTGCAGGCGCACGCGGGCGCGCTGCACCCGGGATTTGGCGGCACTCAGGCTGAGTCCCTTGAGCTGGGCAAACTCGGCCTGCGCCATGCCTTGCAGGTCACACAAAGTGATGGCCTCACGGTCTTCGGGGCTCAGTTCAGACAGCACCCGTGGAAGGCAGACGCTCAAGGTGTCCACCGTCGCGGTGTCGTCCTCTTGTGCACTCAGGTCTTCGGGCAACTCCACCATGTGGTGGGCCAGCCGCAAATGATCCGCCAGCAGGTTACGCGCCACCTCAAACAGCCAGGCGCGGGCATTGCGCACATCACAAAAACGCTCACCCTGGCGCAGGGCTTTCAAAAACAGGTCTTGCAGCAAGTCGTCAGCCAGCGCGGTGTTGCCGACGCGGTGGCGAAACCAGCCACGTAATTCAGGAGCGTGGGCCGTCCAGGCGGTGGTGAGGCAGTTCATGGTGCTCAAGAATAGTAACTACTCAGCTCACCCCGAGAAGCAAGGCTGAATGATCTGGCGTTTAAACACGCTG
>VIKI01000146.1:0-8382 GCA_008080595.1 Comamonadaceae bacterium
CAGTGGCTGACACCACGCGCCATTGCCCGGTTTCAATCCACTCGCCCGAACGTGACGGTGTTTGTGCAAAGCCTGCCCTCGCGCCAGATTGCTGAGCTGGTGTCAACGCGGCAGTTCGACGTGGGCATCGTCGAGTTGCCTCTGTCGCGCCCCGCCATCGAAATTGAGCCGCTGGAGCCCGTGCCCTCCATGGCGGTGATGCCCGCCGGTCATCACCTGGCTGCAAAGTCGCAAATTTCATTAAAAGACCTGGATGGCGAACGTATGGTGATGCTGTCGCAGCACAGCTTTGTGCGCTACCAGATGGATGAGGCCTTTTCTTCACTCGGCGTGGCCCCCAATGTGGTACTGGAAACACCGAGCTCATCCATCGCTTGTGCGCTGGTGGCCGCAGGTGCGGGGATCACCCTGGTGTCACACTGGACAGCGGCCCCCTTTGCCGGGGCTGATCTGGTGGTGCGCCCGGTCAAGGAGGCGATTGCCTCGCGCTATGCCATCATTTTTCCGCAGCTCTCCACCAGGATGCTGCTGTCTGATGCGTTTGCCGCAGACTTGCGAGAGGAAATACGGCTTTGCGGGTTGGTGTGAGGCCTACTGGGCTGTCACTGCCGACACGGGTTTGGTGCGTGAAGCCAGGTTGAGGTTCGATTGGCGCAAGGCCACTTCATCGGCCAGAACCTGAACGGCTTCGATCAGGAAAATGTCTTTGTCATTCTTGCGGGCCTTTTCTTCAGCCAACTCGGTGGCCAGGTTACGTTCATCCGCTTGCAGCCCATCGTCACGTTGCACGACATCCCTGGCTGGCTCAGACTTGCCACTGACCGCAGCCATCTTGCGGGCTGCCAGCCGGGCCTCCTGGGTGGCCAGTTCCTTGCGTCGCACCGCCTCATTCAGGGAAATTTCGTTGCGTTTTCTCTGAACATTGAGCTCGGCAATGTCTTCAAGAAGGTATTGAAAGCCTTTGTCTTTTTGAATCCGTGCATCGTGCCGGGCCGTCAGTGTGGGTAGCAAACCTTGCAAATCAGCTTTAGGCTTGTAGCTGGCGGGTTTGATCTGCGTCCACGCCAACGCATTGTCAAAACTGGATTCGCCAAATTCCCCTGCATCAAAGCTGGATGGGAAACTGATGTCTGGCATCACCCCGCGCAATTGGGTCGTGCCCCCGTTGATACGGAAAAACTGCGCAATGGTCATTTTGAGTTCACCAAACTGTGGTGTTTTGTTATTGGCCACACGATCCAGGTCAACCATGGTTTGAACCGTACCCTTGCCAAAGCTGGGCTCGCCAATGATCACCCCGCGGCCATGATCCTGAATCGCTGCCGCAAAAATTTCAGAGGCCGAAGCAGAGGAACGGTTGATCAGCACACCCAGTGGGCCATCCCAGGCTGCACTGGCTTGTTCAGATTGCTCCAATGTCACCCGCCCATTGGCGCTACGCACCTGCACCACCGGGCCTTTGCCAATGAACAGGCCGGTGAAATCCACCGCCTCGACCAACGAACCGCCGCCGTTGTTACGCAAGTCCACCAGAATGCTGTCAACCTTTTGGCTTTTCAACTCGGCAAGCAGCTGCGCCACATCCCTGGAGACACTCTTGTAAGCTTTGTCGCCACGCTGTTTGGCCGCAAAATCTTCATAAAACGATGGCAGGGTGATCACGCCGACTTTCCGGGTGACCTTGCCGTCTGAAACTTCTTGCACCGATGATTTTGCCGCTTGCTCTTTCAGGCTGATGGGCTTGCGCACCAGTGTCACCAGCTTGTGTTTGCCATCCGGCCCGGCTGCCGCAGGAAGCACGTCCAGCCGCACCACGGTGTCAGGAGCGCCCCGAATCAGCGCCACCGAATCGTCCAGGCGGTTGCCCATGATGTCGGTCATGGAACCATTTTCACCTTGGGCCACACCCAAAATGCGGTCTCCCGCCGACAACTGCCCCGACAAAATCGCTGGCCCGCCGGGCACCAGCTCCCGAATGGTCGTGTAATCGTCCACCTCGGTCAGCACTGCGCCTATCCCCACCAAAGACAGGCTCATTGAAATATCAAAATTGGCCGCCGTGCGGGGTGCCATGTAGTTGGTATGGGGCTCAATGGCCGTGGTGTAGGCATTCATGTAAATCTGGAAAGCGTCTTCGCTGTTGACCCGCCCCATGCGCTTGAGCATGTTGGCGTAACGCTTGTCCAGCACGTCGACAACGGCCTTGTCATCCTTGCCTGCCAGACGCAAGCGCAGCCAGTCACTTTTGACCCTTTTGCGCCACAACTCACGCACATCGGCTTCATCTTTGGACCAAGCCTGTTTGTTGCGGGTCAGTTGGTAGTTTTCGGATTTTTGAAAATCAATTCCACTTTTCAGCAAAGTGCGTGCGTAAGTCAGCCGTTCAGTAGCCCGTTTGACATAGAGGTTGAAGATGGCAAAGGGAGCACTCAGGTCATCCCGAACCATGTCTGAGCCCAGCTTGGTTCGCCGCTCGGCAAGCTGGTCAATGTCAGACTGGACAAAAAACACCTTCTCCGGGTCAAGTGCCTTGAGGTATTGGTCAAAAATCCGGCCCGACAAGGCATCATCGAGCGGCATCGGCTTGTAGTGATAACGCGACAACAGTTCGGCTGCCATGTGGGCGGCCCGGGCTTCCTGGGCTCGGGGAGTCAGTGGCTCAGAAGTGGGCTGATTGGCAGCCAGCGATAGGCTCTGCGCGGCGGTGACAAAGGCAAAAATCAGCCCCCAAATTTTCAATTTCATCCGTGATCGCCCTAAGTGAAATGCAGGAAATGGTTCATGCCAGCGCATGAACCGGTGGACATTGTGGCGTGGATTGTCAACGAATGAATCTCACGGCCACCAATAACCGGATGCTGCATCCCCCATTGGGGCTGAGGCTGAAATCACCATGACGGTAACCCGCTCAGGCCCTTATTGGCCTGATTTGCTTAGAGACAACGGTCTTCTGCCCTGCGGTTTCTGGAACGCTGCATCAGCAAGGTAACCAACATGGCGGCAGCCGCAGAGCCGGCAATGCCCACCAGCATGTCAGCCAGCCCGTCGACAGCCTGAGCACTTACCTGCTGCACATAGTTGACCAGGGTGACCACATCATCAGACTGGACTTTTTGAGCATCTTCGGCCCGAACATAAATGTCGGGCCAGCCACTGCGAAAGCGGATCGAGGCAAATATGCCGTTGGCAATGGCCACCAGCGAGAGCACCCCCAAGGGCTTGAGCAGGTGCTCCAACAGGCGACTGCGCTCGGCTGGGGGGGCAATTTCATAAACCTGGCCGACCAGTTGTGCAATCAGGGTTTCAGAGGCCGGCGAACTGCCGGGGGTTGCAATGGACATCGGGGTTGGGGTGTGAATACTCATCTTATTTCTCTCCTTGTTTGTACTACCTGAGACGGGTCAAACGGCTTGCACACTGCACAGCCGAAAAATACACCCAAGCCCCACATAGGCCCGTCAGGATAAACCCGAACATGCGACAAATTTGTGTCAATCCATTGATCAAGTGCAACAAATTGTTAATGCGCCGGAGTCCTGACGGCAAGATCGCTGATATCAGGAATCAAAATAGGGATGAAAGAGGTATTCGAGTTCTGCCACCGAGTCAGCCACCGAATAAGGCATGGTCTTGGCAAACAGGTCGAGCAAGATGACGGCGTTGACTGAGCCGTCTTTGTCAACTGAACTGGAAAGACGCGCCGCCATGGCCACGTTGATCTCATGCAATCGCTGGTAACGCTTGCGCAGCCCATCCAGCGACAAGTCTGGCACAGCGCCTCTCTTGTGCCGGAAATACTGGGCCAGCAAATACATGGAGGTTGCACGGTAGATGGTCTCCTCCTCGGTGGCCATCGCCAGGTGAAAGCGTGCCATGGGTCTTAACCAGGTCACGTCGGGGCAGTGGCATGTGGCAATCAGCAAACCCATCAGGGAACTGAAAGCGCGTTGCGCAGGCACCTGGGTACGAATGTCACGCTCGGCAGTGGTGATGCTGACCTCCAACGGCTTGAAAGAGTCAAGGTGACCGGCAAAATTCTGCAAGTCAAGCAATGCCTCTGCCATCGGGCAATCGGTTTTGCCACTGCTTGCCAGCGGGCAATGGGGGCACTGGTGATGAACCAATCGAGTCCAGGTGGGTAACGCAGAACGCGCAGGGTATCGCAAGGCCAGACTGACCGGGTCCAGGCTCACCACAAAGGTCTCGCTGGCTCCCTCCGCCGTGCTGAAGCGGTAAATAATCTTTAACGCATCCATAGCTCTCCCTCCTTGTTCAGGTGTTGCTCTTGTTGGCAGCGGTTCCATCATACTGTTTCAGGATGCGGCTCATACGCCACTCGGCGTATTTCCCAAACCTGTGTGCTTGCCTACAGTCACTCCATCGCCGCTTGAAAGCCTGAACCCAAGCTCAGACAGACACCCGGCGACAACGGTTTCATCAACTCTGGAGTAGCACACATGTCATCTTTGAACTCACGTCGTTTTACCCTCAAGGCACTCACCGCTGCCGTCGCACTTACCACCCTATCGGCACTGCCTTCCTACGCTGCTGACACCATCAAGGTCGGTATCTTGCACAGCTTGTCTGGCACCATGGCCATTTCTGAGACCGTGTTGAAAGACACCGTGCTGATGGCGATTGACGAAATCAACGCCAAGGGAGGTTTGCTCGGCAAGAAGCTGGAGCCTGTGGTGGTTGACCCGGCTTCCAACTGGCCGCTGTTTGCTGAAAAAACCAAGCAGTTGCTCGGTCAGGACAAGGTCGATGTGATCTTTGGCTGCTGGACTTCGGTGAGCCGCAAGTCGGTGTTGCCGGTGGTGGAAGAAATGAACGGCCTGCTGTTCTACCCGGTGCAGTACGAAGGTGAAGAGCTGTCCAAAAACGTGTTCTACACCGGTGCAGCGCCCAACCAGCAAGCCATTCCCGCCGTGGACTATTTGATGAGCAAAGACGGTGGCGCAGCCAAGCGCTGGGTCTTGCTGGGCACCGACTACGTCTACCCCCGCACCACCAACAAAATCCTGCGTGCCTACCTCAAATCCAAGGGCGTGGCTGACAAGGACATTGACGAAAAATACACACCGTTTGGTCACTCAGATTACCAAACCATCGTGGCTGACATCAAGAAGTTCAGCGCCGGTGGCAAGACCGCTGTGGTGTCCACCATCAACGGTGACTCCAACGTGCCGTTCTACAAAGAACTCGGCAACGCGGGCCTGAAAGCCAAAGACGTGCCCGTGGTGGCCTTCTCGGTGGGCGAAGAAGAGTTGCGTGGTGTGGACACCAAGCCACTGGTCGGCCACCTGGCCGCCTGGAACTACTTCCAGTCGATCAAGAACCCGACCAACACCGAGTTCATCGCCAAGTGGAGCGCCTATGCCAAAGCCAAGAAGATTCCTGGCCATATGGACAAGCCACTGACCAACGACCCGATGGAAGCCACCTACATCGGCATCAACATGTGGAAACAAGCGGTTGAGAAAGCCAAGTCCACCGAAGTCGACAAGGTGATTGCCGCCATGGCCGGCCAGACCTTCAAGGCCCCCAGTGGCATCGTCAGCAAGATGGACGAGAAAAACCACCACCTGCACAAGAGCGTGTTCATTGGCGAGATCAAGGCCGATGGCCAGTTCAACGTGGTCTGGAAGACACCTGGCCCGGTGAAAGCCAAACCATGGTCTCCGTTCATCGAAGGCAATGCATCCAAGCCTGACGAACCTGCCAAGAAGTAAGTCAGCAGGTCGGGTTAGCCGCCAGGCGTAACCCGACTTCAAACCGCCAAAACAGCAGGAAATTGCAGCGTGGGCACTTGCCACCGTGCCCACCCTACAGGTTCTGACCATGCTTAAAAGACTTTTCCTAACCACTACACTTTTCATAGCTGCTAGCGCTTATGCCATAAGCGCTGATGAGGTAAAAAGCATCACAATCGGCGAAACCGATGCACGGGTGGAAGCGCTTGCCAAAGCCATGCAGGTGGCTGACGACAAGACCGCCGCTTTTCTGCAAGCCTTGTCGGACGATGCCGTCAAAGTTGCCGGTGACAAGGTGTTGGTGCTCAAGGACAACAAAGCCTTTGATGCCGTCACCGGTGCTGAACTTGCCCTACCCGCCGATGCCGAAGACGTGATCAACAACAACCGCATGCGCGGTGAGATTGACTCCGCCCTGGCTGCGCTCAAGCTGTTTTCCAAAGACGACACGGTACGTGCCGCCGCAGTCAAACAACTGCAAAGTGATGCGGATGAAACCAAGCTGCCCTTGATTGAAAAAGCCCTGGCCACCGAACAAAACCCCGGTATCAAAGACCAGCTCGGCATGGTGCGTGCGGCCGCCCTGTTGAACAGCACTGACAAGGCCAAGCGCATCGAAGCAGCCAAACTGCTGGCCAACAGCGGCCAGGCCAACACCAAAACCATGCTGCTGGCGCGACTGGAGCAGGAGCCGGATTCAGAAGTCAAAGCCGCCCTGGGCGCGGCGCTGCGCCAGGTGGAATCTGCGCTGGCCTGGGGCGACAAACTGGGTGCGCTGTTCAGCGGCATCAGCCTGGGCTCGATCCTGCTGCTGGTGGCGTTGGGTCTGGCCATCACCTACGGGTTGATGGGCGTGATCAACATGGCGCACGGCGAGCTGATGATGATTGGGGCCTACGCCACCTACGTGGTGCAAGGCCTGTTTCAAAAATTCCTGCCCGGCGCGTTTGACTGGTATTTGCTGGCCGCGGTGCCGGTGGCTTTTCTGGCCGCCGCCCTGATGGGTGCGGCGCTGGAGCGCTCGGTGATTCGCTTCCTCTATGGCCGCCCGCTGGAAACCCTGCTGGCCACCTGGGGCATCAGCCTGATGCTGATGCAGTTGGTACGCACGCTGTTTGGCGCCCAAAACGTGGGGGTGGAAAACCCGTCATGGATGAGTGGCGGCGTGCAGGTGCTGGGCAATTTGTCGCTGCCCTACAACCGCCTGGTGATCATTGGTTTTGCCCTCTTTGTGCTGGGCTCGGTGGCTTGGCTGATTGGCCGAACACGGCTGGGCCTGTTTGTGCGCGGGGTCACGCAAAACCGCCCGATTGCCTCGTGTATGGGTGTCAACACGGCACGTATTGACACCTATGCCTTTGCCCTGGGTTCCGGCATTGCGGGCTTGGCCGGATGCGCCCTGAGCCAGGTCGGCAACGTGGGGCCAGACTTGGGCCAGGGCTACATCGTCGATGCCTTCATGGTGGTGGTGCTGGGCGGTGTCGGCCAGCTGGCGGGCACGGTCTACGCCGCTTTGGGCCTGGGCATTTTGAACAAGTTTCTGGAAGGCTGGGCCGGTGCGGTGCTGGCCAAGATTGCGGTGCTGGTGTTCATCATCATCTTTATTCAAAAGTCATCTTTATTCAAAAGCGACCCCAGGGCATCTTTGCCATGAAGGGCCGCTCGGCCGAGGCCTGACCATGCGCACACCTATAAACGCCATTTCTCTTCCCCAACCGGCCCCCTTGCTGAGCCGCAGCGGCTGGGCCGTTTTTCTGGTCGCGCTGATTGTGGTTTGCGCCGTGGCCCCCGTGCTGAATTTGGGGGTGCCTGCGGGCAGCGTATTCCACCTGAGCGACTACGGTGTGGGGCTGCTGGGCCGCATCATGTGTTACGCCATCTGCGCCCTGGCGATGGATTTGATCTGGGGTTTTACCGGCATTTTGAGCCTGGGTCACGGCTTGTTTTTTGCACTCGGCGGCTACGCCATGGGCATGTATTTGATGCGCCAGATTGGGCTGGAAGGCAATTACAAAAGCGCCCTGCCCGACTTCATGGTGTTTCTGGACTGGAAGACACTGCCCTGGCACTGGACGTTTTCTGACAGCTTCATCGCAACCCTGTTCCTGATCATCGCCGTGCCGGGCATCGTGGCCTTTGTGTTTGGCTACTTTGCCTTTCGCTCACGCATCAAAGGGGTGTACTTTTCCATCATCACCCAGGCCATGACCTTTGCGGCGATGCTGCTGTTTTTCCGAAATGAAACTGGCTTTGGTGGCAACAACGGCTTTACCGATTTCAAGCGGATTCTGGACATTCCGATTGCCACGCCGACCATGCGCATGACTTTGTTTGTCATGACCGGTGTGACCTTGCTGGGCTTCTTTTTGATGGCCCGCTGGCTGATCAACAGCAAATTTGGCCGGGTGCTGCAGGCGGTGCGGGATGCCGAAACCCGCGTCATGTTCAGCGGCTACTCGCCGCTCGGCTACAAGCTCACCATCTGGACGATCTCGGCCATGATGTGTGGCGTGGCCGGGGCCTTGTACGTGCCGCAAGTGGGCATCATCAACCCGAGTGAAATGAGCCCGGCCAACTCGATCGAGATGGCCATCTGGGCCGCCGTGGGAGGCCGCGCCACGCTGATCGG
>VIKI01000146.1:8439-16759 GCA_008080595.1 Comamonadaceae bacterium
TCACCGTGGCCTACCCCGAGTTCTGGCTGTATTTTCTGGGAGCCTTGTTCATTGGGGTCACGCTGTTCCTGCCTGACGGTGTGGTGGGACTGGTCAAAAAGTTGAAAGGTGGCGCGAAATGACCCCCGAACTGATGGAGCAAAACGCCCGCCATGCCGAGCGCTACCTTGCAGCCCACCCGGGCAAAAGCGGCAACACCGAATCCGGTGGCCGCGAGGCGGCTTTCTCGCGCCTGGCCATCCCCGGTGAAGTAGACACCACCCATGGCCGCATCCTGTACCTGGAAGACGTGAACGTGAGTTTTGACGGCTTCAAGGCCATCAACCAGCTCAGCCTGGACATTGCCCCCGGTGAGCTGCGCTGCATCATCGGCCCCAACGGTGCCGGCAAGACCACCATGATGGACATCATCACCGGCAAAACCCGCCCGGATTCGGGCCAGGTGTTTTTTGGCAGCACCATCGACCTGCTGCGCTACAAAGAATCTGAAATCGCCCAGATGGGCATTGGCCGCAAGTTCCAGAAACCGACGGTGTTTGAGCAGCTCACCGTGTTTGAAAACCTGGAGCTGGCTTTGAAAACCAACAAGGCCGTCACCGCCTCAATGCTGTTCAAGCTGGATTCAACCCAGAGTGACCGGCTGGCCGAGGTGCTGCACACCATCCATCTGGCAGACAGCGTGTCGCGCCAGGCGGGTTACCTCAGTCACGGGCAGAAGCAGTGGCTGGAGATCGGCATGTTGCTGATGCAAGACCCCAAGCTGCTGTTGCTGGACGAGCCGGTGGCGGGCATGACCGATGAGGAAACCGAGCGCACGGCGGAGCTGTTTTTGTCTTTGAAGGGCAAACATTCGCTGATGGTGGTGGAGCATGACATGAGCTTCATCAACACCATCTCGGACATCGTCACCGTGTTGTGCGACGGCTCGGTGCTGGCGCAGGGGACGTTGGCGCAGGTGCAGGCGGATGAGCGGGTTATCGAAGTTTATTTGGGCAGATGAGCATGCTGAACGTCACCAACATCAACCAATACTACGGCGGCTCCCACATCCTGCGCGACGTGAACCTGCAAGCCACTTTAGGCAAGGTCACCGTCATCCTGGGCCGCAACGGTGTCGGCAAAACCACCTTGCTCAAAAGCCTGATGGGCCTGGTGCCGATCAAAACCGGCAGCATCGAATTCGACGGCAAACCGATCCAGAACGCCACCCCCTACGAACGTGCAAGAGCAGGCATCGGCTTCGTCCCCCAAGGCCGCGAGATTTTTGCCCGATTAACGGTGGAAGAGAACCTGCGCATGGGCCTGGCCTACAAGCCCGCCAGCACACCGATTCCGCCTGAACTGTTCGAGTTGTTCCCGGTCTTGAAGCAAATGCTCAACCGCCGAGGCGGCGACCTGTCTGGCGGCCAGCAGCAGCAACTGGCCATCGCCCGCGCCCTGGCCGCTGGCCCCAAACTACTGATGCTGGATGAGCCCACCGAAGGCATTCAGCCCAGCATCATCAAAGACATTGGCCGCGTCATCCGTATGCTGGCTGACCGTGGCGACATGGCCATCGTGCTGGTCGAGCAGTACTACGACTTCGCCCAGGAGCTGGCCGACAACTACGTGGTGATGGAACGCGGTGCCGTCAAAGCCCAAGGGCTGGGGGCCAATATGGAAGCCGATGGGGTGCGGCAGATGGTGGCGATTTGAGAACTCAAGTCTGAAGCTCAAAGCGCTGCTCATTCACCTCTGCACCCCACTGCCTGCCGCGCTGCTGAAACACCAGGCGAAAACCAAACTTTTCATAGAGATGGCGTGCGGCATCCAGGCCTTCAAACGTCCACAGATACGCCCGCTGGTACTGCCGCGCCTGACAAAACGCCATGGCCGACGCAAGCAGTGCCGAGCCCATGCCTGTTCCGCGCAGTTTGTCCGAGGTGATGAACCAGCGCAGATGCGCCCCGTCCTGCTCGGCGTGGGAGCCGTCAATGGCAATCGAGCCCTCAATGTGACCGTCTTGCAGCACCAGCCAAAGCCCATCGCGCTCGCTGTCATAACGCTCGCAAAACTCAGCAAGCTCGCGTGCCACCTTGCTCTCAAAAGGCAGACCAAAGCCAACCAGCTCGCTGTAATAGCGGGCATGTAACTCGGCAATTCTGCCGATAGAGCCGGGCAAATAATCCTTATGAAGGCTTGGGGTGTTTGGCAATTGATTTTTGAGCTGCACAGTTATTCCCCTTTCAGGCAGTTTCGCATCTCATCAACTGGATGGCTCACGAAGATTGAGATTTGCGTTGCCCTGTTGCTCCAATGCCCCGGTGGACCGTCATGATGCAAGGCGTAGGTCAGCGATGTGTCTATCGCAGCTGCTCGCACACCAGCTTGCACCAGGAATGCCTGGATGTACTGGCTGCGCCGAAGCGCCAGGTTTTTACGTTCAGTTTGCGAACCTTCAGACTCGGCAACCTTGGGTTCAAGAAAGACATATTTCAACGGAAATTGAGAAGCATGGTTCCATGCCGAAGCCAGCTTTTCTCTTTGCGCCAAGTCAAGTGCCACGGCGCGTTCTTCAAATGTGACCACCACTGCGATCGGCATTGGGTCACAAATTCTTTGCGCCAACGCACTCCCGTTGAGCGATAAGGCCACAACAGTCATCACCACCGTAGCAGGCATCACTCCCGCTGACAGCCGCATCGTGACGGGCTTCTTCAGTTTGGATGCGCTTTCATGCATATCCACCTGTTCGCGAGGGGCTGGCTGCTTTTTTGATACCGCTATTCGGCGGGATGTACACGTATTTTTCTTTTTCATCTTTCTTGCGCTTTCGCTCTGGCCAGTCGCAGCCATTAGCAAAGTCGCCCAAACACGAGCCCACATCGCGGCTTGGAAAATCACAACTCAGATCGCACGGCAGGTCGCAGTCGCAGAAGCCACGCTGGGCGTGATGTGAGCACTTGTGTGGCGATGAATATCGCCGGTGGGCCACGCCACAGAGGTAGATGCGACGGCGCAAAATGCCAAGGCCAGCCAGCACGCCATACCGGCGAACGGCGCGAAACCCAAGCACCGAGCAGCTTGGATGCCCGGTATGCACGCGGTAAGCGCAGCAAAAACCCTTGTGCGGCGACAAGTAGCGTTGATAGGCCGATATGGCGGTCAGAAGAAGTGTGCGCATGGAGTATTTCAGCTCTGCTGCGTGATTCACCGTTGCATCGTGTGTAACACATCGCTCAAGTCATCCCTCACTCCCCCGCACCACACACCTGCACCTCACTCTGCCCCCGCTGCCAGCAGGGGCTGGATGCAGCCTGGTCACGGGCAGGAATGCCGTCCATGCTGATCTTGGTGGGAACGGTGTTGAAGCCGGTCACGCCTTGCGGCGTGAGGTTCAGGCGCAGCACCCAGGCTTGGCGTTGGCGGTTGTTGTCGGTTTCTTTCATGACAAAGTTACCCACGCTGTAGATGATGGGTTTGCCTTTGTACAGCTCAATGTCTTGCGTTACGTGCGGGTGGCCGCCTATCACTGCATCGGCTCCGGCATCAATCATCAGGCGAGCCAGCTGGCGCTGGCGCGGGTTGGCCACCAGCTCGTTTTCCCAACCCCAATGCATCACGGGGATGACCAGATCTGCGTGGTAATAGCTTCTGGCCTTTTGGATGTCGGCCACCACTTGTTCATCTTCACTCCAGGCGACACCGGGGGCGTTGGCATCGGCCTCAAAACTACGCGGCATAAATTCGTTGTAACCCAGCACGGCAATACGCAAACCTTTGCGCTCAAACAACTGCGGTGTGTGGGCTTCGCTCAGGTTATGACCACCACCAAAATGCCCCAACTTTGCCTTGAGCAGCAGCACCAGCATTTCCGCAAAGGCCTCGCGCCCATAGTCGCCCGAATGGTTGTTGGCCAAAGCCATGGCATCAAAGTGGCGCTTGAGCACTGGCAACACATTGGGGTGCGCACGGAAGGTGAAGTTTTTTTGGCCCGCTGAGCCCGTGGTAGCCACCACACACTCCAGATTGCCCAGTCGAATGTCGGCCTGCTGAAAGACCTTTTCAAAGTCTGCAAACGGGTCTTCACTCCGGCGGATCATGTCACCTGCGGTATCGTCCAGCACGATGTCACCAGCGAACACCAGAGTGACCGGCGTGACGGGTTCAGCCGCCCAAGCCACGGCCCCCATCAGCCACAGGGCCAGCACAAGACTTTGCATGACCCTCATGGCTGCACCCCTTGCAGGCTGCAGTGGTAGATCAATTCCCGCTCCATCACATCGGCATACAGGTGCTGCCTGCCGGTCAAAGAGTAAGGCGCTGAACCGGTCTGAAATGGCGGCAGGTACACGGCTTCCTGCAACAACAAGGCCTGCTTGGGAGTATCCAGATAGGCGTAGAGCTTGATGTAATCCACCCGGGCCGCTTGCCCAACCATCACGGCTTTGAACCAGAAGCGCCCACCGATGTCCACGCTGGGCACAGGATACGGATCACGGACCGCAGTGGCCTCAAGCACCTGAGTGCTGCCCGCATAGGTGAGCTCACAGCGCAACAGGGCATCAGCTGAAACCATGGGGGAGAACAAGCCGGTTGCGAAACCCAGGGCCAGCGTGATCAGGCGAAGTGGCAATTTCATGGCAACAATCTGGTGCAGCTCATGGCTGCACCACCACCGCATCCAGTTTCATGGCCTTGATCTTCAATGCAGCCTCTGCGGCTTGGCTGCGGCTGGCAAATGGCCCAACCCGAACCCGGGTCAAGTCACCTTTGGGGCTGCGTACCGGCTGACTCGCCACCGGCAAATCAGCCGCGCTGAGCTTGTCATGCGCCCGCTGGGCATTGCCGACTTCAGCAAACAAGCCCACATTGACATAAAAATCTCCCGCACGGGCCGGGCTGGATGAAGGTTTCTTCGGTTTTGAGACTGCGTGAACTGCGACCGAGGCCACAGGCTGTGGAGCTGATGCCTTGCGGGCCGGTGCAGATGCTGCCGGAGCTGGCATGGAGACCACCGGAGCTGGGGCTGACACGGCCGGAGCTGGAGCCGATACCACCGGGGCTGGAGCAGAGGCAGCGGGCTGCGGCAGCGATACTGCGGGCACGGGTGAAGTGGGCAAAGCAGCTGAAGCAGGTGCAGAAACAGGTGCAGAAGCTGGTGCAATGACCGGCATCGGCGCAGAGGCAGATGCCAATGGCCGAACCGAAAACACCGGCGACACTGCGGCAGGCGTTTCAGCCGCACTCACAGATTCCGATTCAGATTCAGTCGAAAACCGCGCATACAGCAGCACCAGCAAAGGGGCCAGCAGGCACAAAAGCGCTGCATTGGTGGCCAAGATACGGATAAAACGCTGGCGTGAACTGCTTTGACTCGCCAACAAGCCACAAGCCTGATCAAAAGTGGCCGAAGCCGCCAAAGCCGCTTCCATATTTTTGCGGGTAGCCCGGTAAAAAAGGGCGTTGCCCCCGAGTCCGGGCAAGACAAAAAACAGCACCAAACCAATCAAGCCAACGGTCAGCTCAACCGACTCCGACCAGTCCAACACCAAACGCCCCAAGCCCAGCGTCAAAAGTGGCAGAAACACCAGCACCGCCAAGTAAGCCAGTGCCAGGCCCCAAAGCCCCCGGAACACCAACCAGTTCAGGGTATACAAACTGGCGGCCGAATTCCATGACAAACCGGCTCGCCCGTTGGCTTCAAAACGGGTGAAGATCGGCAGGGGCCGGCATCTGGGTTAAGGGCATATCCGGGGGCAGTGTTCAGGTCAACAGGCGATGGATGATTGGGGCGATGGATCATACCTGTGCAGTGACTCAGCTCACGCCCGCACCAGCCGCAGCAGCGTGATTTCCGAAGGCGCACCAAAGCGCTTGGGTGGCCCCCAATAACCGGTGCCCCGGCTGGTGTAGACCCACAGCGACTGCAACTTGTGTAACCCGGCGGTGAACGGTTGCTGGAATTTCACAAAGTGGTTCCAGGGCCAGAACTGTCCGCCATGCGTGTGGCCAGAGAGTTGCAGATCAAAACCAGCCTGCTGGGCCGCTGCCGCACTGCGCGGCTGGTGCGCCAGCAGCAGCTTGAACACCGCCTGGGCAGGTGCACCGGCCATGGCGGCCTGAGGATCACTGCGATGGGTTTCGTCAAAATGATGGGCGCTGAAATCGGTGACACCGGCCACCACCACCATGGCCTGCTCGGGGTCTTGAGCGTCGTGGTGATGGTGAATCAGCACATGCTCATTCATCAACACACGAATCCCCAGGCCACGCAGCCAATCAATCCAGCCATGTGCCCCAGAATAGTACTCATGGTTGCCGGTGACAAAAAAGCTGCCGTGGGTGGATGTCAACTCCGCCAAGGGCCGCACCTGCTCACCCAACTCAGCCACACGGCCATCCACCAGATCACCGGTGATGGCCACCATGTCGGCCCCCAGGCTATTGACCTTTTTCACAATACGTTTCAAATAAGCGCTCTTGATGGTCGGCCCCACATGAATGTCACTGATCTGCGCCAGGTGGAAACCTTGCAAAGCGTCAGGCAGGTTGGCAATTGGCACATCGACCCGCACCACCACCGCCGTGCGTCGGGCATTCCAAAACCCCCAAAGCGTCACCAGCAGCGCCAGCACCGGCACCATCAGGGCACTGTCAGCGCGAAAAGCTGCCACTGAAATCACCGAATGCCAAAACCAGTCAACCGCCAGGGCAACCAGCAGCACCACTTCACGCAGCACCGTCAGCACCAGCAAAGAAGAACCCAAGCCCATACACAACAAGCCCAGCCAGGTCAACAGCCCGGACAACGCGGGTGTCAGCAGGCGTTGGGCCAAAAAGCCCATGGGCAGCAGCCCGGCAGACAGCAGCAACCAAACCCACAGGGCAGCGCCCAGCAGCGGGCTCACAGCGGCCAGATCAGGGGCCAGCAGCCAGCCCACCAAGCCGTGCAAAAGTAGAGAAATCAGGAAAAGGGGAAAGACAGACATTCAGATATGCGCCATGCCAGAGCAAAAACGCCAAAGCTTCAATCTGCTCATATGGTGGCACCCTGCCATCCTTCAAGACATGCCATGCGCTGTAGCGCCACTGTCATATGCCGATGCGAACATGCCAACCCAATTCCGGGCGACACATCACAGAATCACTGCACGGGTAATCCCCAGTTGTTCGGATCAGACACCCTGAAGATACTGTCCAGCTTTTTATTCACCCCAGATTCAAGGAGACTCTTGTGCGCTTTGATGTCCTCACAACCTTTCAGCAACGCCCATCCAGAGCCATCAAGGCCATGCTGGCCGTCATGCTGCTCATTGCCGGTGGCGTGTCGGCCACCAATTTCTCGCTCTGGGTTAATGGCCGCAGCAACACCGCACAACCCGGCAACCATGCCGACTTCACCTACTGGGGCCCGGCCAGCACCGCAGCCGGGGTGAACAAAAAATCCGTCAACTGGGACGGTTTCAGCCATGTCTCTGACCAAAACTACCGCATCCGTGACGCGCTGGACTGCTATTGCACCGGCAACAACTGGTGTTATGTGGCCGCCCACAGCGCGGGCAACCTGCAGATCGGCTACGCCCTGTCGCTCTATGGCGGCACGGCCCGCAGCAAGAAAAACGCCTCGCCCAATGCCGCAGGGGTCTGCGGCAACACCGACGGCAGCACCCAGGTCGGCTGGAACATCAAGTGGGTTGACGTGGCCGCCGGGGCCGCTGGCGGCAGCGAGCTGGCCAACGTGGGCAGCTGGGCCGTCTCAGACCCGCTCACCTCCGACCTCAAAACCGCCACCGCCCGCGCCCTGTACGACCACAACCAGACCCGCTCCAAGTGGTTCTAAATGTACGCCGGGGCCAAAGGCACGCTGTACTCTGCCGTCTTGCCAGGGCAGGACGACGAGGCCGTGGCCTACCACTCGGCAGGTGGCATCTCTGGCAGCGGTGGTAGAAGCCTGTGCAACCCGTCTGACTGGTTTTGCAATGACCTGAACCTGGGCACGGCCACCAATGAAGGCGGCTCCACCAAATGGAGCTTCCATACCGTGGCGTTCCGTGACAACAACGAGGCCTACAACCATTACACCAATGGTGCCTGGGGCGGCGTGGTGTCCCTGGTGCGTGCCGACATGGCGGCCAACGCCAACTGATCCACCTGAGCCTTGACACATGTGGTTTGAACAGTGACCCGGCGCAAAAAAGCCCTCTGGCTGGGCGGCGCATTGATCGTGCTGACTGCGCTTGTAAGCTACTGGTGGGGGGCCGAGTCTGAGGCCCAAACCCCTACCGTGGCACATGCAGGCAGCAGCACCCTGAGCGCCGCATCCCCTCCCCTGGCCGCT
>VIKI01000147.1 GCA_008080595.1 Comamonadaceae bacterium
CTCTTGAACTGAAAGCGGCCTGGGAAGTTGACCTGCTGGGGGCCAACCGTGTCGCCAGCCAGGCGGCACAAGAGCAGCTTCAAGGCAGCCAGGCGCTGTGGCACGATGCCCGCGTGTCGGTGGCCGCCGAAGTGGCCAACACTTACTACAGCCTCTCTACCTGCCTGCAATTGCTCAATCTGGCCCGCCAGGATGCGGCCTCGCGGCAACAAACCGCCCGGCTGGCCGAACTCAGCGCCCAAGCCGGCTTTACCGCAGCCGCCAGTGCTGCCCTGGCCCGCGCCAGCGCGGCAGAAGGCAGCAGCCGCTTCACGCAACAAGCAGCAGCTTGTGATCTGAACATCAAAGCCCTGGTGGCCCTGACCGGCATGGCCGAGCCATATTTAAGGCAAAAAATGCCTATAGCCCTTATAAAACCTGCGCAAGCAGCACCTTTTTTAATAGCAAGCGTGCCCGCACAAGCACTGACCCAGCGGCCCGATATCTTTGCCGCCGAGCGTGATGTGATGGTGGCCAGCGCCCAGGTCGGGGCCGCCAAGGTGAAACGTTTCCCGAGCCTGACCCTGAACGGCTCGATAGGCGCATTGCGCTACAACAGCCAGGGCACAACCACCACGCTGGACACCTGGTCATTTGGCCCGCTGACGCTGAACCTGCCACTGTTTGACGGTGGCCAGCGTGCTGCCAATGTGGTGGCCAGCGAAGCCAACTACACCCAGGCCGTGACCGTCTACCGCGCCAAAGTGCGCCAGGCCGTGCGCGAAGTGGAAGAAGCCCTGGTCAACCTGCAAAGCACCGATGCCCGCAAGGCCAACGCCGAAGTCTCCACCCAGGGTTTTGCCGAATCCCTGCAAGCCACCCAAGCCCGCTACAACCAGGGCCTGGCCAGCCTGGTGGAGCTGGAAGAGGCCCGCCGCACATCACTTTCGGCGCAATCGGCCCAACTGTCGCTGGCGCTGGAGCGCAACCTGGCCTGGGTGGCGCTGTACCGCGCCATGGGCGGCGGCTTTGACGCTGCCAGCACCACCCCTGCCCCACTTTGACCCCCTTTTTTGAAACCCCGTTTTCACCGCACACACCATGAACCACCTCACTTTCAAACCCCTCACTCTGGGCCTGCTGGCCGCCGCACTGATGGGCCTGGGCGCCCTGGGCATGTGGACAGCCAAGCCATCGGCGGCACAAACCACCCCTGCTGAGGCCACGAAACCGGCCCCCAGCGCTGCCAAACCCGCCCTCACCGTGTCACTGACCCAGGCCCGCACGGGCTTGTTGCCAATCAAACTATCTGCCAACGGCAGTGTGGCCGCCTGGCAAGAGGCCAGCATCGGCACCGAAGTCAGCGGCCTGCGGGTGGCTGAACTTCACGCCAATGTGGGCGACAGCGTGAAAAAAGACCAGCTGCTGGCCAGCTTTGCCACCGACAGCGTGAAGGCCGACGTGGCTCTGGCCCGCGCCGCCGTGGCCGAGGCCCAAGCCAACGCCGCAGAGGCCGCTGCCAACGCTGACCGTGCCCGCGCCGTGCAAGGCAGCGGGGCCTTGAGTGCCCAGCAAATCAACCAGTACCTGACGCAGGAACAAACCGCCAAAGCCCGCGTGGCCTCCACCCAGGCGCAACTGGACTCCCAACTGCTGCGCCTGAAGCAAACCCAGGTGCTGGCCCCGGACAGCGGCATCATTTCCAGCCGCACCGCCACGCTGGGCGCGGTGCTGGGCGCGGGCACTGAACTCTTCAAGCTGATCCGCCAGGGCCGCCTGGAGTGGCGCGGCGAGGTGACCGCTGCCGAGCTGGGCCGCATCTCTGTGGGCACAGCAGTGCTGGTGACGGCCCCCGGTGGCGCACAGCTCAAAGGCCGGGTGCGGATGTTGGCCCCCACGGTGGATGCGGCCACCCGCAATGGCCTGGTGTATGTGGACTTGCAGGGAACGTCCCAGGCCTTCAAGCCCGGCATGTTTGCCCGAGGTGAGTTTGAGCTGGGCCACTCGGCGGCGTTGAGCGTGCCGCAAACCGCCGTGGTGGTGCGTGATGGCTTCAGCACCGTCTACCGGGTGGGGGCCGACAACCGGGTCAGCCAGCTCAAGGTGCAAACCGGCCGGGTGCTGGGGGATGCCATCGAGATTCAAAGTGGCGTGCAGCCCGAGGACAAGCTGGTAGCCAGCGGCGGCAGCTTCCTGAGTGACGGTGATCTGGTGCGGGTGGTTCAATCTTCCAAGCCAAACAGTGCTCCAGCGCAAGTAACACCTGCGCAAGCAGCTAGCAAATAAAGAGCATAAAGAACAAATACCATGAACCTTTCTGCCTGGTCCATCAAAAACCCGATTCCCGCGGTGATGCTCTTTGTGCTGCTGAGCTTTGCCGGCATGCTGTCATTCAACGCCATGAAAGTGCAGCAGTTCCCAGACCTGGAATTTCCCACCGTCACCGTGGCCGCCTCCCTGCCGGGCGCGGCTCCGGCCCAGCTGGAAACCGAAGTGGCCCGCAAGCTGGAAAACGCGATTGCCCCGCTGCAAGGCCTGAAAAACATCCACACCAAGGTGCAAGACGGTGGGGTCATCATCACCGCCGAATTCCGCCTGGAAAAACCCACCCAGGAAGCGGTGGACGATGTGCGCAGTGCGGTGCAAGGTGTGCGCAGCGACCTGCCCAGCGATGTGCGCGACCCGGTGGTCAGCAAGGTCAACCTGTCAGGTTCACCGATTCTGGCCCTCACCATCCGTTCAGCCCAAATGGACGACGAGGCACTGAGCTGGTTTGTTGACAACACCGTGGCGCGGCGTTTGCTGGGGGTGAAAGGTGTCGGCTCGGTGGTGCGGGTCGGCGGTGTCAGCCGCCAGGTCGAAGTGGCGCTCGACCCGCTCAAATTACAAGCGTTAGGGGCCACGGCGGCCGACGTGTCGCGCCAGTTGCGCCAGGTACAAACCGAGAGTGCCGGTGGCCGGGCCGACCTGGGCGGCAGCGAACAACCCATGCGCACCTTGGCCACGGTAAAAACCGTGCAAGAACTGGCGCAAATTGAATTCACCCTGAGCAGCGGCCAGCGCGTGCGTCTGGATCAGGTGGCCAGCGTGCGCGACACCGTGGCCGAGCCCCGCGCCCTGGCCTTGCTCAATGGCAAACCGGTGGTGGGGTTTGAGATCACTCGAAGCAAAGGGGCCAGCGAGGTTGAGGTGGGTGCGGCGGTGCAGGAAGCACTCAAGGAACTCAAAGCGCAACACCCGGACATTGAACTCAGCCATGCCTTTGACTTTGTCACCCCGGTGGCCGAGGAGTTTGATGCCTCCAGGGTGATGCTGTACGAGGGTGCGCTGCTGGCGGTGCTGGTGGTCTGGCTGTTCTTGCGCAATTGGCGCACCACCCTGGTGTCTGCCCTGGCCTTGCCGCTGTCGGTGATACCGGCCTTTATCGGCATGGCTTACCTGGGCTTTTCCATCAACACCGTGACCCTGCTGGCGCTCTCGCTGGTGATCGGGGTGCTGGTGGACGACGCAATTGTCGAGGTGGAAAACATCGAGCGCCATCTCCACATGGGCAAAACGCCGTACCAGGCCGCCATGGAAGCCACCAACGAGATCGGCTTGGCCGTGGTGGCCACCACCTTCACGCTGATCTCGGTGTTTTTGCCCACCGCCTTCATGTCTGGCATAGCGGGCAAGTTTTTCAAACAATTTGGCTGGACGGCGGCACTGGCGGTGTTTGCCTCGCTGGTGGTGGCCCGCCTGCTGACTCCCATGCTGGCCGCCTATGTGATGCAACGCAGCCCGCGCCCGCACCAAGACCCGTTCTGGATGCCGGCCTACCTGCGTGCCAGCCGCTGGGCCCTCGGCCACCGCTGGATCACCATCGGACTGGCCGGGGCCTTCTTCATTGGCTCCATCGCCCTGATTCCGCTGCTGCCCACCGGCTTTATTCCGCCGGATGACAACTCGCAAACCCAGGTCTACATCGAACTGCCGCCCGGATCTACCTTGAGCCAGACCCAAGCCTCGGCAGAAGCGGCACGGCAACTGCTGATGCAAGTGAAGCATGTGAAAAGTGTGTACACCACCATTGGCGGCGGTGCGGCAGGCTCTGACCCGTTTGCCCCGGCGGGAACCACCGAAGTGCGCAAAGCCACATTAACCGTGCTGCTGTCCGAGCGCGGCATGCGCCCACGCAAGCAGGGTATTGAGGCCGACATTCGCACCGCCATGGCCGAGTTGCCCGGGGTGCGCAGCAAGGTGGGCCTGGGCGGCAACGGTGAGAAATACGTGTTGGTGCTCACCGGCGAAGACCCGCAAGCTTTGGCTACCGCCGCGGCGGCGGTCGAGAAAGACCTGCGCACCATTCCCGGCCTGGGCAGCATCATCTCCAGCGCCAGCCTGATCCGCTCAGAAATTGCAGTGCGGCCCGACTTTGCCCGCGCCGCCGACCTGGGTGTGACCAGCAGCGCCATTGGCGAAACCCTGCGTATTGCCACCGTGGGCGACTACGACACCGCCCTGCCCAAACTCAACCTGAGCCAGCGCCAGGTGCCCATTGTGGTGAAACTGGTCGATAGCGCCCGGCAAGACCTGGACGTGCTGGGCCGCCTGAGTGTGCCCGGCCTCAAAGGCCCGGTGATGCTCAACCAGGTGGCCACGCTGGAAGTCACTGGCGGCCCGGCGGTGATTGACCGGCTGAACCGCTCCCGCAACATCAATTTTGAGGTGGAGCTTGCAGGCGCACCCATGGGCGACGTGACCGCCGCCGTGGCCAAGCTGCCCAGCCTGCAAAACCTGCCCGCCGGTGTGAAGCAGCTCACGCTGGGCGACGCAGAAATGATGGGCGAGCTGTTTGCCAGCTTTGGCCTGGCCATGCTGACCGGCGTGTTGTGCATCTACATCGTGCTGGTGCTGCTGTTCAAAGACTTCTTGCACCCCTTCACCATCCTGACCGCCCTGCCCTTGTCACTGGGCGGTGCGTTTGTCGGGCTGCTGCTGGCAGACAAAAGCTTCTCCATGCCGTCGCTGATTGGCCTGATCATGCTGATGGGCATTGCCACCAAAAACTCGATTTTGCTGGTGGAATACGCCATCGTGGCACGGCGCGATCATGGCATGAACCGCTTTGACGCGCTGCTGGATGCCTGCCACAAACGCGCCCGCCCCATCGTCATGACCACCCTGGCCATGGGCGCCGGCATGGTGCCCCTGGCCGCAGGCTGGGGCGCAGCCGACAACAGCTTCAGAAGCCCCATGGCCGTGGCCGTGATCGGCGGGCTGATCACCTCCACCGTGCTGAGCCTGCTGGTGATTCCGTCGGTGTTTACCTTGATGGATGACTTTGAGCACTTCATGGGTCGGGTGAAGCGCTGGGTGCGGCGGGAGAAGGAGCCTGAGGTTCAACCTGGTTTGAGGGACTTTTAGGGCTGTAGCGCTTGATTGACTTGCGTGAGATGCTTTTGAATTTATAGCAATTACTGGTACACCAATTTGCTGATGGGTTGATTGTGCTGAGGGAGATTGCCGCCTGGAATTCGGTTTTCTGGGTGGTTTGGGCCGACGATTTCACCAGCCATCCCACTGGCAATTCGATTCGATTCGATTCGATTCAAATCAGCACAGGTACGGCTGACAGATCGCACTGATTGACGGCTGAAGACCCATTGCTGGCGTTCAGACCGTACTTTCGCCAGTCAAGTCCGAAGCGGGAGCAGATATTCAGGTGCATGATCCACTGGGCTATAGTTCAGACCAACTGAAACGTCGAAAGACGTTAACTCGACATCAACCAAATTTCGCCAGGATAGGCGACAAGGTTCAATGGGATGAAATTGATTTCAACTTCTTGCAAAATTGGCCGCAAACCTTGGTGGTACGTGTCTTGCCGCTTGATGGGCTTCGGGATCAGTGGGTGGAGTCCCAGTATATTTTGTCGTCTAGCTTGGGAATGCCAGGATAGGCGCTTGGCTACATTACGTTAGAGCTAAAAGGAGATTGCCGTGGAATGGGTCTGGACTTGGGGTGGCGAGTGCTTTGGCTATATAGACGGAAAAGACCTTTGGACTTACTCCGGCAAGCACGTCGGGAAGTTAAAGGATTCCGAAATATACGGTCGCTCGGGCGAGTATCTCGGTGAGGTCATGAATGGCAATCGCCTCATCAGAAACAAAGCGAAAAGTTCATGGCGTGGCTATTCCTTCACGCCATACGGAAGGCGCGGTGGCTATGCGCGTTATGCGAGCTACGCTGGGTATGCAATGTATGCCGGCCATGAAGATTTCCTCGGTCCCGATGCGTTTTAGCTCTAACCTGCCGTTCGAGCGGGACGGCGCAAAAGCGCGCCGCCCCTCAACTCTACGTTAGAACTCATTGCACCGGCAGATGCCCATGCTCCCAAAGTCAGTCGAACTCAAACTCGCGCGTGCCTCGGCACAAGTGAACTCTATCAACGAGGCAATAACCTCTTGGGTCATCGTAAATCCGCTCGTAGCAACATGCGAGCTTAGGGAGAGTCGATTGGGTTTTCGCGTTACTCAGCAAGAGTTCTTGCAGCCTGCCCCACTTGATCATTGGGGCTTGCTGACTGGTGAGTGCGTTCACAACATGCGCAGCGCTCTCGATAACTTGGCATTTGCACTTGCCTGTCTAAGCCGTGATCCGCCTGAAAGACCAAGAGGGATCGCGTTTCCCATCTACACAGAGAAAGCCTTGTTCGAGAAAAATGGTCGAAAGAACATCGATCAGCTTCCTCAGCCTGCAGCCGAGCTTGTCGAAAGGCTGCAACCGTTTCAACGAGACGGATCCCCCGCCTTCGGTACACCAGACAAAGATGCCCTTGTCCTTCTGCAGTGGCTAAGCAACACCGACAAGCATCAGGTCCCATCAGTCGTTCTCATCGCGCCCACTGAGATATCTCACAATTTCAGCGCCGCTTTTATGTCCGAAGAAGATGCAGCGGCAAATGTGCCTCCGGACGCAACGATCTGGGCGGGGCCACTGAGCGCAGGCACAGTGCTGCTCGAATACCGGACAAAGCATCCTCTGGCATCAGCAGGCGGGAAGTTCGAGGGTAAGGCTATCGTTGCTATCCAAACAAGCTCAGAGCCCCAGCCAATCGTCCCAGTCCTGCAAGCGCTGAATCAATATGTCGCTCTTGTCTGTGATCAGTTCCGCCCCTTCTTCGCACCACTGCAAGAATGAGTTCTAACCTTTCGGTCAAGCGGACGGGCAGCCCGCTGCTTACCTTGCACGTTAGGTTCCTTGTCCCAATGCCGTATGAACTATGAGAGAAATACATGAGTGAGATATTGGGTAAGCATCCGGTGCCGACCACCCTTGCCATATAGCTGCGGTTTTGCCACGCTCGTTGA
>VIKI01000148.1:0-6066 GCA_008080595.1 Comamonadaceae bacterium
TGTTTGCACGGCGAAGAAGACTCCAGCACCAGCCTGCTCATCTGGCTGGGACGTATGGCACAGGCCAATACATTGGTACTGCCGGGCGTGCCCACACCCGTTCAGGCGGCGCGGGTCTTTGAACGCTCCCTGATCGACAGCCTGGGTTCCACCACAGCAGCCACCAGTGTCGGCTACTCTTTACGCGCCTTGAAAATGGCAGCCTCCACGGTACGCGAGCGCTTGTCGCAAGAGCACTGGCGCATCATCACCCGGGCCGAGGAAGACCTGTTTGCCCGTTTTGCCGCCGCACGCCAAAGATCCGATTTTTCCAGCCTGCAGGCCTTGCAGATTCTCAAAGACACCAGTGACCACATGGCCGCCATCACCGGGGCCCAAACCGACCGCATGACGCGCGACGACGGTTGGCGTTTGCTCAGCATTGGGCGTCATATTGAACGCCTGGGTTTTCTGTCCAATGCATTGCGCCGGGCGCTGGTCTGCGGCAGTCTGGATACGGAAAGCGGTTTCGATGCCATGCTGGAGTTGTTTGACAACGCCATCACCTTTCATGCCCAGTTTCAGCAAAGCCATGATCTGCCCGCCCTGGTGGACTTGTTGGTGCTGGATCGTGACAACCCACGCTCAATTGCATGGGTAGCGCACACCCTGCGTGGCCGTCTGGCCAAACTGGCGGGCTGTGCCCCGCAAGAACTCAGTGAACTGGCGCTCAAGGTACCCAATCCCAACAGCCTCGGTTTGGTGCAGTTGTGTGATTCGGCATTACTTATGCAAGTGCTTTCGGAATGCAGCCAGGCCGCTTACGAGGTCTCGGAAGACATCAGCACCACTTATTTCACCCACAGCGGCCTGGCCAACCACAGCGTGGGGGCTGCATGAAGTTAAGCATCACCCATGAGACGGTTTACGACTACCAGCCGGTGGTCGAAACTGCCCAACACATGGCTTACCTGACTCCGTTGCAAACCCAGGCGCAACAGCTGCATAGCCATCACATTGAGGTGCAGCCCAGCCCTCCCGGTCTGAGCCATACGGTGGATGTGTATGGCAACACCCGCAGTTTTTTTGAATTGCAAACGCCCCATCGGCAGTTGCACGTCTTGGCGCACAGCGAAGTCACGACTCAAGCCACCAGCATACCTGCGAGTACCGAGGCATGGGAGTTGGTGCGTGAACGCTTGCGTTACCAGGCTGGTGCTGCTTTTGATGCGGCCAGCGAGTTTGTTTTCGCCTCACCCATGGTGCCGCGTCTGAGCGAATTTGCAAGTTATGCCCGTCCCAGTTTTCCCCCTGGGCGCAGCCTGCTGGCTGGCGCACTTGACCTGATGCACCGCATGTATGCGGATTTCACCTACGAGAGCCACAGCACTGAAATCAACACCCCTGCGCTGCAGGCCTTACACCAGCGCAAGGGTGTTTGCCAGGACTTTGCACATATTCTGATCGCCTGTCTGCGCTCTTTGGGCTTGGCGGCGCGTTATGTCAGCGGTTATTTGCTGACCCAACCTGCGCCGGGCACAGTCAAACTCAAAGGCAGCGATGCATCCCATGCCTGGGCCTCGGTGTATTTGCCCGACCTGCCCGAAGGCCAGCGTTGGGTTGACCTGGACCCCACCAATGACCGCGCTGGTGGCTCCTCGCCGGGTGAAGATTACGTGACCCTGGCGATTGGCCGAGACTTCTCTGATGTATCCCCCCTGCGTGGTGTGATTCACGGTGGTGCCAGCCATAGCTTGCGTGTGGGGGTCACCGTGGAACCCTTGAGCAAACCCAGTGTCAGCTTGACCTCGCAGACACAATCGCAAAGCCAAAGCCAAAGCAGTTCACTGCTTTAAAATAGGCCGCCGAAAAACTATCAAATTAATAGCTTCTTACGCTTATACATCAAGCTATAGAGGCCATTTTTACCACTCATTATTTACCAAGGAATTCGCATGAGCATTTACGCCAAACTCAGCCAACTCGGAATCACCCTGCCCCCGGTCGCTGTACCCGCTGCAGCCTATGTACCGTTTGTACAAACCGGTAACCTGGTGTTTTTGAGCGGTCATATCGCCAAAAAAGACGGCAAAGTATGGGCTGGCCAGTTGGGCAAAAACACCAGCACCGAAGAAGGCAAGGCCGCTGCCCGCGCCGTGGCGATTGACCTGATGGGCACCTTACACGCCGCCGTGGGTGACCTTAACCGCATCAAACGCATTGTCAAACTGATGTCACTGGTGAACTCCACCGGTGACTTCACCGAGCAGCATCTGGTGACCAACGGTGCCAGTGAGTTGATCGGTGAAGTGTTTGGCGCTGAAAAAGGTGCCCACGCCCGCAGCGCCTTTGGTGTCGCCCAAATCCCGCTGGGTGCGTGTGTGGAGATTGAGCTGATTGCCGAGTTGGCTTAAAAAGTTTCCCAGTCTGAGTCTGCCGTAGGGGCCGGCTTGGCCGCAGCTTTGGGAGCTGACGGTTTGGCCAGTGCCGGGCGACCCAGCGCCGGGGCTGCGGCTTTGGATACCACGGGTTTGGGGGCTGCCAAGGGCTTGGGGGGGGTATCGCCCAACTGTTTGGCGGCAGGCCGGGCGGCCAGTGCCGGTTTGGCCTTGGGGGCAGACAACTGCGCAGGTTTGCGGTAAGCCACTTGCTGAGGCCGGGGCGTGATGTCACGTGGCGGATGTTGAGGAATGGTCAAACTTGAGCCATTGGTTTTGAACAAGGCCACAGCACGCGCCAACTGATCGGCTTGATCGCGCAGGCTTTCGGCGGCTGCAGCACTTTGTTCCACCAAAGCTGCATTTTGCTGGGTCATTTGATCCAGATGACCAATGGCTCCGTTGATCTCGGAAATACCCGCACTTTGTTCACCCGAGGTGGCGGTAATTTCACCAATCACGTCCGCTACCTTACGCACCGAATTCACGATATCGGTCATGGTGGCCCCGGCATCAGATACCAGTTGTGTGCCTGATGCCACTTTTTCAACCGAGGTGTTGATCAGCAATTTGATCTCTTTGGCAGCTTCAGCACTGCGCCCGGCCAAGGATCGCACTTCGCTAGCCACCACGGCAAAACCGCGACCCTGCTCACCGGCCCGGGCGGCCTCTACGGCAGCATTCAACGCCAATATATTGGTTTGGAAGGCAATGCTGTCAATCACACCAATGATGTCGGCAATTTTTCGACTGCTGATATTGATGTCTTCCATGGTGCTGACCACCTGGCGCACCACCGACCCACCTCGCTCAGCCACGCTGGATGCCGCTGCAGCCAGCTTACTGGCCTGGCGGGCGTTATCGGCGCTGACATGCACGGTTTGGGTCAAATGATCCATGCTGGAGGCGGTGGATTGCAGATTGCTGGAGGTTTTTTCGGTGCGTTGGGCCAGATCGTTGTTGCCAGCCGCAATTTCAGTGCTGGCATTGGCAATACTGTCGGTGCTATGGCGCACCTGATTCACCATGCGCCCCAAGGAATCACTCATGCTGACCAGCGATTTCATCAGATCGCCAAATTCATCACTCCGGTGGATGTCAATCTGGGCGCTGAGATCACCTTGGGCAATCCGTGCGGCAAGTTCATTGGCCTGAGCCAAGGGCTCACGAATGGTGCGAATCAACCAGGCTGCGCCCAACAATATTGCCGCCAGTAAAAACGCCATCAGACTCCCTGAGAGCCAGACCAGGTCTTTGGCGCGCTGCGCATAGTTGGCATGAGTGGCTTCATAAAGTTGCTCTTGCAAGGCTGCAAAATCACGCTGCGACTTTTGATAAGCGCTCATGGCTGGCAGATACAAGGTATTCAAGGTGGTAGCGACCCCTTCTGGATTGCCGTCCGCACGGTGTTGCATGGCTTGCGCCAAAGCATCAAACGCTTGCTTGCGGTTATTGCCAAGGGTGGTCATCATGGTCTTGTCGGCAGCAGTCAGGTCTGCGGACTCAATGGCTCTTTGAATCTTGTCTATTTCAGCCAAAGTGCTCGCCATACTGCCCTTGATCCCCAGTTCCACCGCAGGATCACTGCTGAGCAGCACAGCGTGCGATTGCGCGGCATGGGTTTGCGTCAAGCCGACCCATTGCATTGTCAGCTTGACACGGTGGTTGAGTTTGTCCAGCACCACCGCACTCTCAGCCCTGTCACTGACAGAGCGCCAGGCGGTGTACCCCACCACAAGCGTGATACCCAACACAATCAGCCAGATTGAAAGCCAGAGCTTGGAGGCCAGGCGGAGGTTTTTAAGGTTCATGACAGGCTCCAGTCGGACGAACAAAAAAGGAGCATCTTAGCTCGGCATAGTCAGTAAATTAAAGCATTTTTCAATCATTGTTCGCCCGTGACCAGTCGTTCAATGCGCTGCGACTTTACCACTGCCAACTGCTGAGCACTCACTTGTTCTGGCGCAATTTCAGACAGCGGGAACAAAACAAACGCACGTTGCGTCATGCGAGGATGTGGCACCACCAAATCCGGGTGATCGATACAGTCTTGACCATACAGCAAGATATCTAGGTCGAGTGTGCGAGGTGCATGGTGGTAGGGGCGCTCACGCCCTGCCCGATTTTCAATTTGCTGCATATTCAATAGCAACTTGCGCACATCCATACTGGTCTGCAGGCTGATAACTGCATTGATAAAGTCCGGCCCATCGGCCTCGAACGGGGCACTCCGGTAAAAGCTGGAGCATGCCAGCAAGTGACAACCTGGCAAAGCCGCCAGTTGATCGATGGCCCAACAAAGCGTAGCCTGTGCATCACCCAAATTGGCCCCCAAGCCGATGTAGGCCACAACTTCAGAGCGGGGTGAGTCAGGCATACCCGCGCTCAAGCCACTCGCACAGATGCATCGGACTCACTCGGGCGAGCCTTGATGAGGGGCATCCCCCCCAGTGCGACCAGTGGGCCGACGACGACGGCGGCGCTTTTTGGGAGCGGCTCCGTCCGAGTTTTCCACCGGGGAATCCAAGGACTCTGCCGACTCCTGAGCGCTGTCTGTGCCCGTTGCCGGATCGGTGTTGTTGCCGGGCATTTTGTGAACCCTGGGTGGGCGCGGTGCACGTGCCGGACGGGCACGTTGTTGCTGCTCAAGCTTGACGGCATCCACCATGTCATTGCGCAGGTTGTCATCGGCCAGGCTGAATTCCTCCCACCAGTCGGACAGCACTTCTTCCAGCTCGCCGTTTTCGGCGCGCAGGCGCATGAAGTCAAACGCGGCCCGAAAGCGCGGCTGCTCCACCAGACCAAACGGCGCACTGCCGACCCGTTTTTCAAAACGCGGCTGCATCATCCAGATCTCACGCATGTCACCGGCCAACTTGCCGCGGCCAGACACGTCGCCAATACGGGCATTAAACACATCGTCAATCGCATCCATCAGCGCCGGGTGCGGATGCTGGTTTTTCAGCCGGGCCGCCCAGCCATCACGCACATCGGCCCACAGCACGCAGGCCAGCAGAAAGCTCGGGGCCACCGGTTTGCCCTCGCCGACACGGCGATCCGTGTCTTGCAGGGCAGATTTGACGAACGGAGTCTCGGCACGCTCCACCACCACATCGAGCAGCGGGTAAATGCCCAACGCCATGCCGAGCGATTTGAGCTGTTCGATCGAAGCCAGCGCATGCCCGGTTTGCAGCAGCTTGAGCATTTCGTCAAACAAGCGGCTTTGCGGAATTTCGGTCAGCAAAGCCCTGGATTTGATCAGCGGCGTGGCCGTTTTGGGCTCCAGCTTAAAGCCCAGGCCATTGAGCTTGGCTGCGAACCGGATGGCGCGAATGATGCGCACCGGGTCTTCGCGGTAACGTGCCACCGGATCACCAATCATGCGAATCACTTTGGCTTTGGCATCCTTGATGCCGTGGTGGTAATCGACCACGATTTGGGTTTCGGGGTCGTAATACATGGCGTTGATGGTGAAATCGCGCCGGGCCGCATCTTCATCTTGCGGGCCCCAGACGTTGTCACGCAGCACCCGCCCGGTGCTATCCACCGCGTGTTTCATGCCAGCCAGCTCACTCTTGCTGGTTTTCTCATTGCCAGCCACCTGCTCGGCAGCCGCATTGTCCAGAAAGGCCCGGAAGGTGGAGACTTC
>VIKI01000148.1:6118-27525 GCA_008080595.1 Comamonadaceae bacterium
CAATCACTTCATGCTCACGGCCACGCCCATACACCACATGCACGATGCGAAAACGCCGCCCGATGATGAAGGCCCGGCGAAACAAGCCCTTGACCTGCTCCGGCGTGGCATTGGTGGCCACATCAAAGTCTTTCGGGGCCAGGCCCAACATCAGGTCGCGCACCGCGCCGCCGACGATATAGGCCTCAAAACCAGCTTGTTTGAGCGTGCGCACCACGTTGATGGCGCGTTCGTCCACCAGTTTGGGGTTGATGCCGTGGTCTGCCGGCCCGATTTCCAGGCGTTTGCCAAAACTGGGTTTGGCGGATGCATCCGACTTGCCGAGCAGCTTGTTGATGAATTTTTTGATCATTGTGGTTGTCCTGAAGGCTTATTCATGCGTGTGAACGCTGCCTTTTAAAAAAGGTCGAGTATGCGCCAGCCGCGCTCTGTGGCTATTTTGCGGAGACGCTCGTCGGGGTTGGTGGCTATCGGGTGGGTGGTTTTTTCAAGCAGCGGCAGGTCGTTGATGGAGTCGCTGTAAAACGTGGATTCGACTTGAGAGAAGTCCAAACTGCGTGCGGCCAGCCATTGTTCAACCCGGGTCACCTTGCCTTCACGGAAGGATGGTGTGCCATCAATCTCACCGGTAAACCAACCGGTCACCGGGTCACGCACCAGGTTGATGGCAATCAGCTCAGACACCCCCAAGGCTTGAGCTATGGGGCGGGTGACGAACTCATTGGTGGCTGTATGGCTTTTTGGATCACCGTGCTCATGAATTGTGCGTGAGCAGCTTCTGATTTGATAGCGCCTTGACGACGGATGGCTGCAGTTGCAAAACGCACATAGTCATGAATGTCAAGCGTGCCAGCCTTGTAGTGCTGGTAATACGTGTCGTTACGGCGGGTGAATTCGTCCGGGTCATTCCAGCCCAGCGCAGTGGTAAACACACCCCATTCGTAATCTGAATCCATGGGGATCAGGGTGTGGTCCAGGTCGAAAAATGCAATTTTGGGGGTCACGAGTTGTCCAGCATGGTTTTGATCAGGGGGATGGTGATGGCACGCTGGGTTTGCATGGCGTAGCCGTCCATCAGGTCAAGCAACTCCATCAGAGAGCCCAGATCACGGCTGAAGCGCGTCAGCATGAAGTCCATCACCTCATCACTTAAAGAAATGCCGCGTGCCTCGGCGGCTTGGCGCAATACGGCGCGGCGTTCGGTGTCGCTCAGGGTTTGCAGGGCAAACACAGGGCCCCAGCCCAGGCGGGAGCGCAAGTCGTCACGTAATTTCAGGTCGGCAGGCGGCAAACTGCCTGTGGCAATCACCGCAATGGGGCGGGTTTGGGCATTCACAAACCAGTTGAAGGCCACTTGCTGCTGGCCTGCGTTGAAGGCATGTACATCATCCATCAGCACCACGACCCAGTGCTCGCCAAACTCCAACGGACTGTGGGTGTTGGCATCCATCCAACCCACCTGTGCCCCATGCTCTTGGAGTGCAGCCCGCACCGCTTTGAGCAAATGGGTTTTGCCACAGCCACTGCCACCCCAAAAATAGGTGGGCACGGGTGAGCGCAAGGTCTGATGGCCGTCACCCAACCAGAGTTTCAGATGGGCCAAAGCCGCCGCATTGGGGCCGGCAAAAAAATTCTCCAAGCTGGGACCGGTGGGTAGGCCCATGTCCAGCACCATTTGTTTCATCATGCGCCGTCCAGGTAAAAGGCACTGTCAAGATACGAGGCGCGGATACGGCGAATCGCCACCAACAGCACCGCGCTCAAGGGCAAGGCGATCAGCACACCCACAAAACCCAGCAGCTGCCCAAATGCCATCAAGGCAAAAATCACCGCCAAGGGGTGCAAGCCAATACGTTCACCGACCAGCCGGGGGGTCAGAATAAAGCTTTCCAGCATCTGCCCCAAACCATACACCACCGCCACCATCACCAAAGCACTCACATGCCCGGCCTGCATTGAGAACTCAAGAAAACCAGCCAAAGTGGCCAAAATCAGCCCCAGTCCAAAACCCAGATACGGAATGGCCACCGCCAAGCCGGTAAACACGCCAATGGGCAACGCCAGATCCAGCCCAAACAGTGCCAAGCCCACGCTGTAATAGACCGCCAGCATCAGCATGACCAGCATCTGCCCGCGCAGGTACTGGCCCAACACGCCGTCAGCCTCGGTGGTGAAGCTGTCCACAGCCAAACGCAGGCGCGGCGGCACAAAAGCCATCAGCAGGCCCATGAAGCGCCGCCACTCCATCAGCAGGTAAAACAACACCACCGGAATCAGCACCGCATTACCCACCACCGACAGCGCCACACTGCCGCCAAGCTTGACCGAGGCCAGCAAGCGGCCCAGGGCATCCTGGAAATTGGTGTTCAGGTGCTCCATGGCAAAGGCCTTGAGCCCAGCCACATCGAGCGACACATGGAGTCCAAACTGCGACAAAAAGGGTTGCAGGGATTCGTTCAGGCGATCCAGCATGGGTGGCACCTGCTCACGCAGCAGGGGCAATTGCTTGATCAAAATCGGTACCACCAACAGCATCAGAGCCAGCAACAGCAGCAAAAAAATGACCTCAACCCCCACCACCGCCAGTAGGCGGGGAATGCGGCCACGGCCTACGCCATCGAGCCAATCCACCACCGGGGTCAGGGCGTAGGCCAGGATGGCGGCCACCACAAAGGGGGTCAACACCGGGGCCAGTAGCCACAACAGCGTGACCAGGCCCAGTAGCAGTGCCAACCAGGAGACAGCTCTTTTTTGAGTGGAAGTGAAGTACATGAAATGGGCGAAAAGCCGGGTCGGTCAAACAAAGTTTCAGTCAAGCCGGACGAAGCTCGCGAGGCGGCAACTAAAATCTGCCCAAATTCTATCGGGCTTGCCTGTCGCTTTTGATTCCCCTCATGAGCCGCCAGCAAACCGCATTTTCCCCGTTTTCACCTGAATGACCTTCTCATGACCTCATCCAACACCCCTACGACCGCCCTCTCCTACAAAGACGCAGGCGTTGACATTGACGCTGGCGATGCCCTGGTGGAGCGCATCAAGCCCCTGGCCAAAAAAACCATGCGCGAGGGTGTGCTGGCCGGTATTGGCGGCTTTGGGGCGCTGTTTGAAGTGCCTAAGCGTTACAAAGAGCCAGTGTTGGTGAGCGGCACCGACGGTGTCGGCACCAAGCTGAAGCTGGCGTTTGAATGGAACATGCATGACACCGTGGGCATTGACCTGGTGGCCATGAGCGTCAACGATGTGCTGGTGCAAGGCGCAGAACCCCTGTTCTTTCTGGATTACTTTGCCTGCGGCAAGCTCGATGTGGACACCGCAGCCGCTGTGGTGGGTGGTATTGCCAAGGGTTGCGAGCTGTCCGGCTGCGCCCTGATTGGTGGCGAAACCGCCGAGATGCCCGGCATGTACCCGGCGGGCGAATACGACCTGGCCGGTTTTGCCGTCGGTGCCGTTGAAAAATCCAAAATTCTCACGGGTGCAGATGTCCAACCCGGCGACGTGGTACTGGGCCTGGCCTCCAGCGGTGTCCATTCCAACGGCTTCAGCCTGGTACGCAAATGCATCGAGCGTGCGGGTGCTTCCGCCCCTGCCCTGCTTGACGGTAAAACCTTCAAACAAGCCCTGATGGAGCCGACCCGCCTGTATGTGAAAAACGTGCTGGCCGCGCTGGCCGCCCACCCGATCAAGGCGCTGGCCCACATCACCGGCGGCGGTTTGCTGGAAAACATTCCCCGCGTGTTGCCCGAAGGCACAGCCGCACATCTGGTCAAAGGCAGCTGGCCGCAAACCGAGCTGTTTGCCTGGTTACAAGCCACCGCCGGCATTGACGACTTCGAGATGAATCGCACCTTCAACAACGGCATTGGCATGGTGGTGGTGATTGACGCAGCCCATGCTGCCGCCTGTGCCGAGACCTTGAGCGCACTGGGTGAAACGGTTTACACCATTGGCAGCATTACGGATCGTGCGCAAGGTGCTTCGGTTGTGGTCGCTTAAAGCCTCATTAACGCTACATTTTTAATAGCTTCTTGCGCTTATTCATCCTGCGCTAAAGGCTGATTTTCTTTAAAGTTTGAATGCCCACACGGTTTGCCACCTTGCGTCAAATCCCGGGCAGTATCTGGGCGCTGGGCTTTGTCAGCCTGCTGATGGATGTGTCCAGCGAGCTGATCCACAGCCTGCTGCCGGTGTTTATGGTCACCAGTCTGGGCATCAGCGTGCTGATGGTCGGGCTGATTGAGGGGGCCGCCGAAGCCACAGCCCTGATCGTCAAGGTGTTCTCCGGGGCCTTGAGCGATTACTGGGGCAAGCGCAAACCCCTGGCGGTGCTGGGCTACGGCCTGGGGGCGCTGACCAAACCCTTGTTTGCTTTGGCTACCTCCAGCGGCTGGATCATCGCCGCCCGGCTGGCTGACCGCGTGGGTAAAGGCATTCGCGGTGCGCCGCGTGACGCACTGGTGGCCGACATCGCCCCACCCGAGTTACGTGGAGCCGCTTTTGGCCTGCGCCAGTCACTTGACACGGTGGGTGCTTTCCTTGGGCCACTGCTGGCGGTGGTCTTCATGCTGCTGTGGCATGACGATTTTCGTGCGGTGTTCTGGCTGGCCAGCGTGCCGGCTTTTCTGTGCGTGGCGCTGCTGATCTGGGGCGTGCGTGAGCCTGATCGGCCGCTCACCGCCAAGCGCATCAACCCCATCAACCGTGCCAACCTGGCACGTCTGAGTCCAGCCTATTGGTGGGTGGCGGGGGTGGGGGCAGCGTTGACCCTGGCACGTTTCAGCGAGGCCTTTCTGGTGCTGCGTGCCAGCGAAGGTGGGCTGGCACTGGCTTGGACTCCAGTGGTATTGATCAGCATGAACCTCATCTACGCCACCTGCGCCTACCCCTTTGGCAAACTGGCTGACCAGCTCAGCCACAGCCGCTTGCTTGGCTACGGCCTGCTGATGCTGATCGGCGCAGACGCGCTATTGGCCAGCAACAACAGTGGCCCCATCT
This sequence comes from Comamonadaceae bacterium, assembly GCA_008080595.1. Taxonomy (GTDB): domain Bacteria; phylum Pseudomonadota; class Gammaproteobacteria; order Burkholderiales; family Burkholderiaceae_C; genus Rhodoferax. The sequence goes on from VIKI01000148.1 coordinate 11,111, forward strand.
TTTGGGCTGGAGTAGCGCTGTGGGGCTTGCACATGGCCATGACCCAAGGCCTGCTGGCGGCCATGGTGGCCGACACCGCACCGGCTGATTTGCGTGGCACAGGCTATGGTTTTTTCAACCTGCTCAGCGGCATCGCCATGCTGCTGGCCAGTGGTTTGGCCGGCTGGTTGTGGCAGAGTTTTGGTGCTGCCACAACCTTCATGGCAGGGATTGGGTTTGCGGGGCTGGCTTTGCTGCTGCTGGTGCTACGGAAACCCACAGCATGATGTATGCCATGGAGTTCCTTTGCCACATTCCTTAAATGTGAAACAGATTCAAAACAAATCAGAACCGGTGGCTGTACATGAATTGCCAGTTGGTTTGGGCGTGTGATATAGCCACACCCGAGCCACTGTTGACACTGACCGATGGGGCCATGGTCAGCGACATGTTGAATTCACCCGCTTTGGACACCTGGTAGCCCAGACCCAGTGTCACGTGATCACGCACGGTGGCGGGGAACAAGGGGTTAACAAATTGATCAGGAATGGGGTTGTCAGCCAGGTTGAGCCCGGCACGCAAAGTCAGCGCTTCGTTGGCCCGCCAGGCCATGCCGAGATTCAGCACGGTTTGGTCTTTCCAGTTTTGCGGCATGGCAAAGTTGACCGAGCCGCCCATTTGGGCACTGTCATAGCGCATTTTGAAGCTCTTCATGGCATCAGCCCAGCCGATGTATTTCACATCAGCCGCAAACAACCAGGAGGGAGAGGCCTGCCAGCTGGCACCGATGGCCAAAACCGAGGGCATCTGGAAATCGATGACGGTGATTTTTCCGTTGTCGACAAACCCCGGGGCGCTGATGCTGGCTGCACTTGCGGCGGTTTCCATGTCGCGCAGTGAAGATTTCAACTGGTAGGAGGCACCCATGGTGACATCTTTATTCACCACATAAGTCATCCCCAGCGCTGCGCCAAACCCGGTTGATTTGGCAGCACCGGTGAACTTGTTGTCATCTGAAAAATTCAATCTTGCTGTAGGTGCGCCTGCCAGTGCGGGTAAGGCTGCAGCCAGATTTCCGGTGGGTGCAATACCTGAGGCTTGTGCCAAACCAGCCAACTGGGCACCGGTTGCGGCCATTTGCATGTCCAGCGAAGACCACATGAACTTGAGCGTGGCTCCTACCGTCAAGTTTGAATTGACTTGGTAAGCCAGCGGAAAAATCACGTTCCCGACCCCCAGCTCTGATCTGGCGGGCAAGCCTGTGCCACCGGCCATAAACGAGCTTGCGTCGTATTCGGTACCCATACCACCCTGCGCAAACATGCCCAGGCCGTAGGTCAACGCCCCACTGCGGCGGGTGTAGCCAAATGCGGGCATGATGTAAGACGTGCCACCGGATTTTGCAGTCGGCATGCCGGTCATCGTGCTTGACACATCTGGCCCCAAAATGCCCAAAGCCACATCCACCCGTGCCGTGCCATCGGCCATCATGCCCAAGGTGGCCGGGTTTTGCGCCATGGCGGCATTACCATGGTCAATGGCTTGTGAGGCTCCGCCCATGCCCGTAGCAATGGGTCCATAACCTTCCATCAACATGCCGTTGGTGGCATGGGCCGATCCGGCTGCCCATAAGGCAGCACATAAAGGTGTGAAGTAGAAAAATTTTTTGGATGCTTTCAAGGTTGTCTCCGGTAGTTGTAATAAGGGAAGCGCGGTTTTCACTCAGGGGTGATCGGTCAGGCCAAACAAAGCATCCAACGGGGTTTACCAAAAAGCCAGCAAACGACCTTTGACCACTTTGGCCTCAATGCGTTGGAGCCCGGTTTTGCCTTTTTTGATGCAGTCGCCGCTTTTGGCATCAAATTCCCATTGGTGTTTCGGGCAAGTCAGTTTGGTGCCCTTGACGGCCAATTGGGTGATGTCGGTGCTCTGGTGCGGACAATGGCTGTCATACACCTGGTAGGTTTTTTTATCGCGGTAGATGAACAAACCGCGTCCGTCGTGCTCGGTACGCAAGACCTCGCCATCGGGTACTTCTTTGGTCGCCATCACATCGCGCCACTGGCCCACTGGCGTGGCTTTTTGGGTGATGACATCGGGCGCAAAGCCGGGAATGTTCATGTCCAGAATGATGTCTACCGCCCAGGTAATCTTGGCCAGACCCAGCGCCGGGAAGGCCATCAGCAAGGCATCCAGCACCTCCATCGGGCTACAACCTTCACGCAGTGCACGCCCCAGATACTGGCGAAAACCACGGTCGGTTTGTGAATGGACTTTGGTAATCACCGAAATCAGGTTGCGGGTTTTGGGATCGAGGTGTTTGCCAGTTTCTTTCAAAAAGGCAAAGTAGTGGCTCACCGTTTCAGGGCGGGTCTTGATCAAATAGTTCAGTGCATCACTCACAATCAAACTCCAATATAAAAATTAAATATGCAAAACCATGACGGGAACATCTGAGAGTCCCATCACTTTTTGAGCCACACCACCAATCAGTGCGCGGCCAATGCTGGCTTCGCCTCGGCTACCCATCACCATGAGATCGGCTTGACAAGCCTCTGCAGCAGCAAAAATCTCGGCGTAGGGCTTGCCTATTCTCACTTCTCCATGGGCAACAACCCCTTGTGCTTGTGCCCGTTTGAGCATTTCGGTGACAAAAACATCGGCCTGAGCCCGCATTGTTTGTGCCGCAACCACACACACCACCTGCAAGGGCAAGGCGCATTGGGCCGCAACGGCTGCCGCAATGGCCACAATCTGCTGACCCTGGGCGGTGGCCTCAGCGGCTACCAAAACACGTTTTTGCCACATGTGGGCCTGGCGTGGCACGATCAACACATGACAGGGTGCATGCGCCACCACCTTGCTGACCATCTCGCCCACCAGCAAATTGGCCAGAAAACTGCGCTTGCCGCGTCGGCGAATGATGATCATGTCGCTGCTCAGCGCTTTGGCTTCAGCCACTATTTCCTGGTAAGGCTCTTCACCACGGCGCAGCCGCAAGTCAGTGCCTCGTATTCAGGATTGCTGACCAGTGGCAGCACAGTGGCCAGGGGCAGCTGGCAACGCCGCGCCAAGGCCAGCGCCATGGCCTCGGCCCCCGTGTCGTATTCCGTGTGTTCAGTTGCCAGAAGCAGGCGGGTAAAAAGTTCGGCCATGATCAATGCCCTGCGGTTAAAACACCCGACGCAGCCAGCAACAACACCAGCAAAATCGTTGCACAAATGCTGGCATAGACAAAATCCTTGCGCTGGAAATACAAGGCCAAGACCCCCAGCAAGGGGGCGACTGAACAGCCCGACAACAAAGCGATACCGATCAGATTGGAGTAATCACCGCGATGCGCCAAAGCCAACCAGCCCCAACCGGTGGGTGAAGCGGTGCGTTGCAAATAATCGCTGGCCGACAAGTTCCACAGGCTGGGCAATTGGTCGAGCGGGACATGGGGAGTCAGAAGGCCCGAGACATAAAGCGCAAAACTCAGCAGCAGTGCCAACACCCCCAGGCGGGAACTCCAGTCGAGCAAAAAAGCATAGCGCAGAGCCTCAGCGTGTTGGGCCTGGGCGTGAGTTTGTGTTGTCTTTGAATTCATCATAGTTAAACCCACACACCCAAACCCTTGAGCAAGGCCCGCAGACCGGCAAACAGCAACAGGGCAATCACCATCTTGCGAATCACCGAGCCCTTGAGCACATTGAGCAATCTTGCGCCAATACGTGCCCCCAGCATCATGCCCACCACCGATGGCACGGCGATCATGGGTAATACGGCCCCCCGGTTCAAGTAGACCCAGGCTGCTGAAGAGTCAACCAAAGACAAGACCAAACCTGAAGTCCCCGCAGACACCTTCAAGGGAGCCCCCATCAGCAAATTCAGCGCCGGCACATTGGCCCAACCCGCACCAATACCAAACATGCCGGCCATCACCCCAATGGCCAGAAACAAGACCAGCCCCAAGGGGGTGCGATGCACTTGCCAGTCAATCGAACGCCCCGATGCCCCATCGATAAACACACCGTGAATGCCCAAGGCGCTGGAGAGCCGATCTGGTTGCGCCACATGAGGAAACTCGGATTTTTTGGCCGCCAGCATCAGCGCCACAATGCCCAGAACAATCATGCCCAAAGCGATTTGGATGATGGACGCGGGCAAGGCCAGCCCCAGCAAGGCCCCGGCAATTGAACTCATACACGCCAGCAAGGCCAAGGGCAGCGCCAACCGGACACTGGCCAAACCACCACGCAACAGCATCGGCCCTGCCGCCAGTGCACTGGCCAGCGCCACCAACAAACCAGCTCCACGCACAAAGTCCAGATGAAACGGAAAGAAGCCGCCAATGATCGGCACAAACAAAGTGCCACCCCCAATACCGGCAGGCACCGCCACGATCCCAATCAGGAAACACGTGGCAAATAGCGCCAGCGGCCAAAACCACCAGGGCATGCTGCTTGAAGGCACCACGCTGTCGGCGGCCAAGGCCGGTGTTGCCAGCAGCAGCCCCACAGCCAGCCGTAGCATCCAATGTTTGCCCAAGACCTGCGCCCTCATTAAAAATTGAAGCATGTGGGGGCTCTGTTACGAAATGGTTTGGTAATACAGGTTTTGCGGATGATTGGCCTGTGCAAAAAAGAACCAACGCTCAGCCAGCAAGCCCACATACTGAATCGCAAAAGCCATGAACAACACGGCGGTCGAGGAGGTATTGGCCCCCAACACCAGGCCCAGCAAGGGCAGCGGAAACACCATCAGCAAAAACGCCCACTTGACCGAGCGCAGCATTTGCGCCGTGCGGCCATGAAAGAACTCTCGCGTGTTGAACGATCCGCCCATGAAGCCCTGCGCCTTTTGCACGATGCGCGGGTGTTTGATGCCAATGGCACTTTGCAGCGTTGATTTGGGCTTGAGCCGGGCATTACGCACCAGCGACGCACTGCGCGTGATCCAGGCCAATGCGGTACACACCGCCGCCGCCATGGCATACGGCGTGATCAGTGTGCTCATGCCCAGGCCTGCGGCCAGCAAGGTGGCCAGAGTCAAGCCCGAAGCACAGCCCAGCAGCATGTAATTCACCAGCGTCAACGGGCTGGCCCATTCTTGCAAAAACCGGATCGATGCGTAGATCATGCCGGTGGCGACAAACAGGCCCAGACAAAGCAGCACCGTCACTGCGCCAATCAAGCGAGTTGATCCCAGATCAAACCAGTGTGCAGCGCCATACACGGTGAGCCCCAGCATGAACAAGGGCAATGCAATCACTTCGCGCGACAACCACGAGGTGCGCCACATGGCCGCAGACCGCCAGGCGCGCTCAGGGTGGCCCAGGTGAAAGAATGAAGCCAGCAAACCCAAGCCGGTGAGCAGCAAGGCCAACAGCGTTGCCCTGGATAAAAATGCTTGAAGTTCAGCGCTTGAGAGTGCCCCCAAGCCACTGAGTTCGGTGGCGTAAAGCGTCAGGAACAGCCCTTGCGCTGCACCCATCAGCGTGGTCAAAAAAATCACAGAAAAAGCAGGATTCATGGTGAGTCTGGCCCTATGTCAGGTAGCAAAGTCTTCACGACCCGGTTCGCGGTTGGCGTATTCGGGTTGTTTGCCGTCGAGCTTGAGCGGGTTATCCACACGCTTCAGGTCTTCGGGGTGAATGCGCATTTCAGTCTTGCGCCTTGGCAGGTAGTGGTTGGAGGGCTGTGTGCCCCATTCCGGCATGAGCTGGTACCCTCCCCGCTCGGCAATGGCTTTGGAGACCACCGATTCGGGGTCATGCACATCACCAAACAGGCGTGCATTGGCCGGGCAGGCAATGACACATGAGGGTTTGCGTTGGGCCTCGGGGATAGCCGTGTCGGTGATCCGGTCCACACACAAGGTGCACTTGGTCATGACCTTGCGCTCTTCGTCAAACTCGCGGGCGCCATAAGGGCAAGCCCAGGTGCAGTATTTGCAGCCAATACATTTGTCGTAGTCCACCAGCACAATGCCGTCTTCGGCGCGTTTGTAGCTGGCCCCGGTGGGACACACTGGAACACAGGGTGGCTCTTCGCAGTGCAGGCACGATTTGGGGAAGTGCACCGTTTGGGTGTTGGGATACTCCCCCACCTCAAAGGTTTGTACCCGGTTGAAAAACGTGCCGTTGGGGTCAGCCCCATAGGGGTTCAGGTCAGTCAGGGAACCGGCTGTGCCGGAGGTGTTCCATTGCTTGCAACTGGTCACACAGGCATGGCAGCCCACGCACACATTGAGGTCAATCACCAAAGCCAATTGCGTCATTTTTTGGCTCCCTTGCCTGCAAAATAGGCTTGCCAGCGTGGCAGCACTTGCTGCATGCCCGGTGCTGCCGACACCGTTTTGAATTGTGGAAAAGTTTGCTCAGGCTCGCCCTCTGCCGCCTTGTAAATGCACACCCGCACGTCGTACCAGGCGGCCTGGCCGGTGATCGGATCCGAGTTGGAGACCTTGGCTCCGCTGGAATTCAGCGGCAGCTCTTCAGAGATCAGGTGGTTCAGCAAAAAACCGCGTTGGGATTCATTGGCATCCGGGGTCAGGTTCCAGGCCCCACTGGACTTGCCAATGGCGTTCCAGGTCCAGACCGTGCCGGTCTCTACCGCCTCAGAGTAACGGCACATGCAGCGCACCTTGCCCCATTGCGACTCGACCCACATCCAGCCGCCATCGGCAATGCCTTGAGCCTGGGCGGTTTTGGGGTTCACCATCAGGTAGTTGTGCGTATGGATTTGGCGCAACCAGGCGTTTTGGGAATCCCACGAGTGGTACATGGCCATGGGCCGCTGGGTGATGGCATTGAGCGGGTATTTGGCAATGTCGGTGGCCTGCTCTTCCAGCGGGGCATAGTGAAATGGCAGCGGGTCAAAATAGGTTTCAACCCGTTTGCGCAAATTGTCCGGCGGCTGCTTGCCAGCCCGTTTACCCTGTGCGGCACGGCGAAAACCTTGCAGAAATTCAGAGTAAATATGAATGATCACCGGATCTTTGTCACGCCGGATGCCCACTTTTTGCGCCCACTCCATGTAACCCAGGTTCCAGTTGCGCATGTACTGGTGTTCTGGCGGGATGTGGTACTGAAAAACACAGTTGTTCTTTTCGTACATTTCCCATTGCTTGGGGTTGGGCTCGCCGCGCATGGATTTTTCGCCGCCCTTGCCGCGCCAACCGGCCAGAAAGCCAATGCCCGAACCCGGTGCGGTTTCGTAGTTGACGATGAAGTCGGTGTAGCCCTTGAACTTGCGTGTGCCATCCGGGTGGGTAAAGGCGGGCAACTTGAGCCGACTGGCCAGCTCCACCACCACCTCTTGAAACGGCTTGCATTGGCCCTTGGGGGCGACCACCGGAATCCGTACCGAATCGACCGGCCCGTCGAATTCGGAAATCGGCCGGTCCAGCATCGACATGGTGTCGTGCCGCTCCAGATACGTGGTGTCGGGCAGGATCAGGTCGGCAAATGCGGTCATTTCAGACTGGAACGCATCACACACCACCAGGAAAGGAATCTTGTATTCACCCGCCTTGTCACCCTCTGCATGCTTGTCATTGAGCATGTGGCGCACCTCGGAGGTGTTCATAGTGGAGTTCCAGGCCATGTTGGCCATGAAAATCAGCAAAGTGTCAATCGGGTACGGGTCACCACGCCAGGCGTTGGTGATCACGTTTTGCATCAGGCCGTGGGCAGACAACGGGTGCTCCCACGAAAAGCCCTTGTCAATGCGCACCGGTTGGCCCTGGTCATCCACAAACAAGTCGTCCGGGCTTTCTGGCCAGCCCAGCGGTGCGCCGTCCAGCGGGGTATTGGGTTTGACGGCTTGTGGCCCTTTGGGCGGACGCGCATTGGGCGGCACGGCACGTGGGTAAGGCGCTTTGTGGCGGAAACCACCGGGCCGGTCAATCGTGCCCAGCAGCGACATCAAAATCGACAGAGAACGAATGGTCTGGAAGCCGTTGGAGTGCGCCGCCAAGCCGCGCATGGCATGAAAAGCCACCGGGTTGCCGGTGACGGTTTGGTGGCGTTTGCCCCAGCAGTCGGTCCAGGCAATCGGCAACTCAATCTTTTGGTCACGCGCGGTGATGCCCATCTCGTGGGCCAGGCGGCGAATGGTGTCGGCAGGAATGCCGGTAATGTCTTCAGCCCATTCAGGCGTATAGGGTTTGACACGCTCCTCCAGCAACTGGAAGGCGGGAACGGCGGCTGTGCCATCGGGCATTTTGAAATGCCCCAGCAGTGCCGGGTCAGCCCCCTCGGCATGATCGGCCACAGCTTGGTCGGTGTGGCGATCCCACCAATGGAAATTGGCCGGGCGCAAGGGGTTGGCAATGTCAGTGTCTTCTTTGCGCAGAAACATGCCGAACTCGTCGCTGCTGCCATCTTGGTTGACCAGTTGCCCGGCATTGGTGTAACGGGCCAAAAATTCACGGTCGTACAGGCCGAGCTTGATCAACTCGTGAATCAGGGCCAGAAACAAGGCCCCATCGGTGCCCGGTTTGATCGGAATCCACTCATCTGCAATGGCCGAGTAGCCGGTACGCACCGGATTGATCGAGACAAAGCGCCCTCCCCCCCGTTTGAACTTGGAGAGCTCACGCTTCATGGGGTTGGAGTGGTGGTCTTCGGCCGTACCAATCATCACAAAGAGTTTGGCCCGCTCCAGGTCGGGGCCACCAAATTCCCAGAATGAGCCGCCAATGGTGTAGATCATGCCGGCGGCCATGTTGACCGAGCAAAAACCACCGTGGGCGGCGTAGTTGGGTGTGCCGAACTGGCGGGCAAACAGGCCGGTGAGCGCCTGCATCTGGTCGCGCCCGGTGAACAGGGCAAACTTTTTGGGGTCGGTGGCGCGCAGGTGCTTCAGCCGCTCTTCCAGCATGGCAAAAGCCGCATCCCACTCAATTTCTTCAAATTGCCCGTCACCGCGCTCACTGCCGGGTTTGCGCAGCAAGGGTTTGGTCAAGCGGGCGGGGGAATATTGCTTCATGATGCCCGAAGAACCCTTGGCGCAAATCACGCCCTGGTTCAGCGGGTGATCGGGGTTGCCTTCGATGTAGCGCACCTCACCATTGCGCAAATGCACGCGGATGCCGCAGCGGCAGGCGCACATATAGCAGGTGGTGGTGCGCGTCTCAGTGGTGGCATCAGCCAGCGGCGGGCTCAAGGGGTTGTGAATCGGTATGACAGACATGCGGTGGGTGCTTTAGTTTCTTAACGATAAAAGCGTGCAAGAGCACAGTGCCCCTATTACAAACAAGGACTCAGGGTGCGTCTATCACCGACAAGGGTGGTTGGAAGTAGCCCAAATGGGTAGCATCTTCAAAATTTGTTGCCCAACCTCGGGTTTTCCCAATACATAAGTGCTTCGTAATGTTTTACCATGATCTGAATCAATTGATCGTATGACTGACATCACTCCACATCCCACAACCCTGCCCGCTCAAGCCTCGTTTGAGTCCGAGTTTGTGGCCAGTATGCTGAGCACCAATCTGGCCAAGCCCGAAGATCTGGAGGCGTTGTTGGGCCGTTTTTTAAGCTCGATCATTTCCCTGGCGGGTGCACAAGGGGGTGCGGTGCGGGTCTTGACAGACGACGGCAAATCCATGCGTTTGGTGGCCCAGCACGGTTTGCCAGACGATGTGGTGCAAACCGAACGGCTGGTGGATCGCCAATGTGGTGTCTGCGGAAGTTCGGCCAACGCAGATGTGTTGGCGTGGGTGGATGATTTGAGCGGCTGCGCCCAACATGGCAACACCCGTTACTTCGGCGTGCAATGCAAGAGCATGCTGGCCATCTCACTGCCTCATGGGCAAACCATTCTGGGCATTTACAACCTGTTTTTTGACAACCAGCAGCCTGTTGAGGCATCCATCCAGACCCTGCTCAGACTGGTGGGTCAATTGCTCGGCTTGACCCTGCACAACGCACGTATTGAACGTGAACGCCTGCGTGTCACGGTTCTGAAAGAGCGCCAGGAAATGGTCAATGAAATGCATGATGCGCTGGCGCAGACTCTGGCCTATGCCCGCATGCGCCTGCCGCTGCTCAGCGATGCCATCGTGGCCAAAGATGAAACCCATGCGCTGAAATACCTGGCTGACCTGAGAACGGCCGTGACCGATTTCGCACCCGCATGGACCCGCTGGGGCTGCTGCATGCGTTGGGCACCATCGCCGACAGTTTCCACACCAAAAATGCCATCAACCTGGAAGTTCGCAACACCGTGCCCAACCTGAATCTGACCGATGAACAAGAAGTGCAAGTGTTCTACATCATCCAGGAAGCCTTGGCCAACATTGCCAAACACTCCATGGCACGCCATGCGGTGGTGGTGATCAGCGCCACACCCCAACACCTCGAATTTCTGATTGAGGACGATGGCCTGGGTATGGACGAGCCCTCGGTGGCCACCATCGTCACATCGGCTCGCCCGTTGGTGCCGTCAACCCATTTTGGCTTGGACATCATGCAAAGCCGGGCGCATCGCCTTGGTGGCCGATTGGAAGTTGGCAGCAAAGACAGCGTAGGCACCCGCGTTCGCCTACAAATTCCCCAATTTGACTCTTCAGCAAAGGCCTTGTCATGACCCAGCCAACCCGCATCATGCTGGTGGATGACCATTCACTGTGCCGCAGTGGTTTGACCGAACTTTTGGAGCACCGTGGTGGCATGTCAGTCGTTACCGCCACCGGCAACCCGGATCTGGTGGTGCCACTGCTGCGCGAGCATCAACCCGATTTGCTGGTGCTTGATTTGCGCCTGGCCCAAACCGATGGTTTGAGTGTGCTGCGCATGATTCGCGCCGAAGGCTGTGACACACCGGTGGTCATCCTGACCATGAGCGACAGCGAAGACGACATGTCGGCCGCCTTGCGTGCGGGGGTCAAGGGTTACCTGCTCAAAGACATGGAGCCCGAAGAAGTGATTGATGCCATTGCCCGTGCGGCCCGGGGCGAAATGGTGGTGGCCTCGGCCATGATGCTGAAATTTGCCCAAATCCTGCAAACCGGCCCCAAGGGATCAGTCATGGGTGACCTGGTGGCGACTCTGACGGAACGCGAACGCCAGGTGCTTGACCATGTGGCCAGCGGTCAGAGCAACAAGGTGATCGCCAGAGCACTGGACATCAGCCACAACACCGTCAAGCTGCATGTGCGCCACATCATGGACAAGCTCAACCTGCGCTCAAGGGTGGAGGCGGCGGTGTTCTCGTTTGAATACCGCAGTTCACCGGACAAGCCCAAAAACCATTCACCATGAGTGCGCAGTGGATGCTATACTTTATATAGCTGTTTACGCATTATCATCAAGCTCTAGAGGTCAAAAACATGGTCAAAAATGACCTTTTTTCGCCCCAAATGGGCTCTTGATCATCGGTGGATGGCACTGCAGACGCACAGCTTATGACCCATCCGCAACTACCGCCATGCCGACCATGAACCCCGTTGCCCCCTGAAAATATGTGCCTGATCGCCTGGAACTGGCAGCCTGCCCACCCCACCCCATTGCTGTTGATCGCCAACCGTGACGAGTTTTATGCCCGCCCGACGGCCCCGCTGTCCTGGTGGGACGATGCCGACATTCTGGCCGGGCGTGACTTGCAAGCCGGTGGCACTTGGCTGGGGGTGAGCCGTAGCGGACGATTGGCCGCACTGACCAACTACCGCGACCCAGCCCAGATGGATGCCAACGCAGCTTCACGCGGCCAAATAGTCAGCGCTTTTTTGCAGTCGGAGTGCTGCGCCTTGGACTATTTGAGTGAACTCGCCGACAAAGTTGCCCACTACAACCCGTTTAACCTGTTGGTGTTTGATGGGTGCAGCCTGATGGGTCTGGAGAGTCGCCATGCCAAAGTGCTTGCCTTTGAACCTGGATTAGGGGCCGTGTCCAACGCCGATTTTTTGACACCGTGGCCCAAATTGACGTTGTTGAAAGATGGCCTGCAATCGCTGTTGACGCAAGAGCATCCGCGTGACGAAGACCTGATGGCTTTACTGCACAACCCACACCCCGCCGATGATGCGTTGTTGCCAGCGACCGGTATCTCACTTGAATTGGAACGGGCGCTTTCTGCGGCATTTATCTCGCTGCCCACCTATGGCACTCGCGCCAGTAGCGTGGTTCGTTTTGAGGCGAACCAGATCCGTTTTCAGGAGCAAGGTTTTGATGCCGATGGGTCTATCGGCACCTGTGAATTCACTGTGCCAAGGGTGGCTCAGCCGCGCTGATTTTGGCCCGGATGTGGGCCAGTGCTTCTTCGACCTGATCCACCAGAATCAGGCACAAATCACCGGCCTCCAGCTTGTCCATGGCAGTGTCAATGGCCAAAAATTCACCGGTAATCTCAGTAATGGCCTGGGTGCGGACGGCATCAGCCAGGCCTTCACGCAGCAGTGCAATCACCTCGCCGTCAGATCGACCGCGTTGGCATTGATCCTGGTACAACACCACTTCATCAAAGGCTTGGCCCAGAATTTGGGTTTGTTGGCGAATGTCTTCATCACGCCGATCACCTGCACCACTGATCACCACCGTGCGGCGTTTGGCGGGCATGTTGTTGACGGCTTGCACCAAAGCTGTCATGGCATCCGGGTTATGGCCGTAGTCGGCAATCACCGTGGCACCACGGTAGCTGAACAGGTTAAAACGACCCAGCGCGTTGTCGTTGTCATTCTCGAAACTGGACAAGCCTGCACGAATGACCGACCAGTCCAGACCCAGCCCCCACACCGCAGCCACCGAGGCCAAGACGTTTTCCACCTGGAAACCAATCGCGCCTTGGTGCGTGATTGGCACGGCAGACAAGGGAATTTCGTGACGCTTTCCACCTTCAGCCGCAATCAGGCAACCGTCTTCCACGTAGACCCCGCGCTGCCCCAAAGCCAGATGCGCCGCCATGACCGGCAGGCATTTGGATTGAGCGAAATAGGTCACTCTACCCGTGCAATGTTTGGCCATGGCCACCACCGCCGGATCAGCAGCATTCAGAACCGCCGTACCCCGCTCGGAGATGTTTTTGACAATCACCCGCTTGAGCACGGCCAGGTCTTCAACCGTGGTGATGTAATTCAGGCCCAGATGGTCACCCGTACCGATATTGGTGACCACCGCCACATCGCAGCGGTCAAAGGCCAAGCCTTCACGCAGCATGCCGCCGCGTGCAGTTTCCAGCACAGCCGCATCCACATCGGGATGTTGCAAGACATTGCGAGCGCTTTTGGGGCCACTGCAGTCACCCGTGTCAATACGCTGACCGGCAACGTAAACGCCATCGGTATTGGTCATGCCCACCCGCAAACCACTCTGCGCCAACAAATGCGAAATCAGCCGCACCGTGGTGGTTTTGCCATTGGTACCGGTGACAGCCACCAAGGGAATGCGGCCATTACCACGCTCACCGAACATGAACTGAATGATCGCCTCCCCCACCGCGCGGCCCTTGCCAAATGACGGTGCAATGTGCATCCGCAGGCCTGGAGCCGCATTCACTTCCACCACGCCACCGCCACTTTGCTCCAGTGAGTGGTGGATGCTGTCGGTGACCACATCCACGCCGCACACTTCCAAGCCCACCATTTGAGCGGCTTCTATCGCCCTGGCGGCAACTTCCGGGTGCACATCGTCGGTCACATCGGTGGCTGAGCCGCCTGTGGACAGGTTGGCATTGCGCCGCAGCGTCACCCTTTGCCCAAATGCGGGAACAGATTCAGCCAGCAAGCCCTGGTCAGCCAGACAGGCCAGAGCGATGTCGTCAAAGCGAATTTTGGTCAGTGAGGTGGCATGACCGGAGCCACGCCTGGGGTCAAGATTGACCAGATCAACCAACTCGCGGATGCTGTGTTTGCCATCCCCCACCACATGGGGCGCTTCACGTTGGGCGGCTGCCACCAGCTTGTCACCCACCACCAACAGCCGGAAATCATGGCCCGGCAAATAACGCTCAACCAAAACATGTGATCTGAAACTCTTGGCGGTGTGGTAGGCAGCCTCCAGTTGCTCTTTGGCCTTGATGTTGACCGTCACACCTTTGCCCTGGTTGCCATCCATGGGCTTGACCACCACCGGCAGACCAATTTCAAGCGCCGCAGCCCAGGCATCTTCTGCACTGCTGACTTCACGGCCACGTGGCACGGGTACACCGGCCGCCGTCAGCAGTTTCTTGGTAAGTTGTTTGTCTTGGGCAATGGCCTCTGAGATGGCCCCGGTGGTGTCGGTCTCGGCGGCCTGAATCCGGCGCTGTTGACTGCCCCAACCCAATGCCACCATGCTGCCCTCGGTCATCCGGCGATAGGGAATTTGACGGGCCACGGCCGCATCCACAATGGCCCCCGTGCTGGGGCCAAGCCGCACATCTTCATCGAGGTCACGCAATTGACCCAATGCATCTTGCAAATCAAACGGCGTGTCATTCAATGCGGCCAGACACAAAGCATGGGCCAATTCCAACGCCAGCCGACCCACAGCTTCTTCGGTGTACTCCACAATCACCTGAAAAACACCCGCCTCAATGGTGGGCGTGGTGCGTCTGAAGGTGACCGGACAACCCGCTTGCGCCTGCAAGCCCAAAGCCGCCAAACCCAGCACGTGGGCCACACACACAGGATCCGTTTGCCCAGCGGACTGTAATGGGCTGATGGCCGGAAACCGGCTGCGTAAGCGATCCTCAAAACCCGGCAAGTCTGAGATATTGCAATATTGCGGGGAACAGGTCACCACCACCTCAATAGCAGTGTGATGAGTCCAGAGGTTGGGCCCACGCAGGGCCCGAATTCGCGATAACTTCATAGCTCAACGTTGTTTTTGTGTGATTGGCTCAAAGGTGTGAAGACCCACACCCATCAATTCGGCAGACATACCCAGCGCCCAGGAGGCAGCCACTGCGGCCAGCGCCGCTTCAATTGACGCAGGCCGATCAATCCACTGACGATCCAGCGCGATCCGGGCAACCCGTGCATCACCCTGCGCCAGGAACAAACCATCTTGCTCTGCAAACACCACCTTCTGACCGCTGGCGCGATGGGCCTCCAGCGCAGGAAGCTCCGGGTGAATGCCGTAAAAAATCACCTCCCCATCACATAAAGAGGCCATTTCAACGACTTGGGGGTCGGCTGCATTGAGCACCGCCGTACCCTGGGGCAACACCACATCCACTTGAGTGCGCACCACGTTATAGAGTTTGTCTGAGGTGTCAATGTAGAACTCTGACAAGGCTTCAAAGCCGCTGACATCGGTCACCACACCTACGCGACATTTGTCGTAAGCCAGGCCTTCGCTCAAAATGGCTTGAGGGCTGTGCTCAAAAACAGCCACCTCAACCGAGCGGTTGATCAACAGATTCTGACCATGCTCCCAGCCGGAACAATCTCGCGGCTCCACACAACGTTCGCCTAAATAAAAACCGGCCTTGCTAGCCAAGCCCACTTTTCGGCCTTGTGTGTGAAGCATCCAACTCAGCAAACGTGCAATCGGCGTGGTGTTGACCTGACCGGTAATCCCCACCACATCCAGACGACCATTTTCCGTGGGGCCAAAAAGATGCTCCACAATGGCTTGACCAATGGGCCTGGGGTGACCACTGGCAGGTTTGAGGTGGGCCAGCAAACCGGGGCTGGCGTTGACTTCAATCACTGCGGCCCGTTGTTCATCCAAGGGGCGAGTGGCATCTTCCAGCACCATGTCGACACCCGCAATATCCAGCCCGACAGCCCGCGCTGCCAAAGTTGCCACAGCCGCGACGCTGGGGTGAATGTCATCTGTAATGTCAAAAGCCACATTGCCGTTGCGCTGAATCAACACTTGCTGCCCAGCAGCAGGAACAGAGTACGCCGTGAGACCCTGGCGCTGCAATTCAAGAATGATCTCTGCACCCTCGTGCGGGGCCAAGGCATTGAGGGGGGCATCTTCAGTGCTCCCACGGCGTGGATCTGTGTTGAGCTGACGATCCACCAGCTCAATGATGTTGGCTTGCCCATCACCCGTGACCCAAGCCGTTTCACCACGTGCTGCAGCCACAACCCGCTTGCCTACCACCAACAATCGATGCTCGTTGCCTGGAATGTACTGCTCCACAATGATGCTGCCGCCGCCTTTGCGTTTAGCCAATGCAAAAGCGGCATCAATGCCCTGGCGACTGCTCAGGTCAAGCGAGACACCACGGCCATGGTTGCCATCAATGGGCTTGATCACCACCGGCAAACCGATGTCTTGGGCGGCCTCCCAGGCCTGTTCAGCCGTTTCAACCAATTCACCTTGCGGCACAGGCACGCCGCAAGACTTCAGCAATGACTTGGTCAAGTCTTTGTCACTGGCTATTTCTTCGGCAATGGCGCTGGTTTGGTCGGTTTCTGCCGTCCAGATGCGGCGCTGCTGCTTGCCGTAGCCCAGTTGCACCAAATTACCATCGGTCAGGCGAATGTGAGGAATCCCGCGCTCGGTCGCCGCTTCCACA
>VIKI01000148.1:27534-28979 GCA_008080595.1 Comamonadaceae bacterium
TCCACAATATGCGCGGTGCTGGGGCCAAGGCAATGCCTGTCGACCAGGTCACGTAATCCGGTCACAGCTTGATCTACATCAAAAACCGTGTCATGAATGGCTGCGTGCACCAGTTCACGCCCAGCCTCGAGTGCAGCCCGGCCTACCTGTTCCTGCCGGGTACGAAAGGCCATTTTGTAGACCCCACGTTGGGAGGTTTGCCGGGTTTTGCCAAAACCGGTGCGCATGCCAGCCATGTTTTGCAGTTCCAGCACCACATGTTCCAGAATATGCCCGGCCCAAGTGCCTTCACGCAAGCGCTCCAAAAATCCACCCGGCTCGCCCACGCCACACCGATGCACAGACAAACCAGGCAGCAGAGTAGTTAAACGCTCATAAAATCCAGGTAATGTGTTGGAGGGAAAATCTTCCAGAACACCGATATCGACCCAAACCTCAATAACCGGACGGTACGTCCAGATGTTGGGGCCCCGCAGGTGGGTGACTCGCAAAAACTCAATACGCTTGGTTGTCATAAATTTGTAAAAGTCGACTAACTTTGGGTTAGCCTGTGATTTTCTGTTCTTTTGTTCTTGCGTCATATGCTGCCAAGCCATAAACCAAACTATTTTTATGCCACGGCATTCCAAACATTGCCGCAAACTGACAGTCGTTTAAGCTTTTGAACGATTTTTTGGCTACCAATCCACCATTGCCAACCATTCTGGCCTTTATGACCCTCGACACCAACGCACCAGCCCCTGTTTTAGATGACATCCCCGCTGAATTTCGTTCGAAAATCGATTCCCAGCTGCATGCGAATGAACAGGTGCTTGCCACACTGGCTTTTGATCTGGATGCCCAGCTGCACTTTGTCAGCGGCCTGCTGCTGCTGACCAACCAGCGACTGCTCAGCTGGCACACAACTTACACGCCATCAAACTGGTGGACCAGTTTCAAATCTATCTGGACAGCCACCTCACCGGGCAGCCACCGGTGCTACCCGAGGGCCACCGCTGCCCCAGTTGCAAAGCCCCGCTGGAACCCGATCAGGATGAATGCCCGATCTGCACCAAGGTCATCCACACCCCACCATCGACCTGGACACTGTTTCGGCTGTGGCGCTTTGCCAAACCTTACCAGGGCCAGTTGCTGCTTGGCCTGATCCTGACCCTGCTGGGCACGGCGGCCAGCATGGTGCCACCGTACCTGACCATGCCGCTGATGGATGAGGTGCTGATTCCTTTCCAGAATGGACAGCACATCGACCCCATGCTGGTCACCCAATACATGGCCGGCCTGTTTGGCGCAGCCCTGCTGGCCTGGGGCCTGACCTGGGCCAAAACCTACATCCTGGCCCTGGTGTCCGAGCGAATTGGGGCCGATTTGCGCACCACCACCTACGACCATTTGCTGCGCATGTCGCTGGAATATTTTGGCGGCAAGCGCACCGGTGACCTGATGTC
>VIKI01000318.1 GCA_008080595.1 Comamonadaceae bacterium
CTTAAGGCAGCAGAAATTGCAGATGTTCTGGTGTCATTGCATCCCTGGTTTTGCTGAATTTATTGAAGGCCTGCCCTGACCTTTGCGCCAGCGAGGGTTGATGGGCCCTGTAAACTCCCGAACCAGCCGCGGCAACAGCGGCAACAGCGGCAGTTTCAAATTTACCCAACATCGTTGGGCCAGCTATAAGGGGGGATGAGGGTGGTCTGTCTTTCAAATACCAGTGGCAGCATGACACCGCCTCATAGTTCTGTCTTCGATCTAGCACCAGGCCCTACAAAGTCCCCGTTTTACCCCAAGCCCAGCCAGCCAGGTGTTGGCTGCAGCGCTTGCGGCGCAAGTACATCCATTTTTTTTCAAGCCATGCCACAGGAGATACCCGCATGAATGTCTTTTGCTTGCCCCAAACACCCCCACCGACCCAGTTCAAGCACTGGCGCACCCAATCCAGGTTGCTGCTGGCCGCATCGGTGCTGATGCTCTCGGCTTGTGGTGGTGGCGGTGGTGGTAGCACAGTGCAAAGCACAGCTACCGCTGTCACACCTGTGGTAACGCCCACATGCATACCCAGCGCTACCGTCACCTGCATTGGCTCCAGTGGCGGTACGGTTACATCGGCCCCGACTACAACCACCTCATTCAGCCTCCTGACCGGCACCGGTATTACCGCCAGCCAGTGTTATGCTGCAGGCAGCAATGTGCTCACCAGTTGTGTCAGTGCTGTGGCTATTGCATTGAACGACAAGCAAGACGGCATGGTCGGGCGCGATGTCACCGCCCCAGACAATGCCGACGGCAAGCTGGGTTTCAGCTACAGCACCGTGCCCAACCCTGCAGGCGGCAATTTTGCGGTGACCGAGTGCGTCAAAGACAACATCACCGGCCTTATTTGGGAAGGCAAAACCGCCAGTGGCCTACGTGCGGGCAGCGTCACCTACACCAATTACGACAACACCGCTGCCGCCCAGTTCTTTAACGGCACAACTCACGCCAACCCCACCCAGGCACAAATTGATGCCGCCACCAACGCCATAGGCTACAAAAATGCCGTCAATGCCAGCGCCCTGTGCGGCTACACCGACTGGCGCTTGCCCACCGCTGACGAGCTGCAAAGCCTGGTAGATTACAGCGTGCCTTACCCAGGGCCAACCATTGACAGCACCTGGTTTCCCAATACGCCAGGCAGAGGCTACTGGAGTATGACACCTGTGGTCGGTGTAGCTCCCTTAGCCTGGATCGTCTATTTCTAGGCGTTAGTGACAACGACCGTAGCTACGCTGGCCGAGTTCAGTTGGTGCGGTAGTGGGGGGAGTTGTGTGCCCGTGCCGGTGAGTTTTGCAGCCTGGCAGTGTGCTCACCGCACGGTTTCACTTATCGTCAAACACCCCAAAACCCGCGAAATCCATGCACCTGACTTTGTCGACCGTATAGTGCAGCACTGCCGCATCAAACTCAAAGCCTGGTATCAGCAGCATGCCAGCAAACCCCCATGCACCCCAGCCATGTGGCGCAACTGCCGCCTTTGCTGGACAGTTACTGGGTCTAGTTTGCCTATGCCAACACGCTGCGCTTGCGCATGCAAGTGTTTGAGCAAATGTCCTGGCTTAAAACCTTGTTCAATCTGGGGGCAGATGCCCGTTTTACCTGAAATCACCGGCACGCTGGCAAGTAGCCCGCCACCGTGCGGCGCGTCAATTTTTAAAACTTGAAGGAGAAAAACTGTGAACCTCATGACAACTTTTTGTGCTCATGTTCGTCGCATCCATTTGCTTGCCAGTGTGCTGCTACTGGCGGGCTTGTGTGGTGCTCAAACCGCGCAAGCACAAGCCCGCTACAGCTACTCTGTCGATGGCACAGAGGTCACCGACAGCAAAACTGGCTTGGTTTGGCAGCGTTGCAGCGCCGGTCAAAGCTGGAGCGCAGCCAAGACTACCTGTACCGGTACGGCGGCAACCTACACGCATGAAGCGGCGTTGAGTTTTGCCAAAACCCAGACCGGTTGGCGTTTACCCAATGTGAAAGAGCTTTCCAGCATCACCGTCAAAACCCGCAGCAACCCGGCGATTGATGTCATGGCCTTTCCGGCCACACCTTCTAGCTGGTTTTGGACTTCGACACCTTCTGCTTTTAACGCTTCCTTCGCCTGGGGTGTCAATTTCAAAGCTGGCTACGTCCACTACAACTCCTCCGACCGCAACTCCCCCAACTTCCAGGTACGGCTGGTGCGGTAGTGGAGGTGTGAGTGGCGTACCCGTCAGTGTTTGGGCTCGTAGCGCTGTGTGCTAACTCGGCCTATTGGGCTGGGTTTGAAAGAATAATCGTGCGTAATTGGGGTCAGATTCCAATTATTCACGGTGGAGACGCTTGAAGGTGTACCCGCCACCTTCATAAGTGCCTTCAAAGCGCCAGTCACAAGAGGTTTTGACAGTGCGCTGGTGCGCCAGTTTCCCAACATCACCACGGTCGACATGACGGCCACTATTGCCCAAATCCAGCGTGTGCTGGACCAGGTGATCGGCGCGGTGGAATTCTTGTTTGCCTTCACTTTAGCAGCTGGTATGGTGGTGCTGTTTGCCGCCGTGACCGCCACGCGGGAAGAGCGTGCCCGTGAATTTGCGACCGCCACGCGGGAAGAGCGTGCCCGTGAATTTGCCATCATGCGGGCCATGGGGGCG
This sequence comes from Comamonadaceae bacterium, assembly GCA_008080595.1. GTDB lineage: Bacteria > Pseudomonadota > Gammaproteobacteria > Burkholderiales > Burkholderiaceae_C > Rhodoferax. Next base: position 2,676 of record VIKI01000318.1, read on the forward strand.
CGGGCCAGTTTGTTGCGCCAGGTGCAGCGTTATGAGCTGGCGGGCGTGGGGCTGTTGGCGGGTTTTCTGGCCTCGGTGATGGCCAGTGGGGTGGGCTGGGCGCTGGCGCGTTTTGTGTTTGAGTTTGACTGGGTGGTGTCGCTGTGGGTGCCCTTGTTGGGATCTCTGGTTGGGGCGCTGCTGGCCTTGCTGGCCGGGTGGTGGGGGCTGCGTGAGGTGCTGCAACGCCCGGTGGTGGAGACCTTGCGCAAGGCGGTGGTGTAACTTAAGGCGGCAGAAATTGCTGATGTTCTGATGGCATTGCGTTCCCAGACCCAATCTGGCATCCATGCAGTGTTGTTTCAGAATTCATTTAAGGCCTGCCCTGATCTTTAGGGCCGGGGGTAGCTTATTTGGCTTGTAAACTCGCGCTCAGTCGCGGCAACAGCGGCACTTTTTAAATTCACACACATCGTTGGGTCAGCTAAGAGAAATAAGGGTGGTCAGTTTTTCAAATATCGGTGGCAGCATGGCGCTGCGTCATAACCCTACCAGCTCAGCCCAACTGGGCGATCTAAGCAGATCGACCAAAGCTCCCGGCTTTCGCAATTCTTCAGACCAAACCAGCCCAATTGCGCTGCGGCCATGCCTTTGGTATGCATGATCATTGCCGTTTTACACCCCCAAGCCCAGCCAGCCAGGCGTTGGCAGCATGGCTTGCGGCTTACACATTTTTCAAGCTCTGACACAGGAGATAAACGTATGAATGTCTATTGCCCGCCCCAAAGATCCACAATCCAGCCAGGCGGCTGGTGCACCCAACCCCGGCTGATGCTGACTGCATGGGTGCTGATGCTTTCGGCTTGTGGCGGCGGTGGCGGAGGTAATACAGTCCCAGCCACATCTGCGCCAGTCACCCCCAACCAATCACCTGTGGCCAGTGTAGTGGCCAGCAAAACCACACCAATAGTGGGTGAGGTCGTCACCCTCAACTCCGCCTCCAGTGCCGATTCAGATGGCACTATCGTCAGCTACTTATGGAGCTTTAGCGATGGCAGTGCCAGCATCTCTACCAGTATCCCCGCCGTGCAATCCAAAAGCTGGGCCGCAGCAGGCACACAAACCGTGAACCTGACCGTGACTGACAACCAGGGGGCTACCAACCTCTACGCCGTGGTGATCACGGTGGCAGCTGCCACGGTCAGCCCGCTCACCGACACCGGCATCACCGCCAGCCAGTGTTATGCCGCAGGCAGCAATGTGCTGACCAGCTGCACCAGTGCCGCCGCCATGGCTTTGAACGACATGCAGGACGGTATGCTGGGCCGCGATGTCACCACCCCGGACAATGCCGACGGCAAACTGGGCTTTAGCTACAGCACCGTGCCCAACCCAGCAGGTGGCAGTTTTGCCGTGACCGAATGTGTCAAAGACAACATCTCCGGCCTGACCTGGGAGGGCAAAACTGCTACTGGCCCACGCGCAGGCAGCCTCGCCTACACCAACTACGACAACACGGCTGCGGCCCAGGGCTGGTTCGGCCTCAACCCCACCCCGGCCCAGATTGATGCAGCCACCAACGCCGTGGGCTACAAGAATGCTGTGAATGCCAGTGCCTTGTGCG
>VIKI01000149.1 GCA_008080595.1 Comamonadaceae bacterium
GTGGACCAGCCGAAGACGAGCAGTCTAGACGATTGGGATATGCGCTCTGGCCGGAACTCAATAGCTACTACTGCACGCCCACGGTGGAGTCTAGACGATTGGGATATGCGCTCTGGCCGGAACTCACCCATCTCACGCGCTGCCACCGCCTGCAGTCTAGACGATTGGGATATGCGCTCTGGCCGGAACAGTTTGAAGACCGGCAAAAAGCCGGTCTTCAAACTGACACGCACAGCGTGCTTGTTAACCAAGGTGAGTGATTCGCGGTTTCCACCGCTCCTACCAATACCCTTGGCATTTCTGAAAACTGCGCAGGCTCACCCAGTGCGGATCAAGAAGTTTGGTGGTGCATGCGGCCTCTATGCCACCCTCACCCCACCCACTTCCGCGCATTGCGCCACAACTGCATCCACGGGCTGAAGCCTGACACATCTTGATTCGTCCAGCTCATCTGCACATTGCGGAACACCCGCTCGGGGTGCGGCATCATGGCGGTGAAACGGCCGTCTGCCGTGGTCACTGCGGTTAAACCGCCGGGGCTGCCGTTCGGGTTGAAGGGGTAGGCTTCAGTCGCAACACCCTCGTTGTCGGTAAAGCGCATCGCGGCGATGGCTTGGTCGGCGTTGCCACGGTATTTGAAGTTGGCGTAACCCTCGCCGTGCGACACCACGATGGGCAGGCGGCTGCCGGCCATGTCGGCCAAGAACAGGCTGGGCGACTCCAGCACTTCCACCATGCTCAGGCGGGCTTCAAAGCGCTCACTCTGGTTGGTGGTGAAGCGTGGCCAGTCTTGTGCGCCGGGGATGATGTCGGCCAGCTCGGCAAACATCTGGCAACCGTTGCACACGCCCAGGCCGAAGGTGTCTTCGCGGCCAAAGAAGGCTTTGAATTGATCAGCCAACACCGGGTTGAAAGTGATCGAACGTGCCCAGCCAATGCCAGCGCCCAGCGTGTCGCCATAAGAGAAGCCACCACAAGCCACCACGCCTTTGAAGTCGGCCAGGTTGGCGCGGCCCGTTTGCAGGTCGGTCATGTGCACGTCAAACGCCTCAAAGCCTGCCTCGGTGAAGGCATAGGCCATTTCCACATGGGAGTTGACACCCTGCTCACGCAGCACGGCCACTTTGGGGCGTGCCAGCAGCAGCGCAGGAGCAGCTATTGTTTCAATAGCTGCTTGCGCTTGATTGATAAGCGCCATAGCCTCATTGGACATATGAATATGCAAACCTGGGTCGCTTGGCACACCGGCAGCGGCGTGTTCGGCATCAGCGCAGGCCGGGTTGTCGCGACGTTGGCAAATCTGCCAGCTGGTGGCATCCCAGACCTGGTGCAGGTCGGACAAACTGGCGCTGAAAATGGCTTTGGCATCGCGCCAGATTTGTACTTCACCCACGCCCGCCTGAATTTCAGAATTGGCCGGGCGGGTTTTGCCCACCACGTGGCTGTGGGCGCTCAACTGGTGGTCGCGAAGCACTTGCAGCACCGCCGTGCGATCGGCCGTGCGCACTTGCAACAGTGCCCCCAGCTCTTCGCTGAACAAGGCTTTGAGCGTGAGTTCATCGCGGCGGCCGCTGATCTGGCCGGCCCAGTTTTTGGCATCCCCACAGTCCATGCGGCTGTCAGAGATGCCGTCGCCTTCGGTGACCAGCATGTCCACATTCAGCGCCACACCCACGTGCCCGGCAAAGGCCATTTCGCAGGCGGCGGCAAACAAGCCGCCGTCACTGCGGTCGTGGTAGGCGAGGATGTGGCCGCTGGCACGCAGGGTGTTGACGGCCTTGACCAGGTTGACCAGGTCTTGCGGGTGATCCAGATCAGGCACCACGTCGCCCATCTGGCCGAGCGTTTGCGCCAGGATGCTGCCACCCATGCGGTTTTGGCCCCGGCCCAGGTCGATCAGAATCAGCGAGGTGTCTTCCACCGCATTGAGCTGCGGTGTCAGTGTGCCACGCACATCGGCCAGGGTGGCAAAGGCGGTGACGATCAGGGACACGGGAGATGTCACTTTTTTGTCCGCGCCCTGCTCGTCTTTCCACTGGGTGCGCATGGACAGCGAATCTTTGCCCACCGGGATGCTGATGCCCAAAGCCGGACACAGTTCCAGCCCGACGGCTTTCACGGTGGCATACAGCGCGGCATCTTCACCCGGCTCGCCACAAGCGGCCATCCAGTTGGCGGACAGTTTGACGCGATCCAGCTCAAACGGTGCGGCCAGCAGGTTGGTGATGCTTTCCGCCACCGCCATGCGCCCGGAGGCAGCGGCATTCACTGTGGCCAGCGGGGTGCGCTCGCCCAGGGCCATCACCTCACCGGCAAAACCTTTGAAGTCAGCCAGGGTCACGGCGCAATCGGCCACCGGCACTTGCCAGGGGCCGACCATCTGGTCGCGGTGGCTTAAGGCCCCCACGGTGCGGTCGCCAATGGTGACCAAAAAGCGCTTGGAGGCTACGGTGGGATGCGCCAGCACATCGATGGCGGCTTGCTGCAAAGCCACGCCGGTCAGGTTCACCGGGGCGAACTGGCGTGCGACTGTTTTGACATCGCGGTGCATTTTGGGCGGTTTGCCCAGCAGCACGTTCATTGGCATATTGACGGGTAGTTCACCCTCCCCTTGCTCAACTTTGGTTTGAGCCAAGTCCACATCGCCCACCACCAGATGACGCTCTTCGGTGGCCACACCGACCACGGCAAACGGGCAGCGCTCACGTTCGCACAAGGCCTTGAAGCCAGCCAGGGATTCGGGGGCAATCGCCAGCACATAACGCTCCTGGCTTTCGTTCGACCAGATTTCCTTGGGGGCCAGACCGGATTCTTCCAGCGGCACGCTGCGCAAATCAAACAGTGCACCGCGCTGCGCGTCATTGGTCAGCTCGGGGAAAGCGTTGCTCAAGCCGCCCGCACCCACGTCGTGAATCGCCAGAATCGGGTTGTCCCCACCTTGCAACCAGCACTGGTTGATGACTTCTCGGGGTTGCCGCGTTGCACCGAATCAAAGTCCAGGTGCGCCGCATTGGCCCCGGTGGTCATGGAGCTGGCTGCGCCGCCGCCCATGCCGATGCGCATGCCCGGGCCGCCGAGCTGGATCAACAGCGTGCCAGCGGGAAACTGAATCTTGTGCGTCTGGCTCTCGTCAATCACGCCCAAGCCACCGGCCAGCATGATCGGCTTGTGGTAGCCGCGCTGCTGGGTGTCAACATCGCTGCTCACCGACTGCTCGTATTCGCGGAAGTAGCCGAGCAGATTGGGGCGACCGAATTCGTTGTTGAACGCCGCGCCACCGAGTGGGCCTTCGATCATGATCTGCAGCGGGCTGGCAATGTGCGCCGGTTTGCCATAGGAGGGGGTCTGATTCCAATTCAGTTGCGACACGCTGAAACCGGTCAACCCGGCTTTGGGTTTGGAGCCCCGGCCTGTCGCCCCTTCGTCGCGGATTTCACCACCAGCCCCGGTGGACGCACCGGGGAATGGCGAGATGGCGGTGGGGTGGTTATGGGTTTCCACCTTCATCAGGATGTGCTGCATGGCACTCTGCTTTTCATAGCTGTTTGCGCTTGCTGTACCTGCGCTAGAGGCCGATTTGGCCGCAAACCGCTCGACCTGGCTGCCGGCCATCACCGAAGCGTTGTCCGAATACGCCACCAGCATGTGCTGCGGGTGGGTCTGGTGGGTGTGGCGGATCATGCCAAACAGGCTGTGATCTTGGGCCACGCCGTCAATGCTGAACTGGGCGTTGAAAATTTTGTGGCGGCAGTGCTCGCTGTTGGCCTGGGCGAACATCATCAGCTCGACATCGGTCGGGTTGCGCTGCAACTGGGTGAAGGCATTCACCAGGTAGTCAATCTCATCAGCGGCCAGCGCCAGGCCGAACTCGGTGTTGGCCGCCAGCAGCGCGGCCTTACCCCCCTTAAGCACGTCCACATGCACCATCGGCGCAGCGGGCACATGGTCAAACAGCTTGAGTGCAGCAGAGCGGTCCAACAAGGCGCTTTCGGTCATGCGGTCGTGCAACAAAGCGGCCACTTGCGCGAGTTGCTCGGGGCTCAGGCTAGGTTTGCTCAACAGGCCGCTTTTGAGGCTGATGTGATATTCCACCACCCGCTCAACGCGGTGCACGGCCAGACCGCAGTTGTGTGCAATGTCGGTGGCTTTGGAGGCCCAGGGGGAGACGGTGCCCAGACGTGGCGACACCACAATCAGTGTGCCATCTTGTGGGCCGGTGTAGGGTTCGCCATAGGTCAGCAAGGCGGCCAATTGGGCCTTCAACTCTGCCGAGGGTTCGGCATCAAAAGCCACCAGATGCACAAACCGGGCGGCAATGCCGCTGATTTTGTCGTGCACGGCTTGCAGGCTGGGCAAAAGTTGTTGAACACGGAAGGCGCTGAGGGCGCTGCCGCCCTCGAATGGGGTGAGATGCAGGGTCACGGTGGGGGCCTGATGATGAGCTGACGGGGTTGAAAATGGACTCACAGCCAGGCGCTGACTGGGCCTGACCACGATGGCCGCAGATTTTACCAGCGGCCCAAAAGCGACTTACACCGGGTCTTGCTGCGGCTTGTCACCCAGATGAACGCGAAACTGCTCCAGTTTGGCGGCATAGTCTGCGGCCTCGCCATACTCCAGGAAACGGGCATAGCGCGAATGGGCTCCAAGCATCTTGCGGGCATGTTTGATGGGGCAAAAATACTCCTCGGTGCGTGCCACGATCTCGGTCACATAGGCCATCAGGCCGTTGCCGTAGGCGCAGTAGGTGCAATGAAATTTTTCGATGAAGTTGAGGTAGGCCAGTTGCTGGCGGTCAAACACCATGTAATCGCCCCGGCGCACCTTGGTGATGCCGTAGATCGGGAAACAGGTGGCCTGGTAAAAGCTCACACACACATCGAGCACCAGCATCGGGACAATCATGCTGTAGATGATGGGCCCGGTGATCAGGTTTTGTGGCCGGTAGGTCACCAGCCAGCGAAAAAAATTGGTTTTGAGCTTTCGGTGCGCCTGGCGCACGGCGGCCTCAAACTCCACCCGTTTGCCCTTGATCTGGTACAGGGTACTGGCCTCCTGCGCCTGCAGCTCGCGGCGCAAGTCGTTTTCAAGGGCACTCATCTGGTCGAGCAATTGGCGGATTTTTTCGTTCATGGTGTGGACTATTGGAACATGATCAAACTGCGGGCAACACCAGCGCCACCCGCAAACCTTGCAGTGGTGAATCTGTCAGCGTGATGTGACCGCCGTACAAGCGGGCCAGGTCATCCACGATGGCCAGCCCCAGGCCCGAGCCCGGTGTTTGCTCGTCGGCACGCACACCTCTTTGAAGCACAGCTTCGCGTTGCTCGGGCAGCAGTCCCGGACCATCGTCGTCGATCGTCAGGGTCAACATGGCATCCTGGCACCTCACACTGACCCGCACGCGGGTGGCAGCCCACTTGCAGGCGTTGTCCAGCACATTGCCGAGCATTTCCTGCAAGTCCTGCGCCTCACCCCGAAAACTCAGCGCCGCTGCAAACGGCTCCTGTTCCAGGGCAATGTGTCGCTCGGTATGGATTCGGCTCATCACCCGGAACAAGCCGTCCAGCACGGGTTTGAGCTCCGTTCGGGCACCGGGCATGCGGCTGGTGGCCGCAGCCTGAGCCCGCGCCAGGTGGTAGTTGACCTGCTGGCGAGCAATGCCAACCTGATCACCGACCAAATGCGCCAAGGCGGCGCGGTCAAGCGCGTCGTCATGCGCCGCATTGGCCAGCACACTCAGAGGGGTTTTCAGCGCATGGGCCAGATTGCCGGCATGGGTGCGGGCACGTTCAACCACTTCGGCGTTTTGCGTCAACACTTTGTTGAAATCGTCAATCAAGGGCATGATTTCCACGGGAAATTGGCCTTCCAGCTGCTGTGCCTGGGCATTGCGCACAGCCCCCAGGGCCTCGCGCAGGCGGCGCAATGGGGCAAGACCGCTCACCACTTGCACCACCGCCGCCAGCACCAACCCAACTGCCAACACACCCAGCGCCAGCCACAGGATACCGCTGAAATGTGCCACGGGTTCCAGCATAAAGTTTTCGTTGGCAGCCGCAGTGAGACGAAACGTGATGGCTGCCTGGTTGGGCAACTCATCCAGACGCACCTGGCGCTGCACCGTGACCAGCATCTGATCCTGCGGGCCAACAACACGGCCATAGGCCACATCCCCCCCCGCTGGAGTCTGATCCGGCACAGCCAGAACATGATCCCACAGGGAGCGCGAGCGCAATTGCCCGACCAGTCCCGCCGAGTTCTGCTTCGCATCAGCCACGCGGTCAATTTGCCAGTAGTAGCCGGAAAAAGGCCTGGTGAGGCGCGGGTCGCTCAATGGCAGTGCCAGCTGCGGCTTGCCTTGTTCGTCCAGTGTGAGTTGGGCAGTGAGTTGATCCAGATGCATCGCCAGCTCGCTGTGGAACTGGTCTTCCACATGCTGGCGAAACAAACTGCCCAGAACCCAGCCCGCCAGCAAAATTGTGGCCGCAATCCAGAACAAGGTGCCCGCCAGCAGCCGAACGCGCAGCGAGCGGCGCAGGTGCAGCAGGTTCATGCCGGTGCGGACAGCCGGTAACCCAGACCACGCACGGTTTCAATCATGCCGACTGGCAGTTTTTTGCGCAGGCGGGCGATAAACACCTCGACGGTGTTGGAATCGCGGTCGAAATCCTGGGCGTAGATGTGCTCAATCAAGGCGCTGCGCGACACCACTTTGTCACGCTGATGCATCAGGTAGGCCAGCACCCGGTATTCATGGCTGGTGAGTGTGAGCGTCTGGCCGTTGAGCGAGACACGGCTGTTGCGGGTGTCCAGCGCGAGCCCTGCGCACACCAGTTCGGCGCTGGCGTGACCGCCCGAGCGACGAATCAGTGCCCGCAAGCGGGCCAGCAACTCCTCCATGTGAAACGGTTTGCTCAGGTAGTCATCGGCCCCGGCATCAATACCGGCCACTTTTTCATGCCAGCCATCGCGGGCCGTCAGGATCAGCACCGGCATGACATGGCCGCTGGTGCGCCATTGGCGCAGCACGGACAGACCATCAAGCTGGGGCAAGCCCAAGTCGAGAATCACCGCGTCATACGGCTCAGTGTCACCCAGATGGAGCGCATCCAGGCCGTTGCCAGCCACATCGACCACATAGCCCGCCGCGCGGGCCGCTTGCGCCAATTGGTTTTGCAAGGTGGGTTCGTCTTCAACAATCAGAATGCGCATAAAACCTCTGTGACGGGCAGTAGAAACATGTCCTTAGTCCTTGATTTTTCGGCTGATCATGTGGCCGGTACGTGCATCGATTTTGAGTTTGACCAGCGCACCACCTTTGCGTAAGACCTTGATTTTGTAGATCCACCGAACCTCATCATCGTCTTTATCGCGATCCAGTTCCACATCCAGCACTTCGCCAGGCACTTCTTTGCGAACCCGCTCCAGGATGCTGCGCAGTGGCAATACCTCTCCCGCCTCACGGGCGTGGCGAGCCCGGTCATGGTCACTGTCGGCCAGGCTGAACCCACCACATGAAAGCAGCAATACCGCACACAGCAGCCGCAGCAAGCTGCGTGCAAAGTGACGTGAATGACTGGTTTGCATGGTTTTGAGGGGGTGGTTAAGAGATTCCAACACCGGCATTTATAGCGCACCCAAGCTGAACGCAAGATGAACAGCAAATTCACCTTGCGTTCAGTTGAGCCTGTGCATAGTACCCACACCAAACGACATTTTTTGCATCAAAAGAAAGGAAATCATCATGCACATCCCCTACCGTTCTGTGGCCTTGAGCTTGCTCATTTTGGGCTTCTCGGCCATTGTGATCAACCGCGCCCAAGCCGGTGGCGGTCATTTTTACGCGCCATCCTCAGAGGCTGTGACACAGCAAGAGTGTGGCAGCTGTCATCTGGTGTATGCCCCGTCGATGCTACCGGCCAGCTCATGGCGACGCATGATGGGCGACTTGGCCAATCATTTTGGTGAAGATGCCAGCATCGATGCAGCCAAGGCCCAGATCATCACCGACAACCTGGTGGCGCAAGCTGCAGACAACGCTGGTCGCAACTTCAGCGCGAAATTGATGCGTGGGGTGTCCCTCACCCAGGCACCGCTACGCATCACCGAATTACCCACTTGGTTAAACAAGCACCAGAAAGTACCCGCCTGGGAGTGGCAACACCAGGATGTCAAAAGCAAAAGCAATTGCACGGCGTGCCACACACAGGCTGCACAGGGCTATTACGACGAATAAGCCAAGCCACAACACACATTGATTGATGCCCGGCATTTAAGACCGGTTTAAGCCCATGAAACACACCCTCACACCCGCCGAAACCATCATGAAACTGTTCCTTGTCCATTCCCTGGCGAAGCTCAGCACTGTCTTCACCGCCTTCATGCTGATCTACGCCATCAGCACCGGTGCCAACCTGTTGCCCTCTGCATCTGCCTGTGAACACCTCTTCACGGCGCACCCCGTTGAACCCTCTTGTGGAGCCAATTGACATGAAAACCCTTCTCATCGGTCTGCTGTCCCTGGTCACCCTGGCCTGGGGTTGGGACATTGCCAACGCCGTCACACCCGCACAAATCAACCCGTTTTGGCTGGCTCGCCAAGAAATCATGTATCTGAGCGGATTGCTCTCGGTGGCCTTGATGTCGCTGGTAATGTATTTGGCCACCCGCCCGGCCTGGCTTGAACGCCCCCTGGGCGGCATGGATCGGGTTTACCGCGCCCACAAATGGGCCGGTATTCTGGCGGTAGCGTTTGCGGCCACCCATTGGCTGATTGAAATGTCCAGCGACATCCTGAAAGCCCAGATTGGCCGGGAAGGCCGCATTCCCAAAGAAAAATTTGCTGGTTTTCTGGAGGTGTTGCGCAAGTTGGGCGAAGACATGGGGGAATGGGCCATCTACGCCGTGCTGGCCATGCTGGTGATCACTTTGTGGAAAAAATTTCCGTACAAGGCCTGGAGCATTTTGCACCGCAGCATGCCGGTGCTGTACCTGATGCTGGCCTTTCACACGGTGATGCTGATGCCCACCGACTATTGGACCCAGCCGATCGGCATGCTGATGGCCGTTTTGCTTGCAGCTGGTGTCTACGGTGCGGTGCAATCGCTGTGTGACAGCATTGGCAAAGGCCAACAGTCCAGGGGCAGCATTGTGGCCATTGCCCATCCGGCAGCGGACATCACTACGATTCATTGCCAACTGGATGACCGTTGGGGCGGACACCGGCCTGGGCAATTTGCCTTTGTGACTTTTGATGACAAAGAGGGGGCCCACCCGTTCACCATTGCAAGTGCCGACCGGGGCGACCAGACCATCAGCTTCGAGATCAAAGCCTTGGGTGACTACACCAGAGGTTTGGCGAACCGGGTGCAGATTGGGCAAGCAGTACGGGTGGAAGGCCCCTACGGCTGCTTTGACCTTGCCCGCTGCAACCCCCAAACCCAGCAAATCTGGATCGCAGGCGGTATTGGTGTCACGCCATTCATTGCCTGGCTGGAATCCATGCAAGCCCAACCTGACAGCGCCCCCGAGGCTGACTTGCACTACTGCACCCGCGATCAAAGCACCGATGCCTTTGTACCGCGCCTGCAAACTTTGTGCGCCACCTTGCCCAGGGTCAAGCTGCACATTCACGGCGCCAAGCAAGGCGCAAGCTTGAAAGCCAAGGAACTGGCAGCCTCACCAGATGCCGAAATCTGGTACTGCGGCCCGGCCGGTTTGGGCAACGGCCTGCGTGAAGGTTTGAAGTCTCTCGGGCTGATGCCCCGCTTCCATCAGGAAGCGTTTGAAATGCGCTAAAACGACCACCCAGCCCGGCAGTGGGGTTGCTGGGCGAATGGGATAATCCGCGCCCATGACTATCACCATCAAAGACTCCGCTGGCATCGCTGGCATGCGCGTAGCGGGCCGTCTGGCCGCTGAACTGCTCGACTACCTGGCCCCGTTTGTCAAACCGGGCATCACCACCAACGAACTCGACCGCCTGGCCGAAGCCCATACCCAAGAGGTGCTGAACGCGATTTCTGCCCCGCTGAACTACGCCCCAGGGGGTCACAACCCTTACCCCAAATCCATTTGCACCTCGATCAACCATCAGGTCTGCCACGGCATTCCGAACGACAAACCGCTCAAGAAAGGTGACATTGTCAACGTCGATGTGACCGTCATCAAAGATGGCTGGCACGGCGATTCGAGCCGCATGTACATGGTGGGGGACCTATGAGGCCATGTGGAAAGGCATCATGAAGGTACGCGAAGGGGCTTACCTGGGGGATATCGGCCACGCCATTCAAACCTTTGCCGAAGGCCAGGGCCTGAGCGTAGTGCGCGAGTTTTGCGGCCACGGCATCGGGGCCAAATTCCATGAAGACCCGCAGGTGCTGCACTATGGCAAACCCGGCACGCTGGAGCAGCTCAAGGCCGGCATGACCCTCACCATTGAGCCCATGCTCAACATTGGCCGCAAAGACATCAAGGAACTCGGCGACGGCTGGACGATTGTCACCAAAGACCATTCGCTCTCCGCGCAGTGGGAACACACCGTGCTGGTCACGCCCACCGGTTATGAAGTGTTGACCCTCTCGGCCAACAGCCCGGCCCTGCCGGCGTTTGTGACCGCTTCGGCCTGACACCTCGACAAGCCACACCCCAAAGGCTTTGCCATGAAAGAGTTAAGTGCCTTGCGCACCCAATACCGTGCCGACAAGGCCGCCTTGATGACCGCCTTGGCCACCAGTGGCGCATCCACCCGCGGGGTGCATTCCGCTTTGCAAAAGCTGGCGAGCCTGGCCGATAGCCTGCTGAAAAACCTCTGGCAACGTGCCGGATTTGCGGACACCTTTGTGCTGGCAGCCGTTGGTGGTTTTGGTCGGCGTGAACTGTTCCCCCAGTCGGATGTGGATGTGCTGCTGCTGCTGCCAGACGACCAGGCCCCCGACGAAGATGCCACCCTGAAGGCGCGGATAGAAGGTTTTATTGGCAGTTGCTGGGATGCCGGACTGGAAATTGGCTCCAGCGTGCGCACCGTGAGTGACTGCCTGAGCGAGTCGGCCAAAGACATCACGGTGCAAACCGCGCTGTTGGAGGCCCGGCTGATCACCGGCAGCCGGGCTTTGTTTGCGCAGTTTCAGACCGATTTTTTCAAGGCGATGGACGCGCAGGCTTTTTTCATTGCCAAAACCCTGGAAATGCAGCAGCGCCACTCCAAACACGAAGACACGCTGTACGCGCTGGAGCCCAATTGCAAAGAGTCACCCGGCGGCTTGCGTGACCTGCAAGTGATTTTGTGGGTCGCCAAAGCGGCAGGATTTGGAAAAAACTGGAACGAATTGGCCAAAAATGGCTTGGCCACGGCGTTTGAAGTTCAGCAGCTCAAGCGCAACGAAGCCATGCTGTACCTGATCCGCGCCCGCCTGCACCAACTGACGGGCCGCCGCGAAGACCGTCTGGTGTTTGACTTACAAGCCGCTGTGGCGAAATCGTTTGGTTATGTCGCCCCGGATGTCAACACCGACCCACGTGCCTTTGTGCGCCCCAGCGAGGAGCTGATGCGCCAATACTACTGGGCCGCCAAGGCCGTGACCCAGCTCAATCAGATTCTGCTGCTCAACATTGAAGAGCGCCTCAACCCCTCTACCCACACGCCCTACCCGCTCAACGACCAGTTTTTGTACAAGGCAGGCATGCTCGAAGTGGCCAGTGACGACCTGTACGAGCGCGACCCCCATGCCATTCTGCAAACCTTTCTGGTGTTCGAGAGCCATGTGGGGCTGAAAGGTTTGTCGGCACGCACCCTGCGCGCCCTGTACAACGCTCGCCGCTTGATGGATGGCAAGTTTCGCCGTGACCCGGTCAACCACGCCACATTTCTGCAAATTTTGCAGCAACCCAGTGGCTTGACACATGCCATGCGCTTGATGAACCAGACCTCGGTGCTGGGGCGCTACCTGTGGATCTTTCGCAGAATCGTCGGGCAAATGCAGCATGATTTGTTCCACGTCTACACCGTGGATCAGCACATTCTGATGGTGCTGCGCAACGTGCGGCGCTTCTTCATTGCGGAACACACGCATGAGTATCCGTTTTGCTCACAACTGGCGGGCGGCTGGGACAAGCCCTGGCAGCTGTATGTGGCCGCGCTGTTTCACGACATTGCCAAAGGCCGTGGCGGTGACCACTCGGTGCTGGGGGCAATGGAAGTGCGGCGCTTTTGCAAGCAGCATGGCATTGCCCGTGAAGATGCCAAATTGATTGAATTTGTGGTGCGGGAACACCTGACGATGAGCCGGATTGCCCAAAAATCCGACCTCAGCGACCCAGATGTGATCACTGCCTTTGCCAAACAAGTGGGTAATGAGCGTTATTTGACCGCGCTATACCTGTTCACCGTGGCCGATGTGCGCGGCACCAGCCCCAAGGTCCACCCCCGACCTGCACACCGAGGTGCAAGAACGCCAGCACGATGCCCTGATTGAACTGGCGCTGCATTCCCAGCCGTTTGAGTCGCACAAAGCCCTGTGGGCCACGCTGGATGTGGGCTACTTCATGCGCCACGATGCGGTTGAAATTGCCTGGCACACCCGCAAACTGTCGCGCTACGTAGGGGGCAAAGACCCGATCGTGCGGGTGCGCCGCTCACCTGTGGGTGAAGGCTTGCAGGTGCTGGTGTACACGCCGGATCAGGAAGACCTGTTTGCCCGCATCTGCGGCTACTTTGACCACTGTGGTTTTTCCATTCAGGATGCCCGCATCCACACCACCCAGAACGGCTACGCGCTGGACACTTTTCAGGTGATTTCCACCAACCTCACCGAGCATTACCGTGAACTCATCAGCATGATCGAGACCGAACTGGCCCGTGTCATTGCCAAAGCCGGCCCACTGCCCGCCCCCAGCCGGGGCCGGGTGTCGCGCCGGGTCAAGAGCTTCCCGATCACCCCCCGGGTGAGCCTGAAACCCGATGAAAAAGCCCAGCGCTGGTTGCTCAACATCTCGGCCAGTGACCGTATTGGTTTGCTGTACAGCGTGGCCCGGGTGCTGGCACGGCACAAAATTGACCTGAACCTGGCCAAAATCAACACCCTGGGCGAGCGGGTGGAAGACACGTTTTTGATCCAGGGCGCGGCGTTGCAGCACAACCGGGATCAGATCGAGATTGAAACCGAATTGCTTGAAGCGCTGGCCTGAAAAGCCTGATATTTACAAGCTTTTTAAGCCTCTAGCGCTTATAGATCATGCGCAAACAGCTATTTTTTATATAGCATCAATCATCTGACCCAGCCAACTCGGGGAACAGCACCGAGGTGAAGCCGAACTGCGCAAAGTCACGCACCCGCATCGGGTAGAGCTTGCCAATCAGGTGGTCACACTCATGCTGCACCACGCGGGCGTGAAAGCCCTCCACCGTGCGGTCAATCGGCTCACCAAACTGATCCCAGCCGGTGTAGCGAATATGCTGGAAACGCGGCACCTTGCCACGCAAGCCGGGCACGGACAGGCAACCCTCCCAGTCTTCCACTTCTTCAGCCGAAATCGGCGTGATCACCGGGTTGATCAGCACCGTGCGCGGCACCACCGGGGCTTGCGGGTAACGCGGGTTGGCGGTGCCGGTGCCAAAAATCACCACTTGCAGATCGACCCCGATTTGCGGCGCAGCCAGCCCGGCGCCGTCAGCGGCACGCATGGTGTCGAGCAAATCGGTGATCAACAGGTGGAGTTCATCGGTGTCGAATTGCGTCACCGGCTGGGCCAGACGCAGCAGGCGTGGGTCGCCCATTTTGAGGATGTCACGAACGCTCATCAGGCCTCTCCTGCCAGCAGGTTGAGCAAGGCGGCTTCATCCAGCACGGTGATGCCCAACTCTTGCGCCTTGTCGAGCTTGCTGCCGGCCTCGGCTCCGGCCACCACATAACTGGTTTTTTTGCTGACCGAGCCGGCCACTTTGCCCCCGGCGGCTTCGATCAGGGCTTTGGCTTCTTCACGGCCCAGGCTGGGCAAAGTGCCGGTCAGCACAAAGGTTTTGCCGCTGAAGATGTGCACGGCTTGCGGCGCGGGCTCGCCCTCGGGCCAGCTTACGCCGCAGGCGCGAAGTTGTTCGACCACCTCGCGATTGTGTGGTTGGTCAAAAAAGGTACGCAGGCTTTTTGCCACGATGGGGCCGATGTCGGCCACTTCCAGCAACTGCTCCTCAGAAGCGGCCATGATGGCATCGAGCTTGCCAAAGTGGCGGGCCAGTTCTTTGGCGGTGGCTTCGCCCACATGGCGAATCCCTAAGCCAAACAAAAAACGCGGCAAGGTGGTGCGCTTGGATTTTTCCAGCGCATCCACGATGTTCTGGGCTGATTTGTCCGCCATTCTGTCCAGGTTGGCCAAGGCGGTGAGCCCGAGTTTGTAGAGGTCTGGCAAGGTGCGGATGATGCCGGCATCGACCATTTGATCGACCAGCTTGTCACCCAGCCCCTCCACCTCCACCGCCCGGCGCTGGGCAAAGTGAAGAATCGCCTGCTTGCGCTGGGCGCTGCAAAACAGCCCGCCGGTGCAGCGGTAGTCGGCCTCGCCTTCTTCGCGCAGCGCCACACTGCCGCAGACCGGGCAGGTGCGGGGCATGGTGAAAGGCTCGGGGATGCCTTGGCGTTTCTCCAGCAGCACACTCACCACCTCGGGAATCACATCGTCGTTGTGCAGGGTGGCGTTGGTCACGGTGACACCACCGACAAACACCGGGGCCAGCTTGGCCACCGGGGTCAGCTTGCCGGTGCGCCCCACCTGCACGTCAATCGCCAGCACCGTGGTGAGCATTTCCTGAGCCGGAAACTTGTGCGCCACGGCCCAGCGTGGCTCACGGGTGACAAAACCCAGCTGCCGCTGCAATGCCAAGCTGTTGACCTTGTAGACCACGCCATCAATGTCGTAGCCCAGGCCATCACGCTGCTGCCCGATGGCTTCGTAAAACGCTACCAATTCAATAGCTCCTTGCGCTTGTTTGACAAGGGCACAGACCGGAAAACCCCAAGATTTCAGGGTTTGCAGCAAGTCGTAGTGGGTGGGCCACTGTGGCCCGCCCTGCCCCACTGGGGTGATATCCCCCAGGCCGTAGGCAAAAAAACTCAAGGGGCGCTGGGCGGCAATCGCCGGGTCAAGCTGGCGCACCGCTCCGGCGGCGGCGTTGCGTGGGTTGACAAAGGTTTTTTCACCGCGCTCACCCGCCGCAATACGCTGGCGCTGGCGCTCGTTCAAGGCTTCAAAGTCGTCGCGGCGCATGTAGACCTCGCCACGCACCTCCAGCAGCTCGGGCACACCGGCGGGCAGCTTCAGGGGAATTTGGCCGATGGTGCGGATGTTTTGCGTCACGTCTTCACCCATTTCGCCATCGCCCCGGGTGGCGGCTTGCACCAGCACGCCGTGTTCATAGCGCAGGCTCATGGCCAGGCCATCAAATTTGGGCTCGGCCACGTAGTCGATGGCCGGGTCAGTGTCAGTCAGGCCCAGCTCGCGGCGAATGCGGGCATCAAAGTTCTCAACCCCACTGGCGCGGGTGTCGGTCTCGGTTTTGATGCTGAGCATGGGCACGGCATGGCGAACCTGGGCAAACTGATCCAGCGTTTTGCCGCCGACACGCTGGGTCGGGGAATCGGGCGAGGCCAGCTCGGGGTGGCGGGCTTCCAGCTCTTGCAGTTGCCTGAACAGGCGGTCGTATTCGGCATCGGGCACAGTGGGGGCATCGAGCACGTAGTAGCGGTGGGCGTGTGCATGCAGGGTTTCACGCAGCTGGGTGATCAGCTGGGCATCAGCCGTGCCGTTGGCCTCTGGGGCAAACAGATCAGGGGTGAACATGGCCTGTGGCTCAGGAAAACAGCCGCCGGGCCAGGGCCGAGCCTGCAGCCAGCTCACGCTGGGCCAGGGTGTCATACAGGTGGGCAAGCTCGGAACCAATCACATCCAGCGCTTCAGCGGGTAAAGCCACGCCGTTGTCGTCGCTCATCTGGCCATCCATTTCCTGGGCCAGCGTCTGGGCGGCTTCACGCATGCGTTGAAATGCGCGTTCACCCGGGTCGACCTGGGCCACATCCAGGGTCAAACTGAGCTCACGCAGGGCGGATTGCGCAGGGTCTTCCGCCAATGCGGCTTGGGCATCAAACGACAAACTCAGCACCGGCGGCAGGCCGGCCTGGCTGGCGGGCAGCACCATGCGCCCGGCGATGGAACCCGGTACAAAACCCAGTTTGGCCGCCATTTGCTGGATGTAGCTGGCGCTCCAGGCGGCGCGACGCGCCCGCAGCACAAAGCTCAGCTGGGCATCATGGTCGCTGGCAAATTGATCCAACTCACGGGCGCGGCTGATCTCCTGACGCATGTCCGGGAAATCTGGCGTGCCGCCCACAATGTCGGAAAAGGTTTGGGTTTTCATGACGAATTCGGAAAACTCAATGTCATTGAGCGCACCCGAGCGGTTGGCCAGCTGGATACCGGCTTGCAACTGGATGTAGCGTTGCCCGGCCACCGGGAACTCCCAGCCCAGGTGCCCCTGCGCCTGGCCTTCAAGAGTGAAGGGTTTGCTGCCGATGCGCCGGGTCGGGGGCATGGCGGCCAAGATGGCATCACCGGTCACCGGGGCCTCCAGGGCAATGGGGGCAATCACATCAATCAAGGCATCCAGGCTGGGCTTTTTTTCCGGTACCGGCAAGGCAAAACCATCGTCACTGGCTTGATCCAGCGTGGGTTCGTGTAGAGCTGGCTCGTCGTTGGGCCCAAAAACCGATGCATCGGCCTGGCGTGGACGATTGCGCCGGGCTTGCCACAGGTTGTGCAGCACAACCCCCAGCAACACCACTACGCCGGTAATGATCAAACCCAATTGCAATTGGCTCATGTCTTATTCCATCTTGGTCATTGAAAGGGCGGCATCCATGTCCACCGCCACGATGCGGGATACGCCCTGCTCTTGCATGGTGACCCCAATGAGTTGTTTGGCCATTTCCATGGCAATTTTGTTGTGGCTGATGAACAAAAACTGGGTGTCGGTGCTCATGCTGGCCACCAGTTTGGCATAACGCTCGGTGTTGGCATCATCCAGCGGCGCATCAACCTCGTCAAGCAGGCAAAACGGGGCCGGGTTGAGCTGGAAGATGGCAAACACCAGCGCAATCGCGGTCAGGGCTTTTTCGCCCCCGGACAGCAAGGCAATGCTCTGGTTCTTTTTACCCGGCGGCTGGGCAATGACTTGCACGCCGGAATCGAGAATTTCGTCCCCGGTGATGACCAAACGGGCATTGCCACCACCAAACAGCTCAGGGAACATCTTGCCGAAATGGGTGTTGACCTGGTTGAAGGTGCCAGAGAGCAAGTCACGGGTTTCTGCGTCAATTTTTTTGATGGCATCTTCCAGTGTGGTCATGGCTTCCACCAGGTCGGCGCTTTGGGCATCCAGAAAGGTTTTGCGTTCACGCGCCGCGCTCAGCTCGTCAAGTGCAGCCAGGTTGACCGCGCCCAGGGCAGTGATTTCACGGTTGATGCGGTCAATTTCACTTTGCAAGCCCATCAGGCGCACCGCCCCATCGGCCACCGAGGCGGCCAGGACCTCCAGATCGGCCTTGGCATCGGCCAACAGTTGCTGGTATTGGTCAAAGCCCAGGCGGGCGGCTTGCTCTTTGAGCTGGAATTCGGTGATGCGGGCCCGCAAGGGGTCAAGCTCACGCTCAAGTTGCAAGCGGCGCTCGTCACTGGCGCGGAGTTTGGCGGTCAGGTCGTCGTACTGGCTGCGCTGGGCTCCCAGGTGTTTCTCGCGATCAAGCTTGGTGGCCAGGGCTTGTTGCAGGCCGCCTTGCGCTGCCGCATCATTGAGGCGGGCCAGTTCATCATGGGCTCTTTGGGCTTCAGCGCTGACACTGCTTGCCTGTTGCGCTGCTGTTTCTATAGCACGAGAGAGTTCAGCACGGCGTGCGCCCAGACTGCGCAGGGCAAATGTGGACTCTTGCGCCTGGCGCTCCAGGCTGCGCTGTTGTTCACGGCATTCTGCAAGTTTGCGCTCGGCCAGGATCACGTGGTCATCCAGCTGGGCATGGCGCTCCTGGGTGTCGGCGAGCTGCATGTCGAGCTCTTCAAAGCGGGCTTCGGCCTCGACCCGACGCTCTTGCAATTCACCCAGTTGCGCGTCCACTTCGGCCAGGTCACTGGTGATCTGGGCGCTGCGGCTGCGGGCCTGGTCGGCCAATTGAGTCAGGCGCAGGGTTTCGACCTGGAGTTCATGGCTGCGTTTTTGCAACTCTGCGGCTTCACGACGTGCGGTGACCAGCCGTTGTGACAGGTCGGCATACGCCGCTTCAGCCCGCACCAGTCTGGCGCGGGCGTCTTCGGCGATGAGTACCTGGGCGCGCTGCTGTTTCTCCAGGTTTTCAATCTCCTGGGCACGGGCCAGCAAGCCAGCCTGCTCGGAATCCTGGGCGTAAAAACTGACGCTGTGGCGGCCTACCGCATGGCCTGATTTCACATAAATGATTTCACCAGCCTCTAAACGCTCACGGCTGGCCATGGCCTCTTCCAAACTGGTGGCTGTGAAGCAGCCTTGCAACCAGTCCTCCAGCACGGCCTTCTGGCTGGCATCGTGTGTTTGGAGCAAGTCGGCCAGGCGTGGCAAACCGTTGTGGGCAGGTGCAATGGCAGCCGCAGGTGGGCTGTAAAACGCCAGTTTGGCCGGTGGGGTATCTTGCGCAAACGCCCGCACCAGTTCGAGCCGGCTGACTTCCAAGGCCCCCAGGCGCTCACGCAAAGCGCCTTCGAGCGCGTTTTCCCAGCCTTGTTCAATGTGCAGGCGGGTCCACAAGCCTTGCAAATGGTCCAAGCCGTGGCGTTGCAGCCAGGGTTGCAGTTTGCCGTCGGTTTTGACTTTGGCTTGCAGGGCTTTAAGCGCCTCCAGCCGGGCCGACAGGTCTGCCAACAGGGCGGATTCGGTGTTCACCAGGGTTTGCTGATGGCGACGCTGGTCATCGTGCTCGGTCAAGCTGTCTTGCAAATCGACCAAGCGGGCTTGGGCCTCTTCGGCCGCCTCGGTGG
Organism: Comamonadaceae bacterium; assembly: GCA_008080595.1. Lineage (GTDB taxonomy): Bacteria > Pseudomonadota > Gammaproteobacteria > Burkholderiales > Burkholderiaceae_C > Rhodoferax. The sequence continues at coordinate 19,051 of VIKI01000149.1, forward strand.
CATCAAGCAACTGGTCTTGCTGGTCGATCAGGCGCTGTTCATCGGGGGCCGTCAGGGTGTTGCGGTCTGCCAGCAGGCGTGCGCGACGTGTGTCCAACTGGCGGGTCTGGTCGTCCATGCTGCGCTGTTCGGCCGCCAAAACACCCAGATGTTGCTGGACTTGGGCCACGCTGGCACGTTGATCGTTGGCAGCGCGTTGCGCCTGGCGCAAGGCTTCTTCCAGGTCGGGCAAGGCTTGTGCTTGTTCTTCAACCTGGGCTGAGAGCAATTCGGTTTTTTCTTCGCCCAGCAGTTCAAGCTCGGCCAGGTTTTCGAGTTCGGTCTGGGCATCTTCGCTGCGCGTTGCCCATTGGGCGGATTGCTCTTTCAAGGTTTGCAAACGCAACTCGACTCGTTGGCGGCTTTCCACCACAAAACGGATTTCGGCCTCCAGACGGCCAACTTCGGTGCTGGCTTCATACAGCAGGCCTTGGGCCTGGTTGACCTGGTCACCCGCCGCGTAATGGGCCTGGCGCACGGTTTCAAGCTCGGACTCGATGTGGCGCAGATCGGCCATCCGGCTCTCCAGCGCATTGACGGCTCCGAGAGATTCGGTGCGAATGCGGGCTTGATCAGCCTCAGCCTCCGAGCGCTTCAAGAACCAGAGTTGATGCTGCTTCAGGCTGACGCTGCTGTTGAGGGTGTGGTACTTTTGGGCGACCTCGGCCTGTTTCTCCAGCTTTTCAAGATTGGCATTGAGTTCACGCAGAATGTCTTCGACCCGGGTCAGGTTCTCCCGGGTGTCGGTCAGGCGGTTTTCAGTCTCGCGGCGGCGCTCTTTGTATTTGGACACGCCGGCGGCTTCCTCCAGAAACAGGCGCAACTCTTCGGGTCGGCTTTCAATGATGCGGCTGATGGTGCCCTGGCCGATGATGGCGTAGGCGCGTGGCCCCAGGCCGGTACCCAGAAACACGTCTTGCACATCACGGCGACGCACCGCCTGGTTGTTGATGTAGTAGCTGCTGTTGCCATCACGGGTGAGCACGCGCTTGACGGCAATCTCGCCAAACTGGCTCCATTGCCCACCGGCTCGGTGGTCATCGTTGTCAAACACCAGTTCAACACTGGCCCGGCTGGCGGGTTTGCGGGTGGTGGTGCCGTTGAAGATCACGTCTTGCATGGATTCGCCACGCAACTCCGACGCTTTGGACTCCCCCAGCACCCAGCGTACCGCGTCCATGATGTTGGATTTGCCACAGCCATTGGGCCCCACCACGCCAACCAACTGGCCTGGTAGCAAAAAATTGGTGGGTTCAGCGAATGATTTGAACCCGGAAAGTTTGATGGAATTGAGACGCACGGAGGGCTAAAACTAAACTGGAATGATCGGAAAAGTAGCCGAATTTTGAACTTGGCCTGGTTCTTGATGATAACTTGCGCCTCTGCATTCAGCCGGAGATGCCTTGGTCATGCCTGACCGTGCGCCAGTGCCATCACCTGCTCCGGTGGACAGGTTTTGAGCTTGTGATCACTCCAGACCTGCCGCCAGCGCCGCGATCCAGGCAAACCGTGCCGCAATCCGAGCATATGCCGCGCAATAGGGGGCCACGGCGTGCCATGCGCGGCCTGTTCGCGCTGCATGTAGGCCACCATTTGCTGCTCGACACATTCGCGTGATGGCGGGGTGTTTACAGCTCGGTCAAACTCTGCATCCCATTGGGTGAGCCACCAGGGGTTGTGGTAGGCCTCTCGCCCCAGCATGACCCCATCTACCTGCGCCAGATGCTGCTGCAGTT
>VIKI01000150.1:0-23242 GCA_008080595.1 Comamonadaceae bacterium
AACGTACCGGTTTGGTAGAACTTGACCAAGGACTGTTCCATGATGATCCTTTCTTTATTCAGCGGGCCATCAGCCAATGTGGGACGACACCGTGCCGATGTCGCGCAAGATGCCCTCAGCCACCGGGCCGGAGCGGCGATGCGCTTTTTCACGCTCCAGCACGCGGTTCACCACATCCCAGTCCAAATCCAAAAAGGTGAGCAGCTCAAGCTTGTCGGCAATGGCCTGGAGCAATAATTTGTGCACAGAATATTTGGTGATGGCGCGGCCACCCAGACCAGCCACCACGGTCAGCACCGGTTGCGGGCGGTTGCGCACGGCGCTGCGCACGTCGCGCGACACAATGCCGCCAATGCCCACCGCAAAGCATTTTTCAATCACCACAATCCGTTTGGCATGGGCGGTGGCATCGCGGATGGCTGAAATCGGGAACGGCCGGTAAGAGGTGATGCCCAGCACCCCGACCTTGATGCCCTCAGCACGCAAATCGTCCACCGTGTCTTTGATGGTGCCCAGCACCGAGCCCAGCGCAATCACGATGGTCTCGGCATCTTCGGTCAGATAGGTTTTGATCAGCCCACCCGAGTCGCGGCCAAAAATCGCTTTGAATTCCGTAGCCACCTGCGGAATCAAATCCAGCGCTTGCATCTGTTTGGCATGAGCCAGGTAACGCACCTCGGTAAACGCCTCGGGGCCCACCATGGCACCAATCGTCACCGGGTCATTTGGGTCCAGCACCTGGCGCGGCTCGTAGGGCGGCAGAAATTTATCCACCTGAGCCTGATCCGGCATATCGACCCGCTCATAGGCATGGGTCAGGATAAAGCCATCCATACACACCATCACCGGCAAAGACAGCTCTTCGGCAATTCTGAAGGCCTGGATGTGCAAGTCCAGCGCCTCCTGGTTGGTTTCAGCAAACAGTTGCAGCCAACCGGCATCACGCATGCTCATGCTGTCGGTGTGGTCGTTCCAGATGTTGATGGGTGCCCCAATGGCGCGGTTGGCCACCGTCATCACAATCGGCAAGCCCAGACCAGAGGCGTTGTACACCGCTTCGGCCATGAACAATAAGCCTTGGCTGGCGGTGGCCGTATAGGCACGCGCCCCGGCGGCCGAAGCCCCAATGGCCACGCTGAGGGCGGCGAATTCAGACTCGACATTGATGAACTCGCAGGGTGTCAGCTCACCGGTTTTCACCAGTTCACCCAAGCCTTCGACGATGTGAGTTTGCGGGGAAATCGGGTAGGCACAAATGACTTCCGGGCGGCTCAGCGCCACCGCTTTGGCTACGGCATGGGAGCCTTCGCATTGTTCAAGCATGATTTGCACCCTTGAATTTTTCGTCAATGGCTTTTTGTACCGCCTCCAGCGACACCAGGCCACCCAAAGCCGCAAAAGCCCCAAGCATCGGCACATTCGGCACGGCCCGGCCCACGTGTTTCATGGCCAATTCAGAGGCCGGCACGGTCAGCAAATGTGTTGGCTTGAAGCCTTTGACAAACTCGCCAATGCCCAGCTCTTCAAAACTGCGGGTGGTGTTGATCAGGATGAAGCCGTCTTTTTTCAGACCACTGAACACGTCCACCTGGTGCAGCAGCGTGGGGTCTTGAATGATGATGGCATCCGGCTGCATGATGGGCTCACGCAGACGAATCTCTTTGTCGTCCATGCGGCAAAACGCCACCACCGGGGCCCCGGTGCGTTCTGAGCCAAAACTGGGAAAAGCCTGCGCGTGGCGGCCCCCCAAAAAAGCGGCGATGGACATCATCTCCGCACCAGTGACGACCCCTTGGCCGCCGCGTCCGTGAATGCGAACCTGAAACATGTGTGCTCCTCCTGGTTGTGCAAGGCCTACAGGCGCAAGTGTCTGCGGCCTTTTCAACAGGCGCAATAGTGATCCATCATAAAAAATCAGTTTTGACCTACATCAAACAAACTGTTTGTCCCGCACACAAGCTCAGCACATCACACATTCATGACCTGTATCAAATCAACCGATGCAAAGTGTCTGTATCCTTCGCGCCTCTCTTTGAAAGGAATCTGGTATGCCCACGCTCGAATGGTCTGACACGCTGGCTCTTGGTTTGCCCGTGATGGATGACACCCACCACGAATTTGTCGACCTGCTGGCTAAAGTGGTCCATGCCAGCGATGCCGAGCTGCTGCCGCTGTGGCGCGACCTGGTGAACCATACCGACGAGCACTTTGCCCGCGAAGACCGCTGGATGAAAGACACCGGCTTCTCCAGCACCAACTGCCACAGCACCCAGCACCAGGTGGTGCTGCAAGTGATGCGAGAAGGCGACAAGCGTGGCACAGCGGGAGACCTGGCCGTGGTGCGCCAAATGGCTGACGAACTGGGCACCTGGTTTCCCATGCACGCCCAGGCCATGGATGCCGCACTGGCGCTGCACCTGCGGGGTGTCGGTTATGACCCGCTGACCGGTCAGGTCAACATGCCCCAGGCGCTGCCTGCCGAGACCATCCACGGCTGCGGCGGCTCCACCTGCTCACCCACTGACGCGCCAGCACAAGAAGAAGCCAGCGTGGCCTGAGTGTGCCAGCGCATGCGCAAATTGCTAGCAAAACAATAGCTTCTTGCGCTTGATATACAAGCGCTAGAGGCCTATTTTTCATGTATTATTCGCGCCTGATATTCTGTTTTTGAAACTTTTCAATAATCGGTCAGCCGCATGAATCCACAAAAAAAATTCCACCTGGTGTTCTCCCTTGTCATGGGGGCCATGATGGTGTTTCTCATGACTTTTGTGATCACCCTGGTCAATTTGGGTTGGGTCGATCACTTTCTTGCGGCCTGGGCCAAGTCTTTCCTCATTGCCTATGTGGTGGCTGTCCCCATGATTTACTTTGTGGCCCCAGTTGCACGCAAAATCAGTCAGCAAATTCTGGGTATGCCCTCGGTTTGAGATCCCCGACTTGACGGTTGCAGAGGTCTCAAGGGTTGACTGAGGCAGAATCCACGCCTGTATGACCCCTACCCCCACCCCAACGCTGCCTTTGACCACCGCCGAGGCCCTTAACCGCGACTGTTTTTGCCGCACCCTGAACACCGAGCGCCTGCGCGAGCAGTTGGAAAGTGATGACAGCTTGAGCGGCATGCTCAGCGACATCCTGCGCACCCGGCCCAACCTGTTTTCCAGCACGGTGGTGTTCATCTCCAGCGAGATGCAGCACCAGATCAACGCCACCGTGGCCGCCATCGAGCGCATGGCCACCCTGCCCGGCTACCAGGTGCAAGCCTTGTCCCGTGCCCAATCGACCGCACAACTGGATCACGGGCCACGCAGCGTGTGTATGGGCTACGACTTCCATGTCAGCGCCCAGGGCCCGCAGCTGATTGAGATTAACACCAATGCCGGTGGCCTGCTGCTCAATGCCGCATTGGCGCGAGCCCAGGAGGCCTGCTGCGACGAGCTGGATTGGGCTTTTCCCTCCCATGAGCGGCGCGACACCCTCAGGCAAACCATTTTTGACATGTTTGCGGCTGAGTGGCAGTTGCAACGTGGATCATTGCCATGGCGCAGCGTGGTGATTGTGGACGAGGCCCCGGCGGAGCAATACCTGGCCCCTGAGTTCGAGCTGTTTCGCCAACTGTTCGCACAGCACGGCATCCGCGCCGCCATTGCCGACCCGAGCGAACTGAGCTGGCAACACGGCCAGCTGATGCACCAGGGCCAGGCCGTGGACATGGTCTACAACCGGCTGACCGACTTTGACCTCACCGAACCCGCCAGTCTGGCGTTGCGCCAAGCCCTGGAAGCCCGCGCTGTGGTCGTCACACCCCACCCGCGTGCCCACGCCCTGCTGGCCGACAAACGCAACCTGATTGCCCTCAGCCAGGACGAGCTGCTGCTGGCCTGGGGTGCCAGCGCCGCCGACCGCAAGCTGCTGGCCAGCAGCATTCCCACCACCCGGCTGGTCACGCCTGAGCGTGCCGACGAGTTGTGGGCGCAGCGCCGCCAGCTGTTCTTCAAACCGGTCGCAGGTTTTGGAGCCAAGGCCGCCTACCGGGGTGACAAACTCACCAAACGGGTGTGGAGCGAAATTCTGGAGGGCGATTTTGTCGCCCAGGCCCTGGTGCCCCCCAGTGGCCGCATGATTGAGATGGATGGCATGCAAACTGATTTGAAATTTGACCTTCGCGCCTACGCCTATGGCGGCCAGGTGCAGTTGCTGGCGGCTCGCATGTATGCCGGGCAAACCACCAACTTCCGCACCCAGGGCGGCGGTTTTGCCCCGGTCGGCGAACTGCGTTTTGATGCGGCCACACCTGACATGGCGGCCATCAGCCGCATGTCTGACCAACTGGCGCGGCGCGGGCCGGATCACGCGGGCAGCTACCAGGACGGCCCGCTGGCCTTTGGCCACCGGCGTTTGTCGATCATTGACCTGTCAGCCCACGCCCACCAGCCGATGGTGGATGCCGCACTGCAACTCACCCTGGTGTTCAACGGCACGATCTACAACTACCGCGAGTTGCGTAGCGAGCTGCTGGCACAGGGCTACAGCTTTTTCTCCGAAGGCGACAGTGAAGTCATCCTGAAAAGCTACCACGCCTGGGGGCCGCAATGCGTGAACCGCTTCAAGGGCATGTTTGCTTTTGCCATCTGGGATCAGCGCAGCAGCCAGCTGTTTCTGGCGCGTGATCGCTTTGGCATCAAACCGCTGTACTTGAACCAGACCCCCGAGCGCCTGCGTTTTGCCTCCAGCCTGCCAGCGCTGCTGGCCGGTGGTGGGGTCGATACCACGCTGGATGCGGTGGCACTGCACCACCATTTCACCCTGCACACCGTCGTGCCCGCACCCCGCACCATCCTGCAAGGCGTGCGCAAACTGGCCCCAGCCAGCACCCTGATGATTGACCCGGACGGCAGCGTAACCGAACAGGTGTACTGGACACTGGCGGCCACCCGCCCCGAAACCCCGTTGACCGAGACCCAGTGGCTGGAAGCCACCCGCGAGCATTTGTCCAGCAGCGTGCAACGCCGCCTGCTGGCCGCTGACGTGCCGGTGGGGGTGCTGCTGTCGGGCGGGCTGGATTCCAGCCTGCTGGTCGGGCTGCTGGCCGATCAGGTGAAAGACCTGCGCACCTTTTCCATCGGCTTTGAAGACCTGGGCGCGGGGGCTGAAAAGGCCGACGAGTTTGAGTATTCCGACCAGATTGCCGCGCACTTTCAGACCCGCCATCACAAGTACAGCATTCCCAACACCGAGGTGATGGCCCGCCTGCCCGAGGCGGTGGCGCAAATGACCGAGCCGATGGTCAGCCACGACGTGATTGCGTTTTACCTGCTGTAGCAGCCCAGGCACACCACTTGAGCGCTTCAGCCAACATTACTTTGACCGGGATCATGCTGAATACCAGCAGATGATCATGCCCGCGTTTCAGGTGGGCGATGTCACCTCCGAGCTGATTTCCGCCGAACTGGGCAAGCCCGATGCCGATGAATTTCTCGACCAGGTCTGGCGGCTGGATGCCACCACGCTGATCGTGGACGACCCGGTCAAGCGGGTGGACAACATGCCGATGGCCTGGGCGCTGGAGGTGCGCACGCCGTTTCTGGATCACGAACTGGTGGAACTGGCCGCCCACATGCCGCCCGAACTCAAGCTCAAAGAAGGTGGCAAGTTTCCACTCAAGGCGATTTCACGCGGGCTGATTCCTGATTCGGTGATTGACCGGCCCAAGGGCTACTTTCCGGTGCCGGCACTGAAATACGTGCGGGGTGATTTTTTGGAGTTGATGCGGGGCATTCTGATGTCAGAGGCCTGCCTCCGGCGCGGCCTGTACCAGCGCGATTACGTCAACCAATTGCTGGCCAACCCGGAAGCACCGGAGCACTTCACCCGCATCAACGGCAGCAAGTTATGGCACCTGGCTCTGCTGGAATGGTGGCTGCAGGTGCATGTGGATGGCCATGCACCGCAGCTGGGGTAAAGCTTACGGAGCCAGCAATTGCTGCTGCCCCAACAGGCTGCGCAGGCGAAACTGATCGTGGTCGATGTTGTTCATCGTATGGCGAATCTGGCGCTTTTCATCGTCATTTTTTGACTCTTCCAGCTTCTTTTGCAAACGGTTGATTTCCTGGGTGTTGCTGCGGATTCGCTCATTGGTGCGATACACCTGTAGCCCGGCATTCAATGAGCGGGAAAAACGCTCGTAGCCGGCTTGCCCTTTGCACACCTGATCTTTGCCACTATGGCCTGCCAGGCCCTCACGCCAGCCGTTGGTGGCAGTACAAAAGCGTTGGATGCCGATGTCCCAGCCTTCCCGATAGGCCCGTGCATTGGGCACGACACCGGTTTTGCCACAATCTTCGGTGTAGTCCGCCAAACGGCCTTCAGGCTCACCTCGCGCACCATCATTGGAGCCGACACGTCCCCAATCGGCAATTTTGCATTCAGATTCCGACATGGACTCACAGCCCGAAAGCCAAGTTACGGCCAATAACAGCCCCAGAAATACCAGTTTTCTCATGATCAATATTGCAATGAATTAAATAGCTGCTTGCGCTTATTACACAAGGGTTAGAGGCTCATATTCTATAAATTTTCAGATTCAGAAAGCCTGCCCAAGGCGGGCCATACCTTCCTCGATCTTGGCCACATCCGCCGTGGCAAACGACAAGCGCAAGGTCTGCATGTCGGGGTCATGCGCGTAGAACGGTGCACCCGGCACAAAGGCCACCAATTTGTCGATGGCGCGTTGGGCAAATTCAGCGGCATTGCTGGGCTGACCGTTGGCCCCGGTGAGCCTGGCCCAGAAGAACATGCCACCCTGAGGTTGGTTGAATGCAATCGCATCACCCAATTCACGGCGCAGCGACTCGGCCATCACGCGGGCCCGCTCGGCATAAGTTTTGCGCACCACGGCCAGGGTGTCATTCAAGCGGTTCAGCGTCAGGTAGTGGGCACAAATGGCTTGGGTCAGGTTGCTGGTGTGGGCATCGCTGAACTGTTTGCACATGGTGGCTTTGGCCAGCAACTCAGGCGGGGCAATCAGCCAGCCCACCCGCAAACCCGGGCTCAAGATTTTGCTGAAACTGCCGCAATGGGCCAGCCAGTCGCGGCTGCCGGGCACATCGGCACTGAGTGCCAGCAGGCTGGGTGGCGGGGCCTGGTCAAAATACAGCTCGCCATAGGGGTCGTCTTCCACCACCAGGGTGTGCGTGCGGGCTGCGATTTCCAGAATCCGTTTGCGCCGCGCCAGGCTCAGGGTGGCACCGCTGGGGTTGCCAAAGGTGGGAATCAGGTAGACCAGCTTGGGCTGGTGTTCTTCGATCAGGGCTTCGAGCTTGTCCACGTCCACACCATCGGCATCAATCGGTGCACCGATGATCTGTGCACCATACAGGCGGAAGCACTGGATGGTGGCCAAAAAGGTGGGGGCTTCCACAATCACCTTGTCACCCGGTGAAATCATGGTTTTGCCAATCAGATCCAGCGCCTGCTGGCTGCCGGTGGTGACGATCAGGCCCTCAGGCGTGACGCTGGCCCCTTTGCCGGCCATGAAGCCGGCAATGCCTTCACGCAACGGCCCAAATCCTTCGGTGGCACCGTATTGCAAGACCGGGCCAGGGTTGCTGGCCAACACGGCGGCGCTGGCCTGGGCAATCCCCTGCGCATCAAACAGCGCCGGGTCAGGGAAACCGCCCGCAAAGCTGATGATGCCGGGTTTGCCCAGCAGTTTAAAAAGCTCCCGAATGGCAGAGGTTTCGACGTTTTGGAGGCGTGTGGCAAATTGCATAGAGTGACTTTGGGGTTACAGGTACAAAAACACGGGCATGTTGATAAATTGGGTTTCAATGGGGTCGTAAACCACCTTGAATTGGGGTAAATTGTCACTGATTGTCAAACAAGGTCAAACAGGAACTTCTTATGTCCAGCATTGATGCTTTTTTTGCCACCGTCAAGTTGCCCACCATTTCTGAAGTCGCGCAACAACTGATCCAAACCCTGAACAATGATGATGCTGGCATCAAAGAAGTAAGTGACATCATCGCCAAAGACCCGGCGCTGACCGCCAAGCTTTTGCGTCTGGCCAACAGCGCACAGTTTGGGCTGCCGCGTGGTGTGGCCACTCTGGGCGAAGCGATTCACATGGTGGGCATGTCCAAGGTACGCACCCTGTCGCTGGCCGCCTGCATGAATGATTCATTTCCGGCCTTGCCGGGCTTAAATGCACATGAGTTCTGGCGCTCCAGCATGGCCTGTGCCGGCTATGCCCAATGGCTGGCGAGTGCGGTGGGTGTCGATGGTCAACAAGCCTGGCTCACCGGCATGATGCTGCGCCTGGGTGAATTGCTGATTGGTCAGGCCAACCCCACAGCCTTGGCTGAGATTGAAAAACAGCCCTGCCCGCCAGGGGCCCGTTGGGAGCGCGAAAAACAGACGATTGGTTTTGCAGAAGGTCAAATCACCGCTGAACTGGCACGCCGCTGGAATTTTCCAACGCCCATCATCAAGGCCTTGGAGCATGCATTTACCCCTTTGGCAGAGCCCGCTTTTTCCAAATTGGCTGGCATCTTGCATCTGACAGGTATCCTGGCGGATCTGCCTGAGGCCAGTAGCGACGCGGTAGACCATCTGCCTGCCGAGCTGATCAGCAAACTCGGGCTTGATGTCGCATGGATGAAATCCAAGTTCCCGCCTGCCGATTCTTTCATCAGCATCACCTGAATCAGACCATGAAACCTGCTGACATTGAGGCCTTTTTTGCCACTTTGGCAGCCGCCAATCCGCACCCCCAAACCGAGCTTGAATACGCCAGTGTGTTTGAACTGCTGACTGCCGTGCTGCTGTCAGCCCAAGCCACCGATGTGAGTGTCAACAAGGCCACCCGCAGCCTGTTTGTGCTGGCCAACACGCCGCAAAAAATGCTCGATCTGGGCCTGGAAGGGCTTGAAACCCAGATCAAAACCATCGGCCTGTACCACAGCAAGGCGCGCCATTTGCTGCAAACTTGCCAGATTCTGGTGGACGAACATGGCAGCCAGGTGCCCCGCACCCGCGAAGCCTTGCAAGCCCTGCCCGGAGTCGGCCGAAAAACCGCCAACGTGGTGTTGAACGTGGCCTTTGGTGAACCCACCATGGCGGTGGACACCCACATTTTTCGCCTGGGCAATCGCACCGGCCTGGCCCCTGGAAAAACCCCACATGAGGTGGAGCAACAGCTGCTCAAGCGCGTGCCAACAGCCTATCTGGTACACGCCCACCACTGGTTGATTTTGCACGGACGTTACATTTGCCAGGCCCGAACGCCACAATGCTGGAAATGCGCAGTAGCATCCCACTGTGATTTCGAACCCAAAACCACCTACAAGTCATCATGAGCCTGCCTGACCGTGCCCCTTTCACCGACATGTCCGTATTTTTGAAATCCGTGCAATGGCCGGTGATGCCCGAAGTCGGCCAGGCATTGATTCGCACATTGAACGACGAAGATGCCGACACCTACACGATCTGCCGCATCATTGGCAAAGACCCGGCGCTGACGGCCACCCTGCTGCGCATGGCCAACAGCGCCATGTTTGGCCTGTCTGGCACGGTGGACACACTGGAACGTGCGGTGAGTGTGGTTGGCATGTCAAAAGTGCGTTCCCGCGCCCTGTCAGTCTGTGTTGCACACAGTTGTAATTTGCCCACAGGCATTGACCGCCTGGAATTCTGGCGTTACAGCATGTTGTGCGCTGGGTATGCCCAATGGCTGGCTGACCTGTGTGATGTGGATGACCAGGAAGCCTGGCTGTGCGGCATGATGCTGCGCCTGGGTGAAATCAATCTGGGCCAGGCACGGCCTTCTTCCCTGCCCCAAATTGAAGCCAAACCGATCAAGCCCGGTGAACGCTGGCTGCGTCAGCGTCAATTGGTGGGTTTTGATGAGGGCGAAGTGACCGCCGAACTGGTGCAGCACTGGGATTTTCCCGAGGCATTGGTTCAAGGTTTGCGCCACACCGCACAACCGCTGGTCAGCAATGAATTTCGCAAACTCAGTGTTGTGCTGAATTTGGCTGCACGGCTGGCCGAGACCGGCCCCATCACCCCTGAAGCCCTGAATGAGTTGCCAGTGATCTTGCTGGAAATGCTGCACCTTGAACCAACAACGCTGCTGCTGGATGCCCCCGATGCTGACTCACTGGCGGACGTGTCGGCTTTTAAAGTCTGAGTCTGCTGGTGTGGTGTTGCACGCTTGACGGCACATTTTGTGATCGGGGTATCAAAAAGTTTCCCACCCCTCGTCCCCACCCGCTGGCATGGTTTTGCTGCTGGCTTTGGGTGCTACAGCGGTCAGCGCCGGGGCGGCTTTGGAAACATGGGTTGCTGGCTTGGCCAGTGCAGGTTTTGCTACGGTAGGGCGATTGGCCCCACTCAATGCCAGCGCAGGTTTCCGGCTGTGCGCCTGCACCTTGGCAGCGCTGGCCAATGGAGCAGCCAATAAGCTGCCTTGGCTGACACCTGACAACTTGAACACCGACACCACCTGCACCAAGTCTTGTGCTTGACTTTTGAGGCTGCTGGCGGCAGCCGCCATTTCTTCCACCAAGGCTGCATTTTGCTGCGTCGCCTGATCCATTTGTGTCACGGCTTCACCCACTTGCGACACACCCGTGCTCTGCTCACTGCTGGCCGCACTGATTTCACCCATGATGTCGGTCACACGCTTGATACTGGCAACCACCTCATCCATGGTATGCCCGGCTTTGTCAACCAGGGCCGCACCTTGTTCAACACGTTCGACACTGGCGTTGATGAGGGTTTTGATTTCTTTGGCAGCTTCAGCGCTGCGCCCGGCCAAGGATCGAACCTCGGAGCTGGCTTCATTGATGCCTTTCATCGTCTCCACCACCTCGCCCACAACCTCACCACCTTGCACCGCAACGGTCGAGGCGTTCAAGGCCATTTGGTTGGCTTTGCGGGCGTTATCTGCGTTTTGTTTGACCGTGGAGCCCAGCTCCTCCATGCTGGCTGCCGTTTCCTCCAGAGAACTGGCTTGCTGTTCGGTACGCGAACTCAAATCGTTGTTGCCCTGAGCAATTTCAGCACTGGCGTTGGCCACAGACTCCGAACCGTTGCGAACTTGCGAAACCACCTTCACCAGGCTGCTTTGCATGGCCTGCATGGCCATCAGCAATTTGCTGATTTCGTCCTGACCGTTGCAGTCCACATGACCGCTCAAATCCCCCGCAGCCACCGACTCCGCCACTTTCAAGGCCTCATTGATGGGGCGCGTAATGGAGTGGCTGATGCCAATACCCATGGCCCCACCCAACACAACTGCCAGTGCGCTGAACACCACGATGAGCCCCATGGCAGAGTGGTAAACCGCCTCTCCATCTTTAATCAATTCTTCTGCCAAAACCACATTGAATTTCCACTCCGCACCAATGGCGGCTTCAGCGGCCTTGAAGGCGTGCTCGTCCTCACCAATAAACAGCTGCCGCGCTTCTTCTGCTTTATCCGGGTTACTGGCCGTTTGACGGGAAACGGTCTTGAGCTTTTCCCACCCTGCGACAAACTGCTCGGTGCTTGACATGACCACTTTCCAAAGCCGCTCGTCTTCAGCGTTCGACAAAAGCGCCTTGTAGGCATCCACATCGCGTTTCAGCGTTTGGGAGGCATCACGTATGGCCGTTTCGATCTGGGTCATCTCTGCATCCGTCTGAGCCATGATGTGCTTGGCCTGCAAGGTGCGGATGTCATTGATGGAAGCCTCCCAGTGCCTCACCGCAATCAGCGACGGTGTCGTGTTGACTCGGTAGTAGTCCAGATGTTCGTAAATAAGCCCCATTTGACGGGCCGCCAAACCACCCAGAACAACCAGCATCAACACCAGCAGCGTGAACGCCACGGCCAAACGCTTGCGGATCGAAAGATTGCGCAAAAAATTCATGACACACCTCATTCGTTAAATCAGCCAAAAGCCGCAGGAAACCAAAAAATTGCGAAATTGGTTATCACACAAGGAACTTGCGGAATTCCTCACATCCAACGAATGACCTGTCAAGCAAGGCAAAAAGTTTCGGGCTCTGCCTGAAAGCCCCAAAAATTGAGCCCCTAAATAAATTTGATATTCGCCCGTAAATCCTACGCCGAGTCGTGACTCCAGACAATGATTTTCCGCATGACAAAACAAACTCCTTGGGTGATGGCTCCAGCCTGAAAAGGGGCCATCGGCAACTCCTGCATCTGCATGGTCAGCACCAAACGCTGGTGGCGCATGAATTTCGGGATGACAACCACTGCCGATGCGTCTTCAAAATATGGTCGGATGGCTTGCATTGGCGTGGACTCCTCGCAGCACATTTATTGTGGCGCGGCCTTTGGCGGGGTGGTCTTGGGCGCAGGCGCAACCACAACCAGCTTGGTGCCGGTTTGCTCGGCAATCAGGCTCGCCTTTTCGGCAGCACGCTGCAAGGCGGCAGTAACCTGCTTGCGCTCAGGAAACACCGAAGGGTTGGGCGGGGAAGAGAGCTTCATCACGATGTCCTTTCACTGATCAACACCGGGGCGGGGACGCTGTTGTCATAAATATCCCTGTCATCCACTGTCATCGTGGTTTACACATTGACCAATTACACAATACAGAAATGTGCTTTTGCGCTTGATTCATATACGGAACAAGCTATACATTTGGAAGCAAATCATCTTTCAAAACTTCCTACAAATCGTTTTGGGTGCTGGCCAATCAAGGCACTGCCGGCCACAGTGACTGAAAATCAAACGACAGTTGCCGGTGATGCCGAATCGCCAGCAGATAAATCGTGCTGTCGGAACATGCGTACAGCAACAGGTAATGCGACATCACATATTCGCGGATTTCGCCATCCTTGGCCAGTGCTTTGAGCTTGGCCTTCAAACCGGCGATGGCGTTGCTGGCCTCCACGGAACGGGTGGGCCGCTCGAAAAACAGCCGCCCCATGCGGGGGAAACGCTCCAGGTTGGGAATGACGGTGTCCGTGAGCTCGTCCAGCAGCGCGTCAAATGCCTGTGGCGCATCTGCCGCAAGCAGGAAGGCTTCGGCCTCTTCAAGATTGCGCTCAAAGTTCGCGGTGAGCTTGACGAGAGGCTTGGCGGCCACGGCGCTGGCCCTGTTCAGGCTTGGGTCTTGGCTGCATGGCGGCGCTTCAACGCGGCCAAGGTGGTACGCGCATCCTTCACCTTGCCTGCGGCAATGTCGTCCAGGCCCTTGCCTGCATCGTCAATCAGCAGCAGATGAATGCGCTCGCGCTCCAGTTGGTGGTAGTAGTCCAGCCGCTGGGAGTCGATGATGGCGACGTAGCTCTCGCCGTTCTTGGTGATGATTTTTTCAGCACCGGCCTTGACCTGCTCCACCAGGTCGGACAAGGTGGCGCGAGCCTGAGTGAGGGGAACCACATCGCTTGCAGTGAAAGCCATGGCAGACTCCGGTGGAGTTGAAAGGTGTACAGAATACCGTGCATTATGCGCTCGCCAGCACTCAGCATCATGAGCCACAAATGGTCATTCCTACTCAAGTAGCAGAAGCGATAGAACTTCCGCTCGGTGAAATCGCCTGCCAATGGCTCGTAAGACGTCCCCAAATTGTCATGTGTACTGACCGCAACGGCCCAATCCACCAATGAGCATGCCTCAAAACACTAAACTTCCATCACTCTGAGGACAGAGGCAACCACTTGGGAACAGACATGACCACAGAAGCCGCAACCATACGCTGGCTGCACCTATCCGACTTTCACGTCGGCAAGAACGACTATGCCACCCGCAAGATGTTTGATTACATCCTGGCCCATGTACGCAAGCGTAGGAGCGAGGGTTTCATTCCCGACCTGCTGTTCATCACCGGGGATTTGGCCAACAAGGGGCTGCCCAGTGAATACGAAACCTTCTGGTTGGAATTTATTTCCCCATTACAAGAAGAGATCGGCAACAGCATCAGCGACCGGACTTTCGTTGTACCGGGTAATCACGATATAGACCGCACTAAGCAGCCTGCGTTTAGCCAGGAAGAGATCGCTGATCCGAAAAGCCAATATCTGGACCCCAGCGATGAAGGTGCCGGACTACGGGGCGACATGCTCATACCCCGTTTCCGGGGCTACCTAGACAATGACTGCACGGTAGTCAAAGGCGCTTTCGCCAAGCCTGATGGCGCTTATGCACAGTGTTTGACCATCCATGGCCAGGAAGTCGGCATCGTCGGTATCAATACTGCTTGGCTCTGCAAAGATGAAAAAGACGAGCGCAAACTTACTCCCGGCAAGCCTTTGCTAGAAAAGGCCTTAGACACCATCGAGTCGGCAAAGCTGCGCATCGTCCTTGGCCACCATCCTGTCGACTGGTTTATCCCCGCGCTACAGAAATCCATCAAGAGCCTGCTGGGCCAGAGTCACGTGCTGTACCTTCATGGTCACCTGCACGATGCTTGGGCAGAACCGAGTTACGGCGGTGGCCAAAGTTATCTTGCCATCCAGACTGGTGCAGGTTTTCAAGCACATGAAGGCGAGCCTTGGCGCAATGGCTTGGTTTGGGGAGAGGCGGATCTGCACGCCGCAGAGGTCAGGCTACAACCCTGGCGATGGGTATCCGACCAGCAGGCCTGGGCACCGGCGACGGATGCCTTTCACGAACATTACAGGCAAGGCGAATGGTGGCATTACTCCTTGCCCAGTGATCAACAAACAAAGGTCAATTACACCGCCGCCGCGCCCGTAGCCCAGCCCCCGAAAGGCTGGTCAGTTTTTAAGCCTGATGACCTAGCCACGCATTGCCAGTCACTTGATGAAGTAGCCGCGCTGCGCTACTTCGACGGTGCAGTCCCTGACTGGAACACTGCACTCTCCACCTCCATTCCTCGCCGCCACATCGTTGGCAACCTAGTAAACCGTTTCCAACATGCCGATGCCACTGACAAGCCCATCGTCACACTGCTGCTGGCAGCGGGATGTGAAGGCAAGACCACCGCGCTGCTGCAAGCAGCTTATGCAATCGTCGAGAAGAAGAAGAATGACTGGCGCATCCTGCAACGCAGGGACGAATCCCATTCTCTGGTACCCGACGAAATCATCCCGGTACTGGACAAGAACTACAACTGGTTGCTGCTGCTGGACGAGGCTGACCACGCGGCAGGCGAATTGCAGACCCTGCTCGAACGCCTGCCCAAGTCGCTCCATGGTCGGGTGCACAGTCTGCTGGCCTGTCGGGACACGGATTGGCTGTCTTCAGGTGCTGACAACCTGAATTGGTGGGCTACAGCCGATTTTCACAAGGAACGATTGATCGGCCTCGATTTAAATGATGCGCAGGCTATCGTCCTGTCATGGCAGGCCTACGGCGACACTGGCTTGGGCAACCTGGCAAAAATGCCCGAGACCGAGCGCGCAGTGACACTGGAACGGCAGGCCAAGGAAGAGGCCCGCACTCGGTCCGGGGCTTTCTTCGGTGCGCTGTTGTCGGTGAGAAGTGGCTCCGATCTGCATAACCACGCCCGGCTAATGTTGGAGCGCCTGGGGCAACGCAAAATCCCAAGTGGAGGAACCCTACGCGATGCCCTAGCCTATATCGCTGCCATGCACGCCGAAGGGATGGAATTCCTCTCCCGTCCGGTTCTTGCATCGGCGCATCGCCGAGACTCTGGTGTCAGTACTTGAGGCGGAGTTTGGTGAGGATATTGGTGCGCTATATGTAGGGTTGGGTGAGGCGGCGATCTCCGCCTTTGTGAACGGAGGTTTTGTGCCAGAGTTGGGCAGATGGCGGTTTGAGATTTCTGACCATTTTCTTGCCCGTGATCGGCAGGAACTGGCTATTAACATCGCCGAGGCCGTTCTTGATCGGGAACCGACAAATTCCCTGACTCGCACCCATGTTGCAAACCTATACCGCAAGGCTCAGATGCCTGCCGAGGCGATACGAGTATTCAGGGAGGTAACCACCCTGATTGAGAGAGACAGGGCGTTTTATTACGAGTGGGGGGGTGGCCGAGGGCGAATGCAGCCACGACGCAGAAAACATCATGCTTGCCGCGTATTCCCTGGCCGACCAATGCTCTCAGCGCCGAATCGACAACGATCAGGCTCAAAAGTCTCTAACCGGCTTGGGCGTTCCGTTCGGAACCCTATTTGACGCATACCGAGACCCCGCGTTCCGTGATGCCCGCATGGCGGTGGTCGTCTTGGGCCAAACCCTGCATCTCAATGCCACGTCGAAGGGCTATTTCGACAAACATGCCCGCGAGGCCACTGAACAAGGAGCCTGTGCTCCCGAGCTAAAGCAGGCCATCCCAATTTTGCAGGCAGGTATCGCTGCCGCCGAGCGGATAGGAATGGATGTGCGGATCGGCGAATTACTCCCTAAGGCGGAAGAAATGGCCTTCGACGGACTGAAAGAACTGACATTGAACTTTGTCAATTCCAAAAGGTGAACTTGAGAGTCTCAAAAGTAAGCCCAGGAGAACCGCAATTTGCAGCATGCCGGTTCACGTCACACATCATCCAGTGGCAGCACTCCCTCACCCATCCACCTCCGCCCAGCAATTAGGCGTTTCATACAGCGTCACCTTGGCCAGCGACAGATGCCGGCCGAAGCGGTCGTGGTAGACCTCTTTCAAGATGTCAAAGGCGGTTTTGGCCAGGTTTTCTACGGTGGGCACGCGGTCGATGACCACGGTTTTGTGGTTGGGCATGCTGTCCAGAAAATTGCGCACGGCGGTGTCTTTTTCGTAGACGATGAAGGCGTGATCCCAGAGTTTGACCAGGTGTTCATGGGCCAGGGCTTTGATGTCGCCAAAGTCCATGATCATGCCGTTGTCGGACTGGCCGTCTTGCTGCACCACGTCGCCGGTCAGGGTGATGAGCAGGGTGTAGCGGTGGCCGTGCAGGTTGCGGCACTGGCTGTTGTGGTCGGGAATGCGGTGGCCGGCATCGAATTCCATTTTGCGGGTGATGGTGAGCATAGGGTGTCCTGCCTTGTCGGCTTAGGGGATTTGAAGAAGTTTGTGGGTTTGCAGGCTGAGCTTCCACTGCGGATGCGCTTTGCAATACTCAACCGCCAGCCGCTGGTTGTCGGCTTGCAGCGGGCCGTCCATGGCCTGTACAAAGTAGTGGTCAAAGTCCAGCGCGGCGTACACGTCCAGCGGCTGGCCGGGCTGGGGGATGACAACCTTGATCTCATCGCCCTCGTGTACCACCAGCTTGGCTCCCATTTTGGGGCTGACGCAGACCCAGTCCACGCCCTCGGGCACGGGCAGTGTGCCATTGGTCTCAATCGCCACTTCAAAGCCTGCGGCGTGTATGGCTTCGATCAGCGGCGTGTCCAGTTGCAGCAGCGGCTCACCGCCGGTGAACACCACGTATTTGTGCGCCGGGTAGGCGGCGGGCCAGAGGGCGTAGATGCGCTCGGCGCCGCCTTCGCCGTCCACGCCGACAAAGTCGGTGTCGCAAAACTGGCAGACGGCGCTGGCGCGCCGGTTTTCCGTGCCGGTCCACAGGTTGCAACCGGCAAAACGGCAGAACACCGCCGGGCGACCGGCCTGTTGGCCTTCGCCTTGCAGGGTGTAAAAAATTTCCTTGACGCTGTAGGTCATGCTTGCTCTCGGGTTGACATGCCCCGATTGTCCCCTGTCAGCGTGCCCGGTTCTGCCCTGCGGCCTGCAAAAGCAAAAAGGCCCGCACTGCCATTGGGCAGCCGGGCCTGTTGCGGGGTGCGGGTTTACTTGGACAAGTCGATGGCGTACACGCCCTGGCTCTTGCCGCTGCCGTCGTCATTGCTGACCACACTGATGTTGGCAAACCCGGCGGTTTGCGCCACCGCCAGCTTGCCGCTGCCCGAGGTGAAGGTCACCGGGCCGGCAGTGGCCACTTTGGTGAAGCGGTTCTTGCGGGCCTTGATGTAGTCGATCAGCACATCGCGATTGGCATCGGGTGAGGCGTAAATCGTGTTGGCTGCCGTCAAGCCAAACTGCGTGCCGCTGGTGGCGCGGTAGTTGTTGGTGGCAATGATGAACTCGGCCGTGGTGCTGATGGGGGCTCCCTTGTAGTTCAGGTTCTTGATGCGGCTGCCCTTGGGCTGGGTCACGTCAATTTCATACTGCATGTCGCTTGATGTGAACATGTCGAAGTTGTAGCCCGGGAAGGTCGAGATCAGCCCCTGCGCCGTGGTCAAGGCGGGGTCGATCTGGTTGAAGCGTTCAGCCCCTTTCTCCAGCCAGGTCTTGATGCCCGCACCCGTCACCTTCACCGCATACACCGTGTTGGGGTAGAGGTACAGATCAGCCGCATTGTTGATGGCAATCGGGCCTTGCTTCACGTCAGTAAAGTCGGTGCCACCGGCAAAACCGCTCTTGAACGGCGCACTGACCGACAGCACTGGCAAGTCTTTGACCTGCGGCATGTTGGCTGCCACATACTTGGCCACGTAGTCGGCCTGCGCGGCGTTCACCACCTGGATGGCGGTGACATCACCGACATCAGCAAAGTAGCTGGAGAGGGCAAAGTCCGACTGGCCGATGGGCGTTTTCACATAGGCAATCGCGGCTTCGTGCTCGGTCTTGATGGCAGCCGCAATAGTCGGGTCAACGGCCACATAGGTTTTGGCGGTGGCATCGAGCAAAGCCTTGCGAACGCTGACATCGGTTTTGCTGGTGTCAATGGTCCACTTGCCATTCTTCACCACCAGGTTGTAGTTGATGACCCCAATGGCCTTGCCCCAATAGCTCGGCATGACCGCAGGCACACCGTGGAAAGTGCCCTTGACCTTGTCCACGCCGGTGGCGTTACAGGCCGGTGTGGTGCAGGCCGCGTTGGGAAATTCAAGGTGCGAATGGCCCATCAAAATGCCATCAATACCCGCCACTTTGGCCAGGTGGTAGTTGGCGTTTTCCATGGTGGGGCTGTAGGCGCTGGTGTCCCAACCGCCGTGGGAGGCGGCGATGACAATGTCTGCCCCGTCGGCACGGGCCATGGGCACGTATTGGGTGGCGGATTCCACCACGCCCTGCACGTCCACCTTGCCATCCAGCCAGCGCTTGTCCCACAGCAGAATGGGCGGTGGCGCAAAGCCGATCACCGCCACCTTGACGGTGCTCTCAATGGTTTTGCCGTCTTTGTCTTTGGCGCTGACTTTTTTGCTGATGATGGTGTACGGCTTGTACAGCGTGGCACCGTCTTTTTTGCTGCTCACATTGGCCAGCACCAGCGGGAACGCCGGGCCGGTACAGGTGGGCTGGCTGGCCACAGCGGCCATGCCATCCACATTGAATTTGGTGCCGGTCACTTGCGACAAAAAGGGCAGGCCGTAGTTGAACTCGTGGTTGCCCAGTGTGCCGACATCAAACCCGATCACATCCATGGCCTTGTAGGTGGCCAGCTTCTGGTTACAGGCCAGCGGGCTGACCATGGCCTGGTAGTCGGCCAGGGCCGTGCCCTGGATGGTGTCGCCGTTGTCGATCAACAGGTTATTGGGAAAGTCGGCTCTGGCCTGTTTGATCAGCGTGGCGGTGCGCTCCAGCCCGACGCTTTTGTCCTCGGCCAGCTTGAAGTAGTCGTAGCTGACCACATTGGCATGGAGATCCGAGGTCTCCAGCACGGCCAGCTGTGCCGTCGCCGACTCAGGCAGGATGAGTGCGCCATCCGTGCCACCACAGGCAGCAAGACTGGCCGCCAGTGCCGTAACCACAACTGAGCGCGATGGTGATCTGAATTGGGAAAAGGTAACCACAAACTCTCCTGAAAAAGTAAAGGAATGAGTCAATGTACCGAGTCCATATGACAGTCCGGTGATGGGCTGACTGGGTTGTCAACCCGCCCTGCACTGCCAGGCAGCCAGCAAAGCATCTTGCGCCGCCGGGGGTAACACACCCAGGCGGGCATGGCCGGGCAGGCCAAACGAGGTGGTGTCGCGCAGCTTGATGCCCTGCCCGCGCAGATGCGCCAGCTCAGCCGCCCACCGCGTTACCTCATCCCCTGACCGG
This sequence comes from Comamonadaceae bacterium, assembly GCA_008080595.1. Lineage (GTDB taxonomy): Bacteria > Pseudomonadota > Gammaproteobacteria > Burkholderiales > Burkholderiaceae_C > Rhodoferax. The sequence goes on from VIKI01000150.1 coordinate 19,967, forward strand.
GCGCAGAAGAAATTCGCCTCGCTGGGCAGGCAAGTCCAGCCCAGCTCGGACAGCACTGCAATTTGCCGAGCCTTCCAGTCGCGCAGGGTGTACAGACTGTCGCTCAGCCAAGCTTGCACCTCGGGCTGCACCCAGGCTTGCAGCAGCGCCACGCCGTGAGCACCCAGCGGCCAGGACGGGGCCAGGGCATCAAGTGCCTGCACGGCTACCTCACTACCCAGCGGGGCGATAGCGTAGGCGGCCCGCACGCCGGTCAAGCCCAGGGATTTGTTGGGGGAAAACATCTGCCAGACCTGATCGCGTTGCGCCGCACTCAGCGACGGCGCACCGCTCAGGCGCAGCGGGGCGTAGGCGCAGTCCAGCACCAGGGTGTGGCGACTGGAGTCACACGACGAGAGCCAGGCAGGCCAAGGCGTGTGCGCCTGACCCAACGGGCTGCTGGGCTCACAAGCCCACACCAAACTGGCCTGCGTCGGCTCAAACGTCAGCGCCAGGCCCCAGGCCTGCGCGGCTTGCGCGTAGTCGCCATAAGCGTGACGCGGCAGGCAAACGGTAGCCCCGCCCTGGCGTGCCACCCAGGCGGTGAGGCGAAAGATGCATTCGCTGGCGCTGCCCGCAATCAGGATGCGGCCCGGCTGCACACCATGAAACTCGGCCAAGGCATTGCGCAGCGCGGTGTAGCGCGGGTCGGGGTAACGGGTGGCATCGGCTTGCTGAACCGCGGCCAGCGCTTGCGGGCAGGGGCCGCAGGCGTTGCTGTTGGTGGAGAAGTCAAAACGCGGCACACCCAGGGTGTCAGGGCCGCCATGCACCCGTGCGGGGATGGCTGGTGCGGACTGCGGCAAGCGTTCAGACGAATCAGGCCGTTTCATGAATGCCCCACAAATACTATAGAAACAATAGCTGCTTGCGCAAGTAAAACAAGGGCCACAAGTGCTTTTGATGCATAAAAAATGGCTTTTTTCGTGTCCACGGCCTCAGCAGCACGCCCCTGCGGGTTCAGCACGTAGACACCCGGTTTGCGCAGGCCCACACCCAGTGCCAGCGCCATCGCCGCCATCGGCCAGCCGCTGTTGGGCGACGGGGTTTTGACCGCCTCACGTGCCAAGTCACGCCAGCCCACGCCGTTCAAGCCAGCCAGCAGCAGCGCGGTGATGCGTGCCGGGATGTAACTCAGCCCATCGTCCACCCGCGCTGCCCACTTGCCAGCCCAGGCCCAGTTTTGCCCTTTGTACATACCGGGGTAGCCCCACATGGCATCGGCGGTGTTGGCAAAGCGGTACAGCGCGGCCCCGGGCAGGCCCAGCAGCAGGAACCAGAAGATCGGAGCCACCACCGAATCGTTCAAGTTCTCGGCCAGGGTTTCGATGGCGCTCTCACGCACCTGGGTATCGGTAAGCTGGGTCACGTCACGGCTCACCAGCCAGCGCAGGCGCTCACGGCCTGCGTCCAGTGATTCGCCCAAAGCAGCCTCCACCGCCTGCACTTCGCTTTTCAGCATGGCCCAGGCCAAGAGCGGCTTGAGCAGCAGGCCCAGCAGCCCACCTGCGGCCCACCAGGGCAAGCCCAACAGCAGGAATTGCAGCGCCAATGCGACTCCTGAAAAAATAGCTGCTCCCGCAATCCAAACAAGGGCTGCAAGCCAAAAAGCCTTGAAATCTTTGACACCTTGCTGCTGCACCGTATGGCGCTGCACCCAAGCGCCAACGTAACCCAGGTAGTTACCGATCCACACAACAGGGTGCAAGCGCACCGGCGGCTCGCCCAGCCAGCGGTCTGCAGCCAGGGCGACCAGCAGAGCGGTGATAAAGATCAAGCCCGTGCTCATGTCACCGCAACAAACGCGCCATCAAAAAAGCCATCATGTCGCGCCGCGTGTCGATGATGGCGTGGATGAACACCGTGTCTTGCCGAACTTCATAAATCACCCGGTTTTTGCCGGAGAGAATTTGCCGGTACTGCGTCAGCTGGATCAGCTCCAGCTCGTCAGGAATCCCCCCAAGATAGGGATGCGTGACCAGATTGCCGATGGCCTGCTTGAGCTGGCTGTAGGTTTTTTGCCAGGTCAGGCGCGAGAAGTTTTTGAGAATGTAGCTGCGCAGCTCTTTCAAATCCTGCTCTGCCGATGCCAGCAACACCACCCTCATGACAAGTCGGCCCGATCCAGCTCGGCAAACACCTCGTCCGCATCCCGAAACTTTCCACTGGCAATCTCATGCTGGCCCAGCGCCAACACCTTCAGCAGCGCCAAGGTGGCTTCGCGCTCTTCATAACTTTGGATGTCCATCACCACCATGGTGGCCTCGCCGTTTTGCGTGACCACCAGCGGCTGACGGCTCTGGGTCAGCTCGGTGACGATTTGCGCGGTGTGGCTTTTCAGGTAGCTGATGGGTTTGATCTGGGTTGAGAGATTCATGGTGGCAGCTTCAAAATTCAATGAAGACCAAGTTTAGTCTTTATTCAGTCTTGCAAAAGAGCTATTTCACCCGGAACCCGCGCCACCGGCTTGCCCACCCGCAACCCCAGGCGGGCCAGCAGGGCCAGGTCTACGTCGCCATCGGGGTTGGCGGTGGTGAGCAGTTTTTCGCCGTAGAAGATCGAGTTGGCTCCGGCGGTAAAGCACAGGGCTTGCACCGCATCGCTCATGCTTTGGCGGCCCGCAGACAGGCGCACACGGGCCAGCGGCATGGTGATGCGGGCCACGGCGATGGTGCGCACAAATTCCAGTGGGTCCAGGTCGGGCTGCTCGGCCAGCGGCGTGCCCGGCACTTTGACCAGGTGGTTGATCGGCACCGACTCGGGGTACGGCGACAGGTTGGCCAGCTCGGCGATCAACCCGGCGCGTTGCAGGCGCGATTCGCCCAGGCCGACGATGCCGCCGCAGCACACGCTCACGCCCGCATTGCGCACCCGGGCCAGGGTGTCCAGCCGATCCTGGTAGTCGCGGGTGCTGATGATGTCGCCGTAAAAATCGGGCGCACTGTCGAGTTCGGCCACGGCCAGCACGTCGCGGTCTTTCGGCGCACGCCAGGCCGCGCCCATGCAAAAGCGGGTGGCCCCGGCGGCCTTGGCGCGCTCAGCCGCCTCTCGCACCGCCTCCACGCCCATCAACTTGCCGGCTTCGACCCCGGTGTCAAAGTGCACGCTTTGTGGGCAGTAGCTGCAGTCTTCCGGGCAGCCGCCAGTTTTCACCGACAGCAGTGTGGCCAGCTCGACCAGCGTCGGGTCAAAGTGGGCGCGGTGCACGGTTTGCGCCTGGTACAGCAGGTCAGCAAA
>VIKI01000150.1:23271-40128 GCA_008080595.1 Comamonadaceae bacterium
CCTCGGCCACCGTCCAGACGCGCTGACCGACATCGGGCCGGGCGGCGGGGGTTTTGTACGGGGCATGGAAATGCAGGGTTTGGGCAGTGACATCGGTCAAAGTCGTCATCAATAGGCTCCATTCATTTCAAGGTGGCATCAGCTGCGGCCAGCGGCTGGCCCCAGGTGTTCTCAAACAGCAAATCGTCCAGCGGGCAGCGCTTGGCCCAGCGTTCTTGCTGCAACATCGGTTCTTCATAAAAGGCATGCACCGGGCCGATGCACAGCAGGGCTATCGGCTCGGCCCCGGTGGGCAAATGCAGCAGCTCGGCCACCGCCAGCGGGTCAAACAGCGAGACCCAGCCGACACCCAGGCCTTCGGCGCGGGCGGCCAGCCACAGGTTTTCAATCGCGCAGGCGGCTGAGGCCAAGTCCATCTGCGGCAGGGTGCGGCGGCCAAAAATGTGCTGCTCACGCCCGTCGGCCAGGGCCACGGCCCAGACCTCGGCGGCATCCAGCAGGCCTTCCACCTTCAGGCGCATGAATTCCTCCTGGCGCTGGCCCAGGGTGCTGGCGGTGGTGAGCCGCTCTTGCTCCACCAGCGCTTGCAACTGCTGGCGCAGCTCAGCTTGGCTGATGCGGATGAAGCGCCAGGGTTGCATGAAGCCGACGCTGGGCGCGTGGTGGGCAGCAGTGAGCAGGCGGCGCATCACCTCGGGGGCCACCGTGCCACCGGCAAAGTGACGCATGTCGCGCCGCTCGAAGATGGCGCGGTAGACGGCGGCGCGTTCCTGCGGGGTAAAGGCCAGGTCGGAAGTGTTCATGTCAAACTCAGTCTTCAATGCCGCGCTGCGCCGGAATACCGGCCTTGAACGCATGTTTGACCATCGTCATTTCGGTCACGGTGTCGGCCAGTTCAATGATCTCAGGCGGGCAGCGACGACCGGTCAGCACCACGTGGACGTGGCTGGGGCGGGTCTTTAAAGTCTCCAGCACATCGTCCAGCGGCAGCCAGCCGTAGATCAGCGGGTAGGTGATCTCGTCGAGCGTGACCATGAACCACTCGCCGCTCAGGATGGCGGCTTTGGCCTTTTGCCAGCCGTCTCGTGCCAACTGGGCGCTATGTTCCAAATCCTGGCTCTTCCAACTGAAACCGTCGCCCAGGCCTTCGATGGGAATGCCGATCTGCTCAAACATGCGGTGTTCACCAAAGCGGGCGCTCGGCACTTTCATGAACTGGAAAATCTTCACCGCCTTGCCACGCCCATGGGCGCGCAAGGCCAGACCAAAGGCTGCCGTGCTTTTGCCCTTGCCATCGCCGGTGTTGACGATGATCAGGCCGCGGCGCTCGCCTTCGGCTTTGTCGTAGGGTTTCTCGGTGGGTGGGGTTTCGATGTGCATAAAGTGAGTATTCAAAAATTAAATTCAATTTAATTGGGGGTCAGATTCCAATTAATTGGGCAAAGCCACCCACTGATTGGCCAGCGGGTGGATGGTGATGCGGTGGTCAAACACGGCTTCCAAGGCGCGGTGGGTGGCGGCATCGGCACTCGGCCCGTGGTGCGTGACACGGCCCGCGGCCATGATCAGCATCTCGTCCGAATGCAGCGCCATGCTGATTTCATGCAGCACGCTGATCACCGTGACCCCGCCCTCCAGCAGGCAACGCACCACGCCCAGCCAGTCGGCCTGGTGCGGCGGGTCGAGGTTGGCCAGAGGCTCGTCCATCAGCAGCACCTGGGCCTGCACCGCCAGGGCGCGGGCCAGCAGCACACGCTGGCGTTCACCGCCGCTGAGCTGGCCCAGCGTGCGGCTGCGCCAGTCCCAGGCCTGGGTGGATTTGAGGGCCAGCTCAACGGCAGCACGGTCGGCATCGCTGGGGCCAGCCAGCCAGGCCTGGTGCGGCAGGCGGCCGAGCATGGCCACGTCCCACACCGTCAAGTCATCGCCAGCGGCCTCGTTTTGCCCGAGCCAGGCCAGCGCTTTGGCACGTTGGCGGGCCGGGTAGCTGTGCAGCGGCTGGCCCAACAAGGCCACGCTGCCCTGGTGCGGCAGCAGCCCGGCCAGCACCTTGAGCAGGGTCGATTTGCCAGCACCGTTGGGGCCGACGATGCTGGTCCAGCGGCCTTGCGGCAGGGCCAGCGACACATCGTGCAATATCTCGACATTTCCGAGTCTAGCCCTTATGGAATCTGCGCAAATAGCTATTTTTTTCATAGCACGCCACCGCCACCCCGTGTGCCACGGTGCATCAGCCACAGCAGGTAACCGCCACCCAGCACGGCGGTGAGCACACCCACCGGCAGCTCTTGCGGCGCAATCAGCCAGCGGGCCAGGGTGTCGGCCGCCATCAGCAGCACGCCGCCCATCAGGCTACTGAGCAAAATCAAACGGCCATGGGTGGTTTTGACCACCGAGCGCACCAGGTGCGGCGCAGCCAGACCCACAAACGCAATCAGCCCGGTTTGCGCCACCGCCGCACCGGTGGCCAGTGCCAGCACCGCCACCAGCGCCAGGCGCATGGAGGTGAGCGGCAGGCCCAGGCTGTGCGCGGTGGCTTCACCCAAGCTCAGCGCATCGAGCAGACGCGCCAACAAGGCCCCTGCGATGCTGGCCAGCAGCCAAACCCCCGCCATCACCGCGCAGGCCGTCCAGCCGACAAAGGAGGTAGAGCCCAACATGAAGGCCTGCATGGCCTGCAAGGATTCGGGCGTCCACATCAGCACCAGGTGCGTCATGGCCCCCAGCACCACGCCCACCACCACACCGGCCAGCAGCAGGCGCAAGGTGTGTTGCACGCCCTTGGATAAGGCCAGGGTCAGCAGCACCGCCAGCACCGCGCCGCCAAAGGCCGCACCGGTCAGCCCCAGGCGAATCAGCCAGCCGGTGCCAAAAATCGAAAACGCCAGGCCGTTGCCCATCATGCCGCCTGCGCCACCCAGCATGCCCCCGGCCCCGCCCATGGCGGCCAGCGCCAGCGCCACCCCGAGCGTGGCCCCGGAGGCGCTACCGAGCAGAAACGGGTCGGCCAGCGGGTTGCGAAACAGGCCCTGCGCCAAGGCACCTGCCAGGCCGAGCAAGGCCCCGGCGGCCCAGGCCCCGAGCGTGCGCGGCAGGCGGATTTGCCAGACGATTTGCTCGGCCATGGCGGTTTGATCCGGGTCTTGCAGAGGGTTCAGCAGCGGCTGCAGAAGGTTCTCAAACCCGGCGCTGCCGACACACACGCCCAGGGCCGCCAGCAGCAGCGCCAGCGCTACCAAGCTCCCGGTCACCACCGTGGTTTTCACGGTTTGACCGCCTTGTCGGCCAGGCACTGCGCCATCAGCCGAGCCCCTTCGGCCATACGCGGACCGGGGCGCACCAGCACGTCGGACTGGGCGGTGCTGAAGACACACAGGCGCTGTTCACGCATGGCCCGCATGCTGGCCCAGCCGGGGCGCTGGCCCATGCTGTCCACACTGCGCTGGCCGATCATGATCACATCCGGGTTGGCACGCACGATGTATTCAGGGTTGAGTTTGGGAAACGGCCCGAGCTTGGTCGGAATGATGTTTTTGACACCCAGCCGGGTCAGGGTTTCGCCAATGAAAGACAGCTCACCCGCACCAAAAGGGCCGGGGTTGACTTCAAAATAGACGCGGGTGTTGGCGATGCTTTTAGGCAGCGACTGGGCCGCAGCAGCAGTGCCCGCGTCGATCACGCGCCAGACCCGTGCTGCATCACTCACGCCAAGCACCTGGCCGATTTTTTCCAGCACCCGCTTCACGTCGGCATGGGTTTTGGGCTCCAACGCCACCACCTTGAGGCCGAGCGAACGCAGGCGATCCGCCGCCCGAGACGAGGTGGCCATCAGCACCACGTCGGGTTTCAGGGCCACGATCATTTCGATGTTGGGGTCCAGCCCGCCACCGACTTGGGGCAACTTCTTGACGCTGGCAGGGTAGTCGGAATACCGATCCACCCCGACCAGGCTGGCGCATTGGCCGAGTTCACACACCGTTTCGGTCAACGAGGGCAAGAGGCTGATGATGCGCTGAGGCGGCTGCGCCAGGGTGACGACCACGCCGCGGTCGTCGGTGACTTGCAGGGCCTGGGCCGTCTGTGCGCTCAGCAGGGTCAGCAGCCAAAACAGGATCAGGGCACGGTGGGTCATGGCATGTCTTTCAAAGTCAGGGGCAGGCCAGCGGCCATCAGGGTAACGCGCTGGCAGGTGGCGGCCACGTCCTGGTTCAGGCGGCCCAGTGCGTCGACGAAGGCCCGTACCTCGCGCCCGAGAGGAATCACGCCCAGGCCGATCTCGTTGCCGACCAGCACAACGGGGCCGGGGGCTTGCTGGATTGCTATTAAAAAAGAAGCTGTTTGCGCAGTATCCACCTGGGCTACAGGCTGATTTTCTTCATAAACTTCGGCATCGACAGGCATCAACAGATTAGTGAGCCACAGGGTCAGGCAATCGACCACGATCAGGGTGTCGGGCGTGCTGTGCCGGGTGATGGCCTCGGCCAGGGCCAGCGGCTCTTCCACCGTGCGCAGGCCGGGCACACGCTCGGCACGATCAGCTTGATGGCGGGCAATGCGCTGGCGCATTTCCTCGTCCCACGGCTGAGCGGTGGCGATCAGCACAGCCTGGTGCTGCGGCGACTGGGCCAGCCAACTTTGCGCCAGGTTTTCCGCCCGGCGCGACTTGCCACTTTTCTGGCCGCCCAGAATCAGCTCGGATTTGGTAATGGCAAGGTTCATGCGGCACGCTGCGGGGCGGTGAAGAGTTCCACCACCGCATCCGGGCAAGACGGAAACCAGGCGTGAAAGTAGCTGGCGCGCACGCTGCCCTGCTGCCACAGCGCCTCGCCCGCGTCGGGCAGCGGGTCGGTGTCAGGGCGGGCGGTGCGGGCTACCGGCTGCAATGCTGTCTCGGTGGTGGAGTAATGGAAGGTGTGGCCGCGCAGCGTGCCCGCAGCCAGGCTGAGCTGCTGCGGCCCCAGGGCCGCCAGGCGTTTTTGCATGCGCACCGTGCCGGGCAGCAAGCCCCACAGCGGCTGCGACGCGCCTTCGGCGCTGACCAGGGTGTCAAACAAGGCCATCATGCCGCCGCATTCGGCCCATACCGGTTTGCCTGCGGCAATGTGGGCGGCCAGGCTGTCGCGCAGTGCGGTGTTGGCGGCCAGCTTGTCCGCATGCAATTCCGGGTAACCGCCGGGCAGCCAGAGCGCATCACAGGCGGGCACGGCCACATCGGCCAGCGGCGAGAAAAACACCAGCTCGGCCCCCAATGCACGCAAGGCGTCCAGGTTGGCGGCGTAAATGAAGCAAAAGGCCGCATCCCGCGCCACGGCGATGGTTTGGCCTTGCAGCAGCGGCTGCGCTGGCGACGCGGCGGGTTCGGTGCTGAAGTTGACTTGCCAGCGCTGTAAATCTTGCAAGCTCATCTGGCCCAGGGGGGTGCTGGCCAGGGCATCGGCGGCGGCATCCAGCCGCTCCATCGCGTCACTGAGTTCACTGGCCACGGTCAGGCCCAGATGGCGCTCGGGCAGCACCATGGCCGGGTTGCGCATCACCGCACCCAGCCACTGTTCGGGCGCACGCACGCTGTCTTTCAGCATCAGGGCATGGCGTTCGCTGGCGACCCGGTTGGCCAGCACACCGGCCCAGGGCAGATCAGGCTGGTAATGCTGCAGGCCAAAGGCCAGTGCGCCAAAGGTGCCAGCCATGGAGCCGGCATCAATCACCGCCAGCACCGGCAGGCCAAAACGCCGCGCCAGGTCAGCCGCGCTGGGGTTGCCGTCAAACAGGCCCATCACACCTTCGACCAGGATCAAATCAGCCTCACGGGCGGCGGCGGCCAGGCGCTCGCGCACGTCAGCCTCGCCATTCATCCACAAGTCCACCTGGTACACCGGTGCGCCACTGGCCAGCGCGTGCCAGACCGGATCCAGAAAGTCTGGCCCGCACTTGAACACCCGCACGGTTCGGCCCTGGCGGCTGTGCAGCCGGGCCAGGGCCGAGACCACGGTGGTTTTGCCCTGGCCAGAAGCGGGCGCGGCGATCAGGATGGCGGGACAGGTGTTCATGCTTTTGGAAGATAAAAATTACAGGGACCAGGACAGTGACACAAACAGGTTGCGCCCCGGCATGGCATAGCCGTTGGCCAGCACATAGCGGGCATCGGCCAGGTTGTTCAGACGCGCCAGCAGGCTCAGTTGCGGGTTGATTTTCCAGTCGGCCCCGATGTTGAGCAAGCCATAACCCGCCAGCACATCGCGCCCGGTGAAGCTCAGGTTGTTGTCTGGCCGGTCGCTGGAGAGCTTGAGTTCGGCAAACGCCTGCACCGCCCCCAGACGCTGGCGCATATTGAGGTTCAGCACGTTTTGCGCCACGCGCACGAAGCGCAGGTCATTGGGCTGGGTGTGCGGGTCGGCATAGTCGTAGGACACGGCGTAGCGGGTGTCACCACGCTGGGCCTGCATGGCCAGGGTCACCCCACGCAACACCGCCAGATTACTTTGCACATTGGTGGCCGGGTTGATGAAGCCCTGGATTTCGTTGTAGTACAGGGTGGCGCTGGCGGACATGGCTCCCTGGTGGTATTTCAGGCCCAGTTCGCTGGCGCGGTTTTGCTGCGGGGTCAGCGTCGGCGTGCCAAACCCTGGGTAGTAGAGCTGGTTGAAAGTGGGGGCCGAGAAACTGGTGCCCAGGCTGGCCACGGCACGCCAGCTGGGGCTGAGCTTGTAGCCGCCGGAGAGTGCCCAGTTGGTGAAGCCGCCAAATTGCGAGTTGTGGTCGCTGCGCAGCACCGCCAGGGCGTTCCACTGGGGTTTATTCAGCGTGTAAGAGGCCATGAGACTGCGAATGTCACGCGATTTCACGCTGTAGCTGGTGCTGCTGTCGACGGCTTCGCTGCGGTTTTCCAGCAGCAGGCTGAGCACGTCTGTGCCCAGGGTGATGTCGTTTTGCCAGGTGGCCTGGTTGCGGTGGGTGTTGAAATAGTTGCTGCTGCTGAATACGCCATCAGAGATGCGGTAATAGTCGCTGACCGACTTGTCATCACCCTGCCCCAGGGTCACGGTGGATTTCCAGTTGGGCTGCCATTGGGCATTCCAGACCAGGCTGGCCTGGTTGAGCACCGGCCTGGCCCAGGCATCGGTGGTGAGCTTGGTCAGGCGCAGCGGATTCGGCGTGGCAACACCGTCAAACTGGTAGTTCATGGCGCTGCGCACCAGGCCCAGGCTCAGGCTGTGCGCCTTGGACAGTTCGGCGGTCAGCTTGGCATCGACACTGGTGGCCGCAGGGTTGTTGGTGACGCTGATGCCGCTGGCTTTTTCCTGGGACAGCCCCAGGCTGTAGCCCAGTGCACCCGAACGCCCGCGAATCGAGGCCCCGGCCTGGCGCTGGCCGTCGGAGCCGGCCCCCACATCGGCGCTCAATTGCACGCCTTCCGTGGGTTCACGGGTAAAAATCTGGATCACCCCACCCACCGCATCCGGGCCATACAGGGCCGAGGCTGCGCCGCGCAAGATTTCGATGCGTTCAATACGCGTCAAAGGCATGTTCTCAAACGAGGCCCCACCCGATGTGGCCGAGCCGACCCGCACCCCGTCAATCAACACGATGGCCTGAGAGGTGGTCGCGCCGCGCAAAAACACGCTGGTGGCTGAACGGTAACCGCCGTTGCTGACAAATTGCACACCGGGTTGCTGGGCCAGCACATCACGCAATGCGCCCTGCCCCATGTGATCCAGCTCGGTGCGGTCAATCAGGGACACGTCGGCAATCACATCGGTGACCGGAGTCGCCACCCGCGTGGCACTGACCACCACCTCATCGAGCATGGCCATTTGCTGTTGGGCCAGCACCGGAAAAGTGGCCAGCACAGCCAGGAGAGATGCGCATGAGCGCCTAGGAGCCAAACTGCGCCGGGAAGAAAGACAAGTTTTCATGAGTAATAGGAACCATCAAAAGCCCTCACCGTCGTCCCCGACAGTGCTTGAGCGTCACGGTGTCACGCCAGGCGTGGCACCACCGTGTTGGCCGGTATCCGGGCTGGTGGAACAACCTCCATCGCCTTCCCAAGCGCGTGTTCAAAACGCTCAGTGGCTGTGATGGAAGCAGAGTACGGTGACTCGTCCACTTACCGTTGCGGGGGCAGCGCAGGTTAGGTTGGCCCGTGTGGGTTCACCCTCCTGCTTCCCGTTGAACTGCGGCATGTGAACCACACCGCGAGCACCAACGTGTGCGATTCTAGCCGGGCCGGTTTGCCAAAACCCTACAATGCGACCCTATGCCGGAACTCAACCAAATCGACCAAATCGCCGAGCGTGTCGAGCGTTTGCTGGTGCGTTATGACGAACTCACGCGCACCAACGCGCTGCTGGAGCAGCAAGTGGGTACGCTCACCCAGGAACGTGATTCGCTCAAAAGCCGCCTGAGCGCAGCACGCGCCCGTGTGGATGCCTTGCTGGAGCGCTTGCCCAGTGAAAGTGCCAGCGCCAGCGTCAAGCCCGCCTTCAAAACCACTGTCGAACGAGGTCAGGCATGAAACAGCTTGAAGTGCAGATCATGGGCCAAAGTTACCTGCTGGGTTGCCCCGATGGTGGTGATGCCCGCCTGCTGGATGCGGTGGAAAAAGTCGACACCGCCATGTGCAAGATTCGCGAAGCCGGCAAGGTGCGGGCGCGTGACCGTATTGCGGTGCTGGCGGCACTCAACCTGGCGTTTGATTTGGCTGACCAAAAAGCACACCCGGCCCAAGCTGCAAGCGCACCGCCAGCCACATCGAATGAAACCAGCCAAAAGCTCAGCGCCTTGCTGGTTCGGCTGGATGATGCACTGGGGCGTGACGAGCGCTTGCTTTGAACCAATTACAGACTTTCTGATCCGGTAGCCAATTGGATTGGCACAAATTTCCGCTTATTCGGGCGTTGTAGGAGCTTTGGCAGGCACGAAATCGCGGCTTCCGCCGCTCCTACAAATCAATGCACCACGGCGCTGGCCGGTGGTAATTCACCGGGCTGGCGAAAAATTTGCGCCACATCGACCGCATCAAAACGGTATTGCGCAGCACAAAAATCGCAAGCCACTTCAATCTGGGATTGCTCTTGAACAATGCTGTTGGCTTCTGCCGCGCCCAGGCCTTGGATCATTTTGCTGACCCGCTCCCGGCTGCAGGTGCATGAAAACCGGGGGCCAGTGTCACCTTGCAGCGGCTCGAAACGCAGCAGGTTTTCTTCCCAGAACAGGCGGTGCAAAATGGTTTCGACATCCAGCGTCAACAACTCTTCGCGCTTGAGGCTGGCGGCCAACACAGCGATGCGGTTGTAGTGTTCGTTGATGCCGATCTGGTCTTCGTCTGCGGCTTGTGACTTACCCGCCAGGTTGGCGCTGCCGGCCATGGGCAGGCGCTGAATCAGCAGGCCTGCGGCCACCTTGTCATCTGCGGCCAGCACCAGCGTGGTGTCCAACTGCTCACTTTGCAGCATGTAGTGCTGCAACACGTCGCTGAAAGCTTCCAGCTTTTCATGGGCATCCCCAAACAGCGAGACCACGCCCTGATAAGGCTGCTGGCCGGGTTGGCGGTCATTGGGGTCAAGGGTGATGGCACAGCGGCCCTCGTTGCCCACATTCACCAGCTGGCTCAGCGTGGCATCCGGGCTGACCTCGCCAAGGACGGTGGCAGTGGCACGCAAAGAAAAATCGCTTTGCACCTCCACCACGGCCAGTTTGAGCGGGCCGTCGCCCAACACCTGAACGATGATCGAGCCATTAAATTTGATGTTGGACTGCATCAACACAGCGGCTGCCGTCATCTCACCCAGCAAGGACTGCACTGGCTGAGGGTACGCGCCGTGCGTAGTGTTGTTGGCACGCCGACGCAAAATCTCGGTCCAGGCATCGGTCAGACGCACCACGGCTCCGCGCACCGGCAGGCCGTCAAAGATGAATTTGTGAATTTCAGACATTCAGGCAATTTTGTTCAAACTGGTTTTAAAACGCTGGGCATTGGCCACGTAATGCTCGGTACTCTGGCGCAAACCCTGCAACTGCTCGGGGGTAAGCTGGCGCACCACTTTGGCGGGGCTGCCAATGATCATCGAGCCGTCAGGAAACTCCTTGCCCTCGGTCACCAAGGCCCCAGCCCCCACCAAACAACCCTTGCCGATTTTGGCCCCGTTGAGCACCACCGCCCCAATGCCAATCAGGCTGTCATCACCCACGGTGCAGCCGTGCAGCATGGCTTTGTGGCCCACGGTGACCCCGGCGCCAATCGTCAAAGGGATGCCCACATCGGAGTGCAGCACGCTCAAGTCCTGAATGTTGGTGCGTGCGCCGATGCGAATGGCCGAGGTGTCGCCCCTCACCACCACACCAAACCAGATGCTCACATCGTTGCCCAGCACCACATCGCCAATCACTTCGGCGCTGTCAGCCACCCAGGCTGACTCTGCCACGGTTGGGCTCACACCATCAACTTCATAAATTGCCATAAACATCCTTTGGTTCAAGTTACTAGAATTGTAGGGACACCATGCTGAACTCCGATACCGCTCCCACCTCCCGGCCCCAGGCCTCATTACGTGGGCAAGCCCTGCGCTTGTTGTGTCTGGATTGCACAACCGACAAAGCGGCCCAGGTCCATGCCCTGAATGCAGCAGATTGGCCGCTGGACGTGGATGAAATCCTGACCGCGCCGCCCCTGTTGCCTGGCCGTCCCGAGCGCCCCCACCTGGTTCACCCCTCCCAACTCAAAACCCGCGCCGTCGGCACACTGGAAGGTCGGGCCGGGCTGATTCATGCGCTCACCCACATTGAAGCCAATGCCATCAACCTGGCACTGGACATGATGTGGCGTTTTGCCGGACTGCCTGCCGATTTTTACCTGGACTGGTGGCGTGTGGCGCAAGAAGAAGCCCTGCACTTTGACCTGCTGCACCAACACCTGATCCGCCTGGGCTTTGCCTACGGTGATTTCCCCGCCCACGACGCTGGCACGGCTGGCGCTGGTGCCACGCACCCTGGAGGCCCGTGGCCTGGATGCCACGCCTGCCGTGCGCAACCGGCTGGTGTCAGTGGGTGACCAGGCCGGGGCCGCTATTCTGGACATCATCTTGCGCGACGAAATTGGCCATGTGGCCATTGGCAACCGCTGGTACAAACATGTGTGCAGCCAGCGTGCGCTGGATCCGGTTGCCACTTATTCACAACTGGCGCAACAATTTCAAGCCCCGAAACTCATTGGCCCTTTTAATCTGCCAGCCCGGCGGGCCGCAGGTTTTACCGAAAATGAATTGGCGGTTCTTCAAGCTGCACCCCACTCCCAACCGTCACTCCAGCTCAACCCATGAACACAAGCACCCACGGCATCATCACACCTGAAAACGTGGCCACACTGGCCATTGCACGCCAACCGATTCTGGATACCAAACGCAACGTGGTGGGTTATGAGCTGTTTGACCGCACTTTCAACCGCAAGGATTTCACAGCGGCCAGCGATGCCGCGCTGCTGTTCAACCTGTTGTCCAACGCCGACAGTGAGGTCTTGAGTGGGCGCAAACTGATTTTCATCAACTGCACCCACCAGACTCTGGCCGCAGGGCATCTGGAACTGATTGAGCCCGAGCGTGTGGTGCTTGAAATTCCACCCATGCCAGCGGATCAGGCCGAACCAGAGGACATCGAAACTTACCGTCAAACCCTGGCCGAAGTACACCGACGTGGCTTCAAACTGGCTTTTGATGAAACCGTGCTGACACCTGCGTACATCAGTTGGCTTAGCCTGGCAAGCTTCATCAAACTGGACATATCACGCTTGAAAGATGCACAACTGAAATCCATCGTTGTCCAGGCCAACCATGCGACACCTGCCAGATTGGTGGCGGAAAAAGTTGAGACTGCCGAACAGTTTGAACACGTCACCACGCTTGGCTTTAGCTTGTTTCAAGGCTACTGGTTTGCCAAACCAGTCCTGATCAAGGGCCAGACAATACGCCCTGCACAGGCGACCATCATCCAGCTGATCAATCTGGTGCGCAAACAGGCCAGCACCAATGAAATTGAAGAGGTTTTAAAACACGACCCCACGCTGTCGTTCAACCTGTTGCGCTTTATCAATTCTGCAGGATTTGGCTTGCGCTGCGAAGTGACCTCATTCAAACATGCGGTGATGATTCTGGGTCTGAAAAAGCTATTTCGCTGGGCGGCACTGCTGATGACCAGTGCCAATACAGGTGCCCCCGCTGTCGGCAGCGCAGCTGTTGTGCGAGGCCGCTTGATGGAACTGCTGGCAGCCGAACTGCTGCCGCCCGAAGAGTGCGACAACGCTTTTGTGGTGGGCATTTTTTCCATGCTTGACACCATGACCGGCATGCCGCTGGAAGAAGCGCTTGCATCGATTTCCTTGCCGCAAACCGTAACCGATGCCTTGCTGTTCAACAAAGGCCTGCTGGCCCCCTTTTTACAGCTGACCCTGGCCTGCGAAAGTGCTGACGACACAGCATTTGCAGAAAACACCAATGCTTTGCAACTCACGGGGGATCAGGTCAACTGGGCCCATTTGCAAGCCTTGGCCTGGGCTGAGAACATGACCCCGTAGACCCAACCTAGATTCACCCCCGTGGATGGTGCTGGGCGTGCAAGGTTTTCAAGCGCTCACGCGCCACATGGGTGTAGATGGTGGTGGTGGAAATGTCCACATGCCCCAGCAGCATTTGCACCGCACGCAAGTCGGCCCCGTGGTTGAGCAAGTGGGTGGCAAAGGCGTGGCGCAAGGTGTGGGGCGACAGCGGCGCAGTGATGCCCGCCAGCACGGCGTATTTTTTGACCAGCATCCAGAACATCACCCGGCTCA
This sequence comes from Comamonadaceae bacterium, assembly GCA_008080595.1. Lineage (GTDB taxonomy): Bacteria > Pseudomonadota > Gammaproteobacteria > Burkholderiales > Burkholderiaceae_C > Rhodoferax. The sequence continues at coordinate 36,089 of VIKI01000150.1, forward strand.
TGGCCGTGCCCGGCGTAGTGCCGCGCTGGGTGATGAACAAGGCCTCGCTCTGATGCCCGGCCAGCAGCTCCGCCCGGGGCTGCGCCAGATAACGCTTGAGCCACAAACTAGCCACCTCACCAAACGGTACCAGGCGCTCTTTGTTGCCCTTGCCAACGACCCGCAGCACGTTGTCATTCAGGCTGATGTTGAACACTTTCAGCTCCACCAACTCGCTCACCCGCAAGCCGCTGGCATACATCAGCTCCAGCATGGTGCGGTCACGCACACCCAGTGATTCATTGACATCGGGGGCATTCAGCAAGGCCTCGACCTGCGCCTCGGTGAGGGTTTTGGGCAGGCGCAGCGGCTGTTTGGCGGCTTGTAATTTGAGGGTGGGGTCAGAAGCGATCAAGCGCTCACGCAAAGCCCAGCGGAAAAATCGTTTGAACACGGTAAGCCTGCGGTTGGCGGTGGTGGCTTTGGTGCTGGCGTGTTGGTCGGCAAAATAGCCGTTCAGTTCCTTCTCGGTGACTTTCAGCAAGGCAACAGACTGTGACTGCAGCCAGATGCCAAACAGGGTCAGGTCCCGCCGGTACGCGGCCAAGGTGTTTTTGGACAAACCCTCTTCCAGCCACAAGGCATCCACAAAGGTATCAATCAACGGATCTGGGGGGGTAATGGAAGGTGTGGATTCAGCGCTGCTCATGGCCTGCTATTCTCGCCGGATGAACTTCGCGCAACTGTTATTCCCTGATTTTTCATTGATCCTGATCGGTTACCTGATTTGCCGCTTCACCCCCCTGGATCGGGCGGTGTGGACGCAGGTGGAACAGCTGGTGTATTTCCTGTTCTTCCCGGTGCTGCTGTTTCACTCGATCTTGAAAAGCCCGCTGGACATCAGCGCGGCCAGCAACCTGGTGGGCGCGGGCTGGGCCTTGGGGCTGGGTGGCATTGCCATGGCGTATTCCGTCCCCTATTGGCCGGGTTTGAAGCATCACATCGCGGCGCGTCAACATGCGGCCAGTGCCCAGATTGCCTTTCGCTTCAATTCCTTCATTGGCCTGGCGCTGGCGGATCGGCTGGCCGGGCCGCAAGGTTTGCTGGTGATCGCCCTGCTGATTGGGGTCAGCGTGCCCTTGATGAATATCGGCGCAGTGTGGCCAATGGCACGCCACAGCCAGCGCGGCTTTCTGGGTGAGTTGGTGCGTAACCCGCTGATCATTGGTACCGCGGGCGGATTGCTGGCCAACCTGGCGGGCTTGTCCATCCCCACCTGGCTGGAACCCACCGTGACCCGCATTGGCGGGGCCTCTCTGGCGCTGGGTTTGATGGCGGCCGGTGCCGGGATGCAACTGGGGGCGCTGAACCACGCCAAGTTGCTCGGCGTGGCGGTGTTGCTGATCCGGCACTTGCTGATGCCTTTGCTGGCCCTGGTGTTGTGCCTGGTTTTTGCCCTGAACCCGGTACAAGCCACCATTTTGCTGATGTTTTCAGCGCTGCCAACCGCCTCAAGCTGCTATGTGCTGGCATCACGCATGGGTTATGACGGTGCTTACGTGGCCGCCCTGGTCACGGTCTCCACCGTGCTGGGCATGCTGAGTCTGCCACTGGCGCTGGGGGTGTTGAGGCCGATCATTTAGGTGCGCTCAAGATTCTGAAATTCAGTGTGGGGCGTTTTACCTTTCCAACTTGCTGATTGAGCTGTTCGGCACTGACTAGACTGAAGTTCCTCAATATTCAATCGGCACTGACAGTACGTCCGATTCATCACCATTTGGAGGGGCGGGTACGTGCGCACATCTTTCTGTGCATGCTGGCCTTTTATGTGGAGTGGCACATGCGCCAGGCTTGGGCTGAATTGATGTTTGCTGATGAGGATAGTCAAACCAAGCTCATGCGGGACCCGGTAGCGCCTGCCAAGCGCTCGCAGGCAGCGATGAAGAAGGTGCAAAGTCGCACGCTTGACGACGGCACGCCTGTGCATAGTTTCCAGACTTTGCTGAGGGTTCTTGAGGGGGTGGTGCGCAATACCTGTCGTGCACCTGATACCGACAAGGACACGCCAGCGTTCGATCTCACCACGACACCCAACGAGCAGCAGAAACGTGCCCTTGAATTGATCGGCCAGATCAAACTGTAGTCAGAACGAGGAACCCAAAATCATGTCGGTTTCATTGGAGAAATGCGGCTTTTGGGGGGAGGAACTTCAGACTAGACCAACTCTACCAGTGTCAATTTCAGCAACACCCCGACGTGCTTCGCCAAGCCAAAGTTCCTGAATGTCAGCATCCGATTGCGTGTCCAAGCTATCGATCAACAAAATGCACCCAATGCGCACGCTCCGCTATGGGCAACATGAGAGATTTAACGTGGAAGTGAGGCGGGCGGTTTTATCGTGCAGCGTCCCCTCGACTGTAGGGTTAGCCATCGGTCTAAATTCTGATTTTGATAATCCGACTAGTATCGTCCGATTCCTTCCTTACCTCTGCGGACAATGTATCCCAGCAGTCGATAACTTGAATGCCACTATCCTTAAGGTATTCCATTACTTTCTTAGATCCACCGTAATACAAAACCCAAACCACTTCAGAAAGGACACCGGCTTTTAGCAGGTAGCGATCCTTGTCGATCTGTTTCTTAACTCTTGTTGACGCAACCACCCTAAGATATTTCGATTCAACTGCTTGGCGAGTTTCGGGTAAGTAATTGTCAAGTCTCCGCTGACCATAAGGCGTGTCAAAGACAGCGCTATCTAGCTGAACACCGTCCCGAATCTCCTTGGGAAATAGGGACGAGGCCATAACCTCTCCTAGCCGACCTCTGGTGCGTGCTCTTACGCTTGCGGTTTTGCGAACCATTCTTGCTGTCAAGGCTTCTATTTCGGCACGAGCCTCTGGCATGTCGACGGGAAGTGTGATCGGAATCTTTGGCATGAGCTGGATAACGTTCCCTACACCGTAGTGTTAGGGCTTGATAATCGGCATACATTTTCTCGGTTCAAACTTGATTCCGTCCTGAACGTTCTTTACAGCGATGATCTCCCCATCGTTCACCTTGATTACTCGCTCATTTGGTAAGACTTCGCACCGAGAATAGTGAGCTGAATCGACGTGAAAAATGAAAGCTGAAGCGGTCTTTTCAACGAAACTTGCGTATGCAGGTGTTGCATTCCTTCCAGAGGCAATTAAGACTCCAAGTACTACAGGAAAAGCAATGAACCTTGCGAAAAAAGTAACGCCAGGGTAGCTCTCCTTTGTTTGTGGAACCAACGCTCCTATGCACCTATTGTTTCTGAATTGCTCGGAATACATAGTAAGCATTAGGTAGAACTGGCTAACGATAAGCACAATGGCAAAAACTACCGATGCTCCAATGAAGATAAACACAGGAACTAGCAGGAAAGCAACGAGGTTGACGGTATAGGTAAGACTAGACGTATCGAACTTGACCAACTCATTAACCAATCTCGATGATGCAGAGTAACCGAGATTTGTTGAAAAGGCAAATAGGAGCAGAAGCAGCCCCCTGCCAATAATTGTTTCCCACACGACTTTGTAGAGCAGCAATAGGTCTGAAACGATTCCACAGGTAAGGAAAATTCCTGAAGTAACTACGGCCGTGAGAAAAAGGTCATTGAAGGGCGTGACGTACCAAAACGCAGCAAGCGCACCAAAAACAAAACCCAGGAAATAGAACCGCTGACTCCTGTTGAACTTCTCGCAGATAGAACCCAACTGTTCTGGCAGAGGAGGTAGCTTGCTTCGTAGTGATGTGAGAATCTTCATATTGCGCAGAAAGCCCTAATCGAGAGAGGAAGAAGCCTCACGGCCCCTCCCTCTCACACCACCGGATATACGGGTCACGTATCCGGCGATTCCTTGAAACTTGTGTGATCTCATACTACCTTGGCCGAAGCCAGTTTGGGCAGCCGCATTTGACGAAACAACTTCGCAGGCAAGGCCAGATAATTGAAGCCCCTTAAATTCGTTCGGGAATGGATGTTGCAATGCAAGACCTGACCCAATACTGTTCGGTTAGACACGTTTTCGACGATCCCG
>VIKI01000151.1 GCA_008080595.1 Comamonadaceae bacterium
TGCAATGGCAGATCACGGTACGTGAAGATGGGCAACGCCTGTTTGAGGGTGTGCTGCCCAGCCTGATTCAGTGGGGCAAGCCTGAGGATGCCGAGCCGCTGCGCCTGCACCCCAGAAACAGTTTGCCGCGCTCCGGGGTGTCGCTGCAAAGCATCGCCATTTCGCACCCCTCAGCGCCCAAAATACAAGCGGCGTATGAGGCGATTGGGCTCACCGGCATTGCCATTGACACTGGCCCGGCCAACCTCACCGCCACGCTGAAAACGCCCAAGGGGCTGGTGACGCTACAAAGCCACGGGGTTTAGCGCCTGCTGCTCCTGGGCCAGCCATTCCAGCACAGGCACGGTGCCGGGCAGTACCGGTGTCACCGTCACCGGCAGGCGCTGCCAGGCAAACGACTGGGCTTCACGCATTTGCAACTCACCCGACCACGCCAGCACCTTGCAAAAATGCAGGCGCACCAGGGCATGGGGGTAGTCCACCATTTCCTGCCTCCAGGGCTCGATCTGATGCAGGTGCAGGCCAAGCTCTTCAAACAGCTCACGGCTTAGCGCCTGTTGCACCGACTCACCCGCCTCGAACTTGCCACCGGGGAACTCCCAGTAACCGGCATACACCTTGCCTGCCGGGCGTGAGGTGAGCAAAAAATCGCCCTCCGGGCGGATCAGGACGCCGACCGCCACGTCCACGACGGGCCGATCCACACCCCCTTGACGGGGCAATTGGGCATCAGCGACCAAGGGTGGTTTCATCAGATCGCTCAGGCAGGAATGGCGTGTTGCCCGGCGTAGTCACGGGCAAACTGGTAGGCCACCCGGCCACTGCGCGAGCCGCGCTCCAGTGCCCACACCAGGGCTTCTGGGCGAGCAGCTGAAATGACCGCAGCAGGCACACCAAACGAGGCCAGCCACTGTGCCACGATGGTCAGGTATTCGTCTTGCGAGAAGGGGTAAAAGCTCACCCACAAGCCAAAACGTTCACTCAAAGAGATTTTTTCTTCGATCACCTCGCCGGGATGCACTTCGCCATCGGGCGTGTGGGTGTAGCTCAGGTTGTCCTTCATGTATTCGGGCAACAAGTGGCGGCGGTTGCTGGTGGCATAGATCAGCACATTGGCGGTGGTGGCGGCTACCGAGCCGTCCAGAATCGACTTGAGGGCTTTGTAGCCGGGCTCACCTTCGTCAAAACTGAGGTCATCACAAAACACGATGAATTTGTAGGCTTGCTCAGACACCAGGTCAACAATGTCGGGCAAGTCGGTCAGGTCGGCTTTGTCAACCTCAATCAGACGCAGGCCTTGCGGCGCAAATTCATTCAGACAGGCACGAATCAGCGAAGACTTGCCAGTGCCCCGTGCGCCTGTGAGCAGCACGTTGTTGGCCGGTTGACCACTGACAAACTGGCGGGTGTTGCGCTGGATTTTTTCTTTTTGCAGCTCGATTTCTTTCAAATCAGAGAGCGACATGGCCCCCACATGGCGCACCGGCTCCAGCGTGGCACGACCGGAGCTGCGCTTGCGGTAACGGAACGCGCTGGAGGCCGTCCAGTCTGGCTGGCTGGGTGGCTGCGGCAACACCGCTTCAATCCGGGTGATGAGTTGCTCTGCCCGTTGCAGCAGGTGCTCAAAACTGGCGTTCATGAGCGGTAATCGGCGTTGATGGACACGTAGTCGTGGCTCAGGTCACAAGTCCACACGGTGTCGGATGCCGTGCCCCGGCCCAGCACCACCCGCACCGTGATCTCGGCTTGTTTCATGACACGCTGACCATCTTCTTCCCGGTAACTGGGGTTGCGCCCGCCCTTGAGGGCCACGTGCACATCGTCCAGGTACAAGTCGATGCCAGTTTGATCCAGATCGGCAATCCCCGCGTAACCCACCGCCGCCAGAATACGGCCCAGGTTGGGGTCGCTGGCAAAAAATGCGGTTTTGACCAGGGGTGAATGGGCAATGGCGTAAGCCACCTGGCGGCATTCGGCCTGGGTTTGCCCACCCTCCACCTGGATGGCGATGAACTTGGTGGCCCCCTCCCCGTCTCGCACAATCGCCTGAGCCAGCTGTTTGGCCACGCCCAGCATGGCTTGTTTCAGCGCCTGGCCAGCAGCACTGTCCAGCGAGGTGATGGGCGCATGTTGGGCCTGGTTGCTGGCAATCACCACAAAAGAGTCGTTGGTGGAGGTGTCGCCGTCGACGGTGACGCGGTTGAAGGAACCCTCGGCCAGTTCATGTGCCAGCTGTTTCATCACGTCTTGACTGACGCTGGCATCGGTGGCGATGAAGCCGAGCATGGTGGCCATGTTGGGGCGGATCATGCCAGCCCCCTTGCTGATGCCGGTGATGCTGACGGTCACGCCATCAATCTGCAGCTGCACCCCAAAGGCTTTGGCCACGGTGTCGGTAGTCATGATGGCCTCGCTGGCACGCAGCCAGTTGTCTGGCTTGGCATCGGCCAAGGCTGCGGGCAAGCCTGCTTCAATACGCTCGATCGGCAGGGTTTCCATGATCACGCCCGTGGAAAACGGCAATACCTGCGAGGCTTCAATGTTGAGCTGTGCGGCCAGGGCTTGGCAGGTGAGGATGGCGCGGGCACGACCGTCTTCACCCGTTCCGGCATTGGCATTGCCGGTGTTGATGAGCATGGCGCGAATCCCCTGCCCGGCGGCGAGGTGTTCACGGCAAATTTGCACGGGTGCGGCACAAAAGCGGTTTTGCGTGAACACACCTGCCACAGAGGCCCCCTCATCAATCAACACCACCGTCAGGTCTTTGCGGTTGGCCTTGCGAATGCCGGCCTCGGTGATGCCGATGCGCACACCGGGAATGGGAAACAACTCGGCAGGATTGGGGGCAGACAGGTTGACGGACATGTGGAGCTTTCAAGAGTCAGGAAAGGGTGGCGATTTTGATCGAAAAAAATCGGGCACGTGGCCCGATTTTGCGGTGTTCGGAAGATCAGGACAGCTTGCCGTGGCACTGCTTGTATTTTTTGCCACTGCCGCAGGGGCAGGGTTCGTTGCGGCCGACACGTGGAACTTCGGCTTTGATGGTGGACTCATCCACCACAGTTTGCACCTCACCGGTTTCGGTGGGGGCGCTGTAGGTGACATTGCTGATGTGTTCAGCCCGGTTTTCCATCTCTACCGCAGCAGCAGCGGCTTCTTCATTGGACTGGATACGCACCGTCATCAGCACTTTGGTGACTTCATTTTTGACCGCATCAAGCATTTGGCCAAAGAGTTCAAAGGCTTCGCGTTTGTATTCCTGTTTGGGCTGTTTCTGGGCATACCCCCGCAGGTGAATACCCTGGCGCAAATAGTCCAGTGCACTCAGGTGATCACGCCAATTGGTGTCAATACTTTGCAGCAACACCATGCGCTCAAACTGGGTGAAATTGGCCGCGCCCACCAAGGCGACCTTGTCCTCAAACACCTGGTTGGCATGGTTACGCACGGTGTCCAGAATATCGTGGTCGGTGATGGCAGAGGCTGCATTGACCTGGTGCTGCAAGGGCAAGGTGAGTTGCCATTCGTCGGCCAGACTTCTTTCCAGTGCGGGCAGATTCCATTGTTCTTCCACCGACTCGAAGGGCACATACTGGCGCACGATGTCTTCAAAGCAGCCTTCACGCAGTGACCTGATTTGTGCACCCAAATCGCTTGCATCCAGGATTTCGTTGCGCTGGTGGTAAATCACCTTGCGCTGGTCATTGGCCACATCATCGTATTCAAGCAGTTGCTTGCGCATGTCAAAGTTGCGGGCTTCCACCTTGCGTTGAGCGCTCTCGATGGAGCGAGTGACGATGCCCGCCTCAATGGCTTCGCCTTCGGGCATCTTGAGCCGATCCATGATGGCTTTGACACGATCCCCGGCAAAGATGCGCATCAAAGAGTCATCCAGACTCAGGTAAAACCGAGAGGAACCTGGGTCACCCTGTCGGCCCGAGCGGCCGCGCAACTGGTTGTCAATGCGGCGCGATTCATGGCGCTCGGTGGCAATGATGCGCAAGCCGCCCAATGCGGTAACCAGCTCATGGTCTTTGGCCCACTGGGCACGCAAGGTATCGACCTGCTGTTGTTTCTGCGTGGCATCCAGCGACTCATCGGCTTCAATCGCCTCAATGGTTTTGCTGATGTTGCCACCCAGCACGATGTCGGTACCCCGACCCGCCATGTTGGTGGCAATCGTGATCATCTTGGGGCGACCAGCCTGGGCCACGATGTCCGCCTCACGGGCATGCTGCTTGGCGTTCAGCACCTGGTGTGGCAGCTTTTCCTTTTCCAGCAATTCGGCAATGATTTCCGAGTTTTCAATCGAGGTGGTGCCCACCAGAACCGGTTGACCACGCTCATAACATTCGCGAATGTCGGTGATGGCAGCCAGGTATTTTTCACGGGTGGTTTTGTAAACCCGATCCAGCTGGTCATCACGACGGCTCGGACGGTTGGGTGGCATGACCACGGTTTCCAGTCCGTAAATTTCCTGGAATTCATAGGCCTCGGTGTCTGCCGTGCCAGTCATCCCGGCCAGCTTGCCGTACAGGCGGAAATAATTCTGGAAGGTGATGGATGCCATGGTCTGGTTTTCTGGCTGAATCGCCACACCTTCCTTGGCTTCCACGGCCTGGTGCAGACCTTCGCTCCAGCGCCGGCCGGTCATCAAACGACCAGTGAATTCGTCCACGATCACCACTTCACCGGCTTGCACCACATAGTGCTGATCCCGGTGGTACAGGTGCTGCGCACGCAATGCGGCGTACAGGTGATGCATCAAGGTGATGTTGGCCGGGTCGTACAGGCTGGCCCCTTCGGGAATCAGGCCCATCGAGAACAAAATACGCTCCGCGTTTTCATGACCACGCTCGGTCAGGAACACCTGATGGCTTTTTTCGTCCATCGTGAAGTCGCCTTCTTTGGTGATGCCTTCACCGGTGTGTGGATCGGCCTCCCCCTCTTGCTTTTCGAGCTGCGGCACGATCAACTTGATGGCTTGGTACAGATCGGTCTGGTCTTCTGCCTGCCCGCTGATGATGAGCGGGGTGCGGGCCTCGTCGATCAGAATGGAGTCCACCTCATCGACGATGGCGTAATTCAGTCCGCGTTGAACCCGGTCAGCGGCTTCGTAGACCATGTTGTCACGCAGATAGTCAAAGCCATATTCATTGTTGGTGCCGTAGGTGATATCGGCACGGTAAGCCGCCTGTTTTTCTTCTCTTGGCATGTTGGGCAGATTGATGCCCACCGACAAACCCAAAAAGTTGTAAAGCTTGCCCATCCATTGGGCATCCCGGTTGGCCAGGTAGTCATTCACGGTAACCACATGAACACCTTTGCCGGTCAGGGCATTCAGGTAAACCGGCAAGGTAGCGGTCAGTGTTTTGCCTTCGCCCGTACCCATTTCGGAGATTTTTCCGTTGTGCAAGGACATGCCGCCCAGCATCTGCACATCAAAATGCCGCAATTTCATGACACGTTTGGAGCCCTCACGCACAACAGCAAAGGCTTCTGGCAACAGAGCATCCAAGGTCTCACCTTTGGCCAGACGGTCTTTGAATTCGTCGGTTTTGGCACGCAGGGCTTCATCCGTAAGAGCCTCAAAGCCTGCCTCCAAAGCGTTGATTTTGGCCACAGTTTGGCGGAATTTTTTAAGCAGGCGGTCATTGCGACTGCCGAAAATTTTGGTGAGGAAATTGGTGGCCATGAATACAGGGCGTGCAACCAGCCCACCGGGGACAAGTTGCAGCGCAATCCTTATTTTTACGATCTAACTGAAATGGGGATCACATGAATAAACACAAGTGCTGACACATCGCTGTGCGCATTTGGTTTGTGTGCATTTTACTGTTGCCAGATGGGCAGGTTTTATCGGCTTATCGCGCCGTTGAAAGGCCTGGGGAAACACGCCCGTTCATCATGGGTTGGGGGATCTGTGCAAGTTGTGTACCTTGTTGCTGTTGATTTGCCATCAAAAATTTTTGCGGGTCTTGAAAGATGCCATTCACCAAGACCTCAAAATGCAAGTGTGAGCCTGTGGATCGGCCTGTGTTACCCACTTCAGCAATTTTTTGACCCCGTTTGATCAGATCACCTTTTTTGGCCAGCGTTTTGGAAGCATGAGCGTACCGTGTCACCAAACCGTTTCTATGGTCAATTTCGATCATATTGCCATATTCAGGATGAAACTCTTGCACCACCACCACACCACCAGCAGCGGCCAGGATGGGAGTGGAAACTGGGGCTGGAAAATCCAGCCCGGTGTGCAGGGCTGAGCGGCCACTCAGCGGATCGATTCGCCATCCAAAAGCAGAGCCCAACTCCGACATCACCACAGGTTTTTGGGTAGGAATCGTCAGGCTCTTCATTTTGCGATCAAACAACCGGGACTCCAACACCGTCAAGAGATCAGTACGTTGATGCGTCAAGCGCTCCAGGTCATCCAAAGTTGCCTGGACTTCGCTCAATGTGAGTTCACGTCCCCTGACTTCTACACCACCTTGCCCAAGTGTCCCTTTGATCTCTGAAGGATTAACTCCAGCCAGGCTTGATACCCTTTCACCCAAGGACTCAAGCTGGGTGAGTTTCGCTTGCATCTCCCCCATACGGCGAGCCATCACGTCAAGATTTTCGCGCAGGTAACGATCACGTTGCTCAAACTCATCTTTGGTCACCAGTTTGACCAATGCCCCTACGACGGGCCAACCGTCACGAGCACCTTTGAGAAAAACCCAGTGATATAAGCCCAGCGCAAGCAACATGAGAACCAGAGCTGCCATCAAGAACACCGTGGCCAGTTGTAAGCCTGAGAGGTGTAAGGCACGTGACTTTGCAAGCCAAGCATCCGTGATAATCAATTGCATCTGAAATGTCCCTATGCTCATGAACCGACGCCAACCATCAGTGACTTTGTTACAAGCCAGCCAAAACAATCCAGGCTTAGCCAGACTGATGGACATTTACCGTGAATCCAATGCGCGATTACAAGCCATCAGCGCATTGATCCCGGCAAGCTTCCGCCACCAAGTGCAGGCAGGGCCAATTGAAGAAGGGGTTTGGTGCCTGCTGCTGTCCAACAACACAACTGCAGCGAAACTACGCCAGCTGCTGCCAGCATTTGAATCCCACTTGCGGGTCAATTCACTCGAAGTGAAATCCATTCGACTGAAAGTACGTCGTCAGGACTGAAATTTGGTGCCGATTATCGGATTCGAACTGATGACCTACCGCTTACAAGGCGGTTGCTCTAC
>VIKI01000152.1 GCA_008080595.1 Comamonadaceae bacterium
CCCGCAGCATGACGGAGCGGGCCAGCATTTGGCTACCAGGCTCCAACCCGGCCTCTTGTGCTTTAGACGCATTGACCCAGGTCGGCATTTGTGACAAGGGGGTGTGAACCTGCACCGTGTGTTCCTCCGGGTGTCGCATGATGCGCCCGGCCCACTCGTCCAGGGCTTGTTGTTTCAACTTGTTGCCCAATACACCGTCAAAGCTGGCGTGAATGTCTGAGCCAGGGTAAGTGGGTTTGATGGCACTGGTCGACAGGTTTTGCAGTGCTTCTTCCATAGCCCCACGTTCGCCACACCACCAGGTGGCCAGTGCCGGCAGTTTCAGGGGCTCCCCCAATAACTTTTCTGCCAATGCGGGCAAAAAGCCGAGCAAGGCAGGTGACTCCAGAAATGCGGTGCCAGGCGCATTGGCCACCAGCACATTGCCGGCCCGTATGGCTTGCAACAAACCTGGCACACCCAGGGTGGAGTCGGCGCGTAATTCAAGCGGATCCAGATACTGGTCATCGACCCGTTTGAGCAAGCCGTGGATGGGAACCAGTCCCTTGAGTGTTTTCAGGTAGAGACACTCGTCGCGCACCAGCAGGTCGCCGCCTTCCACCAAGGTCAAACCCAGGTAACGGGCCAGGAAGGCGTGTTCAAAATAGGTTTCGTTGTACGGCCCGGGGGTGAGTAATGCCAGGTGGGCATCCATGCCCAGTGGGCTCATGCTGCGCAGGCTGTCCATCAAGGCACGGTAGGTGCCGGCCAGCCGTTGTACCCGCAAGCTGTCAAAAGCCGGGCTGAATTGCGCCGAGATGGCCAGACGGTTTTCCAGCAAATAGCCCAGGCCTGAAGGGGCCTGGGTGCGTTGGCTCTGGCCTGGGTGCGTTGGCTCTCCAGCCACCAGTTGCCATCCGGGCCACGGGCCAAATCAAAGGCGGCAATGTGCAGGTAACGCCCTCCCACCGGCTCAACGCCGTGCATGGCACGCAAGTAGCCGGGGTGACCATGCACCAGAGCCGGCGGTAAATAACCTTCAGTCAGCAGGGTTTGCGGCCCATACACATCGGCCAGCACATGCTCCAGCAAGCGCACCCGTTGCAGTACACCGGCTTCAATGTGATGCCAACATTTGGCCTCAATCAATAAGGGAAACAGGTCAAGCGACCAGGGGCGCTGCGGGCCATTTTCATCGGCATAGACGTTGTAGGTGATGCCGTTGTCTCGCACCTGACGCGCCAGATTGGTCGCACGCAGATCCAGATCAGCCGCAGTGTCAGCTTCAATTTTTTCAAAAAAATGGCCCCAAGAGCTTGTCAAATCAGCGTAAGGCGCTCCTGAATTTGATAATGATGCGGTCAACTCATCAAAGTGGCCTGCAGCGGCCAGGCCCGCTTGCGGCAGCAGGCCAGGCGCTGTTACCGCTTGAATCTGACGCTGGCTGGGTGTGGGGGAGACGGGGGCTTCACTCATCTGTCCGAGTATGCCAGCGAAGCAGCGGTTTCGTTGACAATCACGGGTTATCCCAACTGATATGCCACACATGAACGACACCCTTACCGAGACAACGACCGAAGTGATTGAAAGAGCGGATAACGCAGTCAAACCCAAGTCCAAAAACCGCTTTGAATCTGCCCAACCCGTGCTTGAAAAGCTGTTTCAACATTACCCTCAGTTGTTTGGCGAACGCTTCTTGCCACTCAAACTGGGCATTTTTCAGGAACTGATGGCCGCGCACCCGAGCGACTTCAAGCGTGATGAGCTCAAAACCGCCCTGGGTGTACACACCCGTTCCAGCCGTTATCTGCAATGTGTCGCAAGCGGACTCCAACGCCACGATTTGCAAGGCCAGCCCGTGGAAGATGTGGCCCCGGAACATGTGTTTATGGCCATTGCCGAATTGTTTACCCGCCGCCAGGCCAAATCCAAGGAGGACTTGCGACCCAAACTGCGTGCCCAGTTGGTGCATGCGTTTGACCAGTCGGGTTTGTTGCGGGCTGATTACCTGGCGCGTATCGGCTCACCCAGTGAAGACATCTGCGCCGTGCTGGATGAGGCTATTTCCCAGGTGGAGCAGCAACGGGCGCGCCAGGCAGCCTTGACCCGGGCATTTGAAGGCAGTGGCCAAACTTTGGAGGTGTTTGCCGCGTCACTCGGCATGGAGGTGTCTCAGGTGCGTGCGGCGCTGAAAAAACCCTAAAAATCGTTTGATTTGATTTTGCGGCCACTCGGGACGGTTTTGTTACGGGGCTTGGTGATTTGGGGTGAACAATTCCTGCGCTATCAGGGTATTAGGGTTTTCATTGATTTCAATTTGTGTATTGATATTCCTGAAATCTCTATTGGATAGATATCGATTCCATTCGTATCATTCCCCTCGCTTCTCCACGGTGGGGTGATGCCAAGGCGCAAGGCTCTAGACGTGAAGATAACTTGGGTCACCGGATGCGGGCGGTTTCACAAGTTCCCATTCCCGTCCAACTACCTACCTGAGGAACCACAAATGAAAAACACTCGACGTACCCTGATTGCCACAGCACTGGCAGCTTCTTTTGCGGTGGCGATGCCATTGAGCGCCTTGGCCCAAAAGAAGATCGTGTTGGGTTTCAGCCAGATTGGTGCAGAGAGCGAATGGCGTACTGCCAACACCAACTCCATGAAAACCGCAGCTCAAGCTGCCGGCATTGAGTTGAAGTTCTCGGATGCCCAGCAAAAGCAGGAAAACCAGATCAAGGCACTGCGCTCGTTTATTGCCCAAAAGGTCGACGTGATTGCCTTGACTCCCGTGGTTGAGTCCGGCTGGGACACCGTGCTCAAGGAAATCAAGGATGCCAAGATTCCGCTGATTCTGGTGGATCGCGCCGTTGACTCCAAGGACACTTCTCTGTATGCCACTCACATTGGTTTTGACTTTGTGGAAGAGGGGCGCATGGCCGGTCGCTGGCTGGTCGAAAAGGTCAAAAACACCAAAGGTGATGTGAATGTGGTGGAACTGCAAGGTACCGTGGGCTCCGCGCCTGCGATCGACCGCAAGAAGGGTTTTGAAGAAGCCATCAAGGGCGAGCCCCGCATCAAGATCATTCGCTCACAAACCGGTGACTTCACCCGTGCCAAGGGCAAGGAAGTCATGGAAGCTTTCCTGAAGGCTGAAGGCAAGAAGATCAATGTGCTCTACGCTCACAATGACGACATGGGCATTGGGGCCATTCAAGCCATCGAAGAAGCTGGCATGAAACCCGCCAAGGACATCATGATCATCTCCGTGGATGGTGTGAAAGGCGCTTTTGAGGCCATGATCGCTGGCAAGCTGAACGTGACCGTGGAATGCAGCCCGCTGCTGGGCCCATTGGTGATGTCCACCGCCAAAGACATCGTTGCTGGCAAATCTGTACCCAAGGACATTCGTGGCAAGGACGGCATTTACCCGATGGAAGTGGCTGCCAAGGAGTTCCCCAGCCGCAAATACTGATTACTGCGAGACATGATTGGTTAAAACGAGTTAGCCCACGGGATTCCCGTGGGCTTTTTTTCAAAACAACATGACACATACAACACAGGCTGGCAGTGCCGCCACAGCGGTGCTGGAACTCTCTGGTATCACCAAGCAGTTTGGCACTGTACGGGCACTCTCCGGGGTCAATTTGCGCCTGTTTGCAGGTGAGATTCATGCCTTGATGGGACAAAACGGTGCAGGTAAATCCACCTTGATCAAGGTGCTGACCGGTGTCTACCAGGCTGATCAGGGTGAAATGTGCTTGGCTGGCCAGCCAATTCGCGCCGCCTCCACCCTGGAGGCCCAGCACTTGGGCATCAGTACGGTGTACCAGGAGGTCAACCTTTGCCCGAATTTGTCGGTGGCGGAAAATATTTTTGCGGGTCGCTACCCGCGCAAAAGCTGGGCTGGCGCATGGTCGATTGACTGGGCACGTATGCACCGTGACGCGCGGGTGCTGCTGGCGCCGCTGAATCTGGACATTGATGTCACGCAAACGCTGTCGAGCTATTCGGTCTCAGGTGCTGATTCTGGATGAGCCTACCTCCAGCCTGGATGATGAAGAGGTTGAGCGTCTGTATGGCGTGTTGCGCCAGTTGCGTGACCAGGGTATGGCGATTTTGTTTGTCACCCACTTTCTGGATCAGGTCTACGCGGTGTGTGACCGCATCACCGTGCTGCGCAATGGTGAACTGGTCGGCGAGTACCCCGCGGCAGAGCTGGGTCACAGCGCACTGATTGCGGCTATGGTCGGGCGCGAAATGGTGGCCAATACGGCGAATTCGGGTAGCACGGGCGACCTGCAAAAAGATCAAACTGTGCTGTTGCAAGCGCGTGGTCTGGCACGTGCCGGTCAGATCAAGCCGCTGGATTTGACCCTGCACCGGGGCGAGGTGGTGGGCTTGGGTGGTTTGCTGGGTTCGGGGCGTACCGAACTGGCGCGTGTGTTGTTTGGGCTGGATCAAAGTGATGCGGGTGAACTGCTGGTGAATGGCACTGCGGCCACGATGGATTCACCGGTGCATGCGATTCGCATGGGTTTGGGCCTGTGCCCCGAAGACCGCAAGGCCGAAGGCATCATTGGTGAGCTCTCGGTGCGCGAAAACATTGCTTTGGCGTTGCAGGCACGTCAGGGCTTATGGCCCTGCATTTCACGGGCTAAACAGACGGAAATGGCCGAGCACTACGTCAAAACCCTGGGCATCAAAACCAGTGGCATCGACACCCCCATCAGCCAGCTCTCGGGCGGCAACCAGCAAAAAGCGGTGCTGGGCCGCTGGCTGGCGACCCAGCCGAGCTTGCTGATTCTGGACGAACCCACCCGCGGCATCGATATTGCGGCAAAACAGGAAATCATGAACGAAATATTGGCATTGGCAAAAAAGGGTATGGCGGTGCTGTTTATCTCCTCTGAAATGGAAGAAGTGGTGCGACTGTCGGATCGCATTGTGGTGATGCGTGACCGGGCCAAAGTGGGTGAATTGCCCGGCGGTACCAGTGACCAGGCGGTCTACGCCATGATTGCGGGGCAAGCATGAGCAGCGTCAGCACACTCTCCTGGCGGCAGCGCGTGCAAGCGCACCCGCTGCTGTGGCCATTGGTCACGCTGACGCTGATCCTGATGGTCAACGCCAGCCTGAACCCCGGTTTCTGGATACTGCAGTGGCGCGACGGCCATCTGTATGGCAGTGTCATTGACATCCTGAACCGGGCCTCACCGCTGATGCTGGTGGCTTTGGGCATGACCCTGGTGATTGCCACACGCGGCATTGACATTTCGGTGGGCGCTGTTGTGGCCATCAGTGCGGCGGTGGCGGCCTTGATGGTGGGCGGCACACTGGTGATCACGGATGGAGTGGCCCAGCATGTGAGCCGCTTCCCGATGTGGTTGGCCATTGTGTGTGCACTGCTGGCGGCTCTGGCCTGCGGTTTGTGGAACGGCATTCTGGTGGCCAAGATTGGTTTGCAACCGATCATTGCCACCCTGATTCTGATGGTGGCGGGGCGGGGCGTGGCCCAGTTGTTGACCGATGGCCAAATCGTCACGGTGTACTACCCGCCGTATTTTTTCATTGGCAGCGGCTATTTGTGGGGCTTGCCATTTGCCTTGTTCATTGCGGCGTTTGTCTATCTGCTGATGCATCTGGCGGTGACACGCACCGCGCTGGGCTTGTTCATTCAGGCGATTGGCATCAACCCGGCTGCCGCCCGTTTGGCCGGTGTGCGTGAGCGGCTGATCAGCATTTGTGTGTATGCGTTTTGTGGGCTCACTGCGGGCGTGGCGGGCCTGATCATCAGCTCTAACGTGAAAAGTGCAGACGGCAACAATGCGGGCAACCTGCTGGAGCTTGATGCCATTTTGGCGGTCACGCTGGGCGGTACTTTGCTGACCGGCGGGCGTTTTAGCCTGGCGGGCAGCTTGATTGGTGCCCTCATCATCCAGACGCTGACCTCCACCATCTATTCGATTGGTGTGCCGCCTGAAATCAATCTGGTAGTCAAAGCGGCGGTGGTGTTTGTCGTCATGCTGATGCAGTCGGCTGAATTCCGCCGGGCAGTGCGCGGCTGGGTGGTGCGCCCAGGCGCAGGGAGCCAGGCATGAAATTGGCCAGCAAATACATTCCCCTGGCGGCTACGGTGTCGCTGTTCGTGGCCATGTCGGTGTTTGGTTCGGTGTCTTACACCGGCTTTTTCTCGCCCCAGGTGTTTTTGAACCTGATGGTGGACAACGCCTTTCTGGTCATCGTGGCGGTGGGCATGACCTTTGTCATCCTGTCCGGTGGTATTGACCTCTCGGTAGGTTCGGTGGTGGCCTTGAGCACCATTGTGCTGGCCAAACTGGTGGAGCATCGGCACTGGGATCTGACACTGGCGATTCCGCTGGTGTTGTGCATGGGGGCCTTGTTTGGTGCGGCCATGGGCTGGTTGATCCAGCGCTTTCGCCTGCAGCCGTTCATCGTCACGCTGGCGGGCATGTTCCTGGCGCGTGGCCTGTGTTACCTGATCAGCATTGACTCGATCAGCATCACCGACCCGGCTTACACGGTGTTGGCGCAAACCCGCATCCATTTGTGGGCTGACGGCCCCATGCTGTCGATCAGTGCGGTGCTGGCCTTGGCTGTGCTGGCTGTAGCCATCTTTTTGGCGCATGGCACGCAGTTTGGGCGCACCGTTTATGCCATTGGCGGCTCCGAGAATTCGGCCGTGCTGATGGGGCTGCCGGTGGCACGCACCAATGTAGCGGTCTATGCGCTGAGCGGCTTTTGCGCGGCGCTGGGTGGCGTGGTGTTCACCTTTTACATGCTGTCGGGCTATGGCTTGCATGCCGTGGGGCTGGAGTTGGATGCGATTGCCGCCGTGGTGATTGGCGGCACGCTGCTCAGTGGTGGTGTCGGCTACATGCTGGGCACGCTGTTTGGGGTGTTGACTTTGGGGCTGATCCAGACACTCATCATGTTTGACGGCTCCCTCAGCTCCTGGTGGACCCGTATCGTGATTGGTGCACTGTTGTTTGTGTTTTGTGTGTTGCAGCGGGTGTTTGAGATCAAACGCTAGTCTGATGCATAAATTGTGTAAGAAATTGGTCTTTTGCGCCTATGGAATAAGCGTATACAGCTATTAATTATGTAGCAAATTTACTGAAAGAAAATATGCAATACAGAGCTTTAGGCCGTACTGGCTGGAACATTTCTACCGTGAGTTTTGGGGCCTGGGCCATTGGTGGCACTTGGGGTGAAGTCGATGACCGCGACTCCATGGCCGCGCTGCACCGTGCGCTGGATCTGGGGGTGAACTTTTTTGACACGGCCGATGTGTACGGCGATGGCCGCAGTGAGCGCCTGTTGGCACGCCTGCGCAAGGAACGCAGCGAACCTTTTTACGTGGCCAGCAAGGCCGGTCGCCGCCTGAGCCCGCATGTGGCATCGGGTTACAACCGCGCCAACCTGACGGCTTTTGTCGAGCGCAGCTTGCAGAATCTCGATACCGAGGCGATTGACTTGTTGCAACTGCATTGCCCGCCGACCGAAGTGTTCTACATGCCGGAGGTGTTTGGTGTGCTGGACGATCTGGTCAAAGCCGGCAAATTGCGCCATTACGGTGTCAGTGTTGAGAAAGTCGAAGAAGCCTTGAAAGCCATTGAGTTTCCGGGTGTGCAGAGTGTGCAGATCATCTACAACCTGTTTCGGCAGCGCCCGGCAGAGCTCTTGTTTGAGCAAACGCTCAAACGCGGCGTGGGCATTCTGGCACGCCTGCCGTTGTCGTCAGGCCTGCTCAGCGGCAAGATGAATGCACAAAGCACCTTTGCCGATGATGATCACCGTGGCTTCAACCGCGAGGGGGCGGCTTTTGACAAGGGCGAAACCTTCTCTGGACTGGACTTTAACGTGGGTCTGCAAGCCGTGGAGGCGATGCGCCCCTTGGTACCTGCTGGGCAGAGCATGGCGCAGATGGCCTTGCGCTGGATTCAGATGCACCCGGCGGTGACTTGTACGATCCCAGGTGGTAAAAACCCTGCGCAGGTGGCTGACAACGTGGCTGCGGCCGATTTGCCACCCTTGCCAGATGCGACCATGCGAGCATTGGCGGACATTTATGCCCGTTTTGCCAAACCGCTGGTGCACCAGCGCTGGTGACGATGGTGGTGTCTGGCAAAGATCAGTCAGGGCATGGTGTGTAAACGCCATTGAATGTGCTGCGTCAGGTGCTCGCCAGAGTGAAGCACGCGCAGACCGGGTTGTCCTGGCAGATGGAAGGCATCGATGGGATGTGTTACCGGCTCAAAACAAAAGCCTGGGCCAGCGGGGGGGCGGTACAACAGGCAATAGCCGTCGTTTTGCCCTTTTTGAATGATCTCAGGTACAGCCATGGTCAGCATCAACTGGTGCTCTGGCCAGGTGATGCTGGCGTGTCCTGACCACCCGGTGTAAGCGTTGTCTATCAGAGTGCCATTGACATCCATACCCGTGTTCGGGTTCCATCCAGGCGGGTATTCAGTGGTGTGCCCGGTGGGTAGAGGATCAGCGCCGCTAAGCCAGACTCCTTGCACAGCAGCGGTTAGCCGGGTTGTGGCTGATCGCAAAAAACAGGGGTGCTGCCCCAAACCGTAGGGCAGGGGGGCCGCACCGGTGTGGGTCACGGTCATGGTTTGATCCATTCCGTCTTCGCGCAGCACAAAGCGTTGCAAGGCATGGTAGGTATAGGGGTTGCCGTCATAGGCCTGGGATGTGAGCGTCATCTCCAGCGTATCTTCAGCGGGCTGGTGCAGTTGCCACGCTTGCAACCAGCCATCCCCATGAATGGGGTAAGGCTCGCCAACCCGGTTGGGAGTCATGGGGTGATGCACGCCATTGTGCTCAAAGCCACCGGCACTGATGCGGTTAGACCAGGGAAGCAAAGGAAATGAGGCCAGGGTATAGCGGTCAGTGGCCCCCAACCAGGGCCGCCACAAGTCAACCCGACTTGGGCCGTGATCCAGTTGCCAGGCCGCAACACCGCCGCCAAGCGAGGGCACCAGGCCCAGATGTTGCCCGGCATGGTGTAGCCAATGTATGGTGTGGGATGTAGAGGTCATGAGTTCTTGGTTAACGGTAAGTCAGTTGAGGATGGGTGTCATGGTCTTGATGCTGAAAGCTGGTCGAGGCCATGGCTTGATGATCTGCACCCAGTTTGAACACGGTGACGGTTTGCACCAGTTCGTGGGCTTGGTTTCTCAGGCTGCTGGCAGCTGCGGCCATTTGCTCTACCAGTGCGGCATTCTGCTGAGTGGTTTGATCCATATGGGTGATGGCATCACCAATTTGGGAGACCCCCGAGGCTTGCTGTGTGCTGGCCGCGCTGATTTCGCCCATGATGTCGGTAACACGCTGAATCGCGGCCACCACCTCGGTCATGGTGGTGCCGGCCCGGTCGGCCAGTGTGGTGCCTTGCTCAACACGCAGCACACTTTCATCAATCAGGGTTTTGATTTCTTTTGCTGCCTGTGCACTGCGCCCGGCCAGGGATCGCACTTCAGAGGCCACCACGGCAAAGCCGCGGCCTTGCTCACCGGCACGGGCCGCTTCTACCGCCGCATTCAGAGCCAGGATGTTGGTTTGAAACGCAATGCCGTCAATCAGGCTGATGATGTCGGCAATCTTGCGAGATGAATCAGTGATGCCTTTCATGGTGGAGACAACTTCACTGACGACTTGCCCCCCCTGGATGGCGACTTGGGAGGCGTTCATGGCCAACTGGTTGGCTTGACGGGCGCTGTCGGCATTTTGTTTGACGGTGGTGCCTAGCTGTTCCATCGAGGATGTTGTGTGTTGCAAGGCACTGGCTTGCTGCTCGGTACGGGCCGACAGATCATGGTTGCCTTGGGCAATTTCGGCACTGGCGGTGGCCACACTCTCAGAACCCTGGCGAACATGGCTGACGACATCCACCAGACTTGTGCGCATTCCTTGCAAGGCATTGAGCAACTTGCCGGTTTCGTTGCTGGAGTTGACTTGCATGGCGTGAGAAAGAGCACCTTGTGCAATCTGGCTGGCCATCAGCACTGCTTGGTGAAGAGGCACGGTCACCGAACGAATCAACCACATTCCGGCAACGATGGACAGGATCAGGCAGGCCAGCAAAACGCCAAACATGGTGTATCGGGCCGAGGCATAGGCGTTGGCACTTTCAACGCTTGCGGCAACTGCACCTTGGTGGTTGAGGTCAGACAGTTGGTTGATGCTGGCATTGAGGCGGCCAAACAATTTTTGGGATTCCCCTTCCAAGAGCTTGCGGGCCGGAAATTTCTCGCGTTTGGTGGACATGTCAACAACCTGATGGCTGGTCTCCAGATACTGTTTCAAATCCACCGCAAACGTATCGTGCTGTTTCTTTTCTTCATCATTGTGGATGGACCGGACGTAGGTTTGGTGAATTGTTTCAAACGCGGCCACGGTCTGATTGATGTTTTTCTCAATATTGCCCATGGCGGTTTCATCGGTATTCAAGACATGTTGAGTTTCAAGAGTACGCAGATTGGACAGCCCGGTTTTCATGGCATCAACCCGTTCCACTGCGGGCAACCAGTTGTCGGTGATGTCCATCGTTCCGTCGCGCATGGTTTTCATTTGCAACAGTGCGATCACAACGATGGCGCACAACAGTGCCATCAATAGCCCAAGCACGCTGGTTAAACGTGTGGAAATACGCATGTCATCAAGTTTCATAAATTACTTGCCCTCCCAAGGCAAATGGTCAAAATTAAGCGAAAAAATGGGTGGTTTGCCCGAGTGTGTCAAGGTTACGGCAAAAAAGTTTGTTTGCCAAAGTCATCAATGTGATTCGCGTGGCACACCTGCTCCACTTTTACCGACCAGAAAGTCCAGATCAGCACCCAAATGGGCTTGCTGAACATGGTCGACATACAGTTTGGAATAGCCCCGCACAGGTGAGGGTGGGGCGACCCAGGCAGTACGCCGTGATGCCAGCTCTTCATCGCAGACCTCCAGGTGAAGTTTGCGTTCGGCCACGTTGAGCTCAATCATGTCGCCATTGCGCACCAGCGCCAATGGGCCACCAATGGCAGCTTCGGGCGAGGTGTGTAAAACCACCGTGCCATAAGCCGTGCCACTCATGCGGGCATCCGAGATACGCACCATGTCGGTAATGCCTTTTTTTAAGCACCATGATGCAGTGTTCGTCAATATCCAGTTCGGGGTCGTCAATGCGGGCGTGAAAGTCTTCAATCGACACAAACACCACGGCGCGTCCTCGATGAGTCAAGAGATGGGGTGAGGCGGCTGAGGGTTTGATCACTGCGCCGTCAGGAGCCAGGTTTCCACGCAGCACGGCAATACCGGCCGCTGGGGCAAACGGCTGGTCCAGGGTTTTGATGACTTCGCGGTTATAACAAGGGGCATTGGCGACGTTTTCTTGGACTGTTTTGCCATTGGCTGTGATCGCATGACCATGTAATACGCTGAGAATTTCACGCTGAATGGCGGGCAAGCCACCCGCGTAGCAAAAGTCTTCCATCAGGTATTGGCCTGAGGGCTGCAAGTTGAGCAGGCAGTTGACCTGCGAGCCGAGTGTGTCCCAGTCATCCAGTGTCAGTTGGATGCCCATACGCCCGGCAATGGCCAGCAGGTGAATCACTGCATTGGTGGAGCCACCAATGGCGGCGTTGGTACGAATGGCATTCTCAAAGGCTTCACGTGTCAGGATCTGGGACATGCGGATGTCTTGCCTGACCATATCCACAATGCGTCGCCCAGTCATTTGCGCCAGACGGTTGCGCCGGGTATCGGCGGCAGGGAACGCCGCGTTTTCGGGCAATGACAAACCCAGCGCCTCCACCATACACGCCATGGTACTGGCCGTGCCCATGGTCATGCAACTGCCTTTGGAGCGGTGCATGTCCGTTTCGCAGGCAGTGAATTCCTGCATGCTCATTTCACCCGCACGAACCATTTCAGACATTTGCCAGACACCCGTGCCCGAGCCCACATCTTTGCCGCGAAACTTGCCATTGAGCATGGGGCCGCCTGACAGGCCGATCGTCGGCAAATCACAACTGGCCGCCCCCATCAGCAAGGCCTCCACATCCATGCTGACCAGATTGCGAAACAGCATGGCCGTGGGGCGCAATTGGGTTTCGCCCAGTGACATGACCGGAAACTCCAGCGGAAACCCGCCGGCTTCATACACCCCACGTTTGACGAACTCAGCCAGTTCACGAAAGTGGCCGTTGCAGGGGGTCAGTTCGCTCCAGGTATTGCAAATACCGATGATTGGACGACCGTCGAGTTCGTCGTCGGGATAGCCCTGGTTTTTGAGCCAACTGCGGTGAATAAAAGCATCACGACTGTTCTGGCCAAACCATGCCTGGCTGCGGCGAAGAGAGCCTGGGTGATCGTCCATGGATGTGGTGTCTCGTGTGTCACGGGGTGATCCCCTATGCTTGTGAACAGTGATCCTAACCATGGACAGTGATCATGGAAAATGAAATTTTTGGCATTTAACATATACAAATTGCAATATTGCTCTCCCGTGTCTGACGAGCTGTCCATGAATTGACAATTCAAGTAGAGAAATTTTTGCACTATCTGTGTGCGTAATTCATGGGAATTGGCATGGATCAGATATTTAGTGTCTAACATACACAAATTGCAATACTTGCCTGGTGCAACAGGATTCGACATGGTGATTAAGAGGTCTTTGGCGGTTTACCCCAGTCTTCAGGGGCAACGTGTGTTCATTACGGGTGGTGCCACATCTGTCGGTGCAGCCATCGTGATGGCTTTTGCAGAGCAGGGTGCACAGGTGGCTTTTGTTGATATTGCGGAAAAAGAAAGCCTTGAGCTGGTAGCCGATATCCAGGCACGGGGACATGGAACTGTCTGGTGGCAGCATTGTGATGTGTGTGATGTGACCACCCTTCAATCTGTGATTGCGCAGGCACAACAAGAGTTGGGGGCGTTTTCCACCCTGGTGAACA
>VIKI01000319.1 GCA_008080595.1 Comamonadaceae bacterium
TCTTGACGGCTTGCATAAGGTACTTTCTGTTTCAGGCTTTTTCAATCGGCAAATTGGCTGTGCGCCAGGCCCCCAGGCCACCCGAGAGCGACTGCGCATTTTCATAACCCAGTTTTTTGGCAATCCCCAAGGCACGGCTGCTGCGGGCCCCTGAGCGGCACACCAGAATCACCGGCAAGGCCTTGTTTTTGACTGCGCCAGGCAGTTTGTCCTGCAATTGCCCCATGGGAATGTTTTTGGCCCCCACCACATGAGCCTCAGCAAATTCAGCGGGTTCACAAATGTCGATCACCACGGCTTTTTCACGGTTCATGAGCTGCACCGCGCCATCGGGTGTGAGTGCCCCAGGGCCTGCGCCATTGATCATTGGCCACAGCAACATGCCACCGGCGGAAAGGGACACGAGGATCAACATCCAGTTGTCGAGAATAAATTTCAATTGAGAATCCTTCTGAAGTTAAGCTTGAGCCAAGCCGCGCATTTTAGAATGCACTGGCACTCTGAATTTCAACCGGCTTCGATACCCTGATTCTTCCTATGCACAAACTTGTCCTCATTCGCCATGGCGAATCCACCTGGAACCTCGAAAACCGTTTTACCGGCTGGACGGATGTTGATCTGACCCCTACCGGACTGGAGCAAGCCAAGAACGCCGGTCGCCTGCTCAAGGCCGAAGGCTATGAGTTTGATGACGACCTGAAACCAATTCGCCACTACTATCTGGGCGATGCCGAGGCAGCCGCCAAAGCGGCAGTGGCCGCCCAGGGGAAAAACTAAATTTTTGCGCTCTATCGGGAACACTGCGGTATTGGCAGCATCCAACTTCTCGAATCAACTCGCTCACAAGCGCTGGACAAACACCATGGGTCATAAATTGAAAGTCGCTGGCTGGATCTCGGTCGGCATGTTTGCCGGGGCCATGACCACGGTGTCATTACAAACCGTGGCACGCGGTGCGCTGGCCCCCCTGCCGCTGGAAGAGTTGCAACAACTTGCGGCTGTTTTTGGCATGGTCAAAAGCAACTATGTAGAGCCGGTGGATGAGAAAAAACTGATCACCGATGCCATCGCCGGGATGGTGGCCGGGCTGGATCCACACTCGGTGTACCTGGATCAAAAAGCGCTGAAAGACTTCAACGAAGGCACGACCGGCAAGTTTGTCGGTGTGGGCATTGAAATCTCTCAGGAAGACGGCTTGATCAAGGTGGTGTCGCCCATCGAAGACTCCCCAGCCCACCGTGCAGGCCTCAAACCCAATGACCTGATCGTGAAAATTGACGACACCCCGGTCAAAGGCCTGTCGCTCAACGAAGGGGTGAAACGCATGCGCGGCGAGCCCAACACCAAGGTGGTACTGAGCATTTTCCGCAAAGATGAGAACCGCACCTTCCCGGTGACCATCGTGCGCGAAGAAATCAAAACCCAGAGTGTCAAGACCAAGGTGATAGAGCCGGGCTATGGCTGGGTGCGCATCAGCCAGTTCCAGGAGCGCACGGTAGCTGACTTTGCCCGCAAGGTTGAAGACATGTACAAACAAGACCCCAAGATAAAAGGCTTGGTGCTGGATTTGCGCAATGACCCCGGTGGCTACCTGGATGCGGCTGTGGCCATTTCAGCCGCCTTTTTGCCTGACAACGTGACCTCGGCCAATGGCCAATTGCCCGAGAGCAAGTTCACCTACAAAGCCGCACCACGTTATTACCACCGCCGTACCGGACCCGATCCGCTCAAACATCTGGAAGAAGTGACCCGTGGCGCGATCAAATCCGTGCCATTGGTGGTGCTGGTGAACGAAGGCTCGGCCTCGGCCAGCGAAATTGTGGCTGGGGCTCTGCAAGACCACAAGCGGGCCAAATTGCTGGGCAACCAGACTTTTGGCAAAGGCTCGGTGCAAACAGCGGTCTGCCTGGATTCGGCTTTCCGCATGGACAACTGCCCGACGGCAGCGCTGAAGCTCACCACCAGCCGCTACTACACACCCAGCGGCAAATCCATTCAGGCCAAAGGCATCGTGCCCGATGTGATGGTCGATGAAACCGCTGAAGGCAACCTGTTTGCCGCCCTGCGCACCCGTGAGGCCGACCTGGAAAAACACCTGGGCAGCGGCCAGGGCGACGAGGTCAAAGACACCGCCCGTGAAAAAGCCCGCGAAGAGGCACGGGTCAAGCTTGAAGAAGAAATGAAAAAAACACCGGCAGAGCGCAAACTGCCAGAACTCGGCACCGACAAAGACTTCCCGTTGATGCAGGCACTGAACCAACTCAAGGGGCTGCCTGTGGTGGTCAGCAAAACCCTGGTAGAACGGCCGGAAGTCAAGAAAGAAAACTGAAAGCCGCACATGCGTGATGATGACCTGCTGCGCTACTCACGGCACATTCTGCTCAATGAAATCGGCATCGAAGGTCAGGAGCGCATCTCTGCAGCCCATGCACTGATCATTGGGGCCGGTGGCCTGGGCTCCCCCGTGGCGCTGTACCTGGGCTCTGCCGGGGTCGGGCACATCACCGTGGTCGATCATGACACGGTGGACATGACCAACCTGCAACGCCAAATAGCCCACACGGTGGCGCGGGTCGGGCAGCCCAAAGTGAACTCGATCCAGGCGGCGATTGAAGCCATCAACCCGACGGTGCGCGTCACCCCGATAGAGCAGCGTGCTGACCCAGCCCTGCTTGATGAACTGGTGGCCCAGGCCGATGTGGTGCTGGACTGTTGTGACAACTTTGCCACCCGGCATGCCATCAACACGGCCTGTGTGGCGCACCAGAAACCCCTGGTCTCTGGTGCGGCGATCCGGTTTGACGGACAGATCACGGTGTATGACCCGCGCAATGACTTGTCACCCTGCTACGCCTGCGTATTCCCACCCGAGGCCACGTTTGAAGAAACCCGTTGCGCCACCATGGGGGTGTTTGCGCCGCTCGTTGGCATCATTGGCAGCCTGCAAGCGGCGCAAGCGCTGCAATTGATCAGCGGCGCAGGCCGGCCTCTGACCGGGCGCTTGCTGATGCTCGATGGCCGCAGCATGGAGTTCACCGAGGTGCGGGTCAACCGCCATGCCAACTGCCCGGTCTGTGGCCCTAAGGCTTGAGGGTGGTCGAGCCATTGGGTTGCGGCTGGTAACAACTCCCGCTGCGTTGGCGAAAGTCTCTGGGCAGCTCGGCTTCGGGACTGGCAAAAACTCCGCGTTGCGCCTTCCTGGCTTGGGTTTCCTCTTTGGCGTAAGGCCCCAGACTGCTGTGCCAACGGCTTGACCACGCATGACCAGATCGCACCAGGAGACTG
>VIKI01000153.1 GCA_008080595.1 Comamonadaceae bacterium
AACCTTCTTTATCACAACAATATGTGCCGCTTTTTGGGGCCTATCCCCGCTCGCGCGGGGGAACCCTTCAGGCGAATTTGTTCAATCTGCTGGCAACGGGCCTATCCCCGCTCGCGCGGGGGAACCTCTAATGCTTGACCACATATTGTCGCATAGTCGGGCCTATCCCCGCTCGCGCGGGGGAACCGTCATGAACCGTGACGGATTGAACGTGCTGACGGGCCTATCCCCGCTCGCGCGGGGGAACCGGATGAATCAACCAACCGCCCTCGGGCTGTTGGGGCCTATCCCCGCTCGCGCGGGGGAACCACAGGCACAATCTGCTCAAGCTGCCGCCAGCGGGGCCTATCCCCGCTCGCGCGGGGGAACCTGAATCCAGTATCCGAACTATAACCGCCAGTAGGGCCTATCCCCGCTCGCGCGGGGGAACCTTTTTAGTCGCACCGTTAACTCTGCTGGTGAC
This sequence comes from Comamonadaceae bacterium, assembly GCA_008080595.1. Lineage (GTDB taxonomy): Bacteria > Pseudomonadota > Gammaproteobacteria > Burkholderiales > Burkholderiaceae_C > Rhodoferax. The sequence goes on from VIKI01000153.1 coordinate 464, forward strand.
GGGCCTATCCCCGCTCGCGCGGGGGAACCATCACAGAGATCAAGGGGCGTGACTTCCAATTGGGCCTATCCCCGCTCGCGCGGGGGAACCGCCGTGCACAGCATCATCCTGGAGCCAGACCTGGGCCTATCCCCGCTCGCGCGGGGGAACCTTCACAATTTCAGTCAAGTGATGGCTGATCATGGGCCTATCCCCGCTCGCGCGGGGGAACCCACAGGCAGATATTACAGCGATGCAAAATGCCGGGCCTATCCCCGCTCGCGCGGGGGAACCAAATGCGTTAGACGTGTTGATGGTGATGTAATGGGCCTATCCCCGCTCGCGCGGGGGAACCGGGGAAATGAACGGGTCGGCATTGACAAATGCGGGCCTATCCCCGCTCGCGCGGGGGAACCTCTCACACCTAACTTATTGAGGTGTAAGAGAAAACAACAAAACCCATTCAAAATTTTAAAGAACGTTTGTAGACTTGCTACGCCGGGTCAACCACATTCCGTCCATCTCAATTAATTCACGGGGCGGCGTTCCAAGATGGGCCAGGCCGATGCCGCCCACTTCATTCAAATCACGCCAGACCATCACCAAACTGCCTCTTGGCTCTTGGGCATGCCAATCAGAGACAACTTCCCAAGTGCGTTCACGCACACCCTTATTCATCCGTGGTGCGACGAACACATTGGGCGCAACTTCCAACATGACCGACGCAAGAAAGCCGTGGAATCGGTCTGCCACATCACGCGTCACTATCATCACCAGCGCCATCGTCCTCCTCCATGCGTAAAACCTTCTTTATTTTGTCGATCATCGACGGGATGACTTGCTGTTTGCGAAACACTTGGGCGGCTTCGCGGCGTACCAGGCGGTCAACCGTATCCTGCGCGCCTTTACTCACCTGCTTGGCAGCGGCAAAAGCAATCTGCAACGTGACCGCTTCACGAAATAAGTCGGCAATGTCCAGCACAAACGACTGCCCTGAGTCCTCATGGATAAAGCCCAGTGGTGGCAACGCCGCCAGCGACTGCACCGCAATCGCCGCAGCAGCCTGCACCGCCGTGGCAGCATGGTTCAGCGCCTGGTTGGGAATGTCGGCGGCCATGGGGTTGGCCCGGTCGTAGTGGCGGCCATTCCATTCGATGTCATGTTTGTCGGCCATCAGCTTGTACATGACCTTGACGCGGGAGCCTTCTATACCGCGCAGTGTGTCCAGATCACGGTGTGGCAGTATTTCGCCCAGGCGCAATGCGTACATATGACGCGCCACGCTGATGCGCCGACGCGGGTTGCCCCACAACTCGGCTTGCCGCCGGGCCACATCGGAACGATCGGGCATCAAGGGCGGCGCGGTGTAAGAGCGCACACCATCCACACCCACGGCGGCCATCAGCGTGCCGTGGCGGGCCAGCAGGCGCAGGGCATCGTGCGTTACGCTGCTGCCCGGCCCCAGCAGGATCATGGACACGGACTGGTGCGGAATTTGATCCATTTGCGGGGTCAATGAATTGGCCCCACGCATGAAATGCAAACAACCATCAATGACGCACAACTCACCCCGCTCCAGCCAGAGCAGGCCATGACGGTCTGCGTGCGGAAAGCGGGCGGTTTCCAGCCCCAGACGACCTTTCAGCATGTAGTTGGCTCTGGCATATCAACCACGCGCGGGGCGCAGCAAAAGCAGACCGAAGCCAAATGCCCGATGCCGCCCAAGACCGTTGGCAAGGAGTTGCGCAAAGGCTTCAGGATTGGTGACGCGCAACTGCCCGGCCAGCACCGCGTCCGGCCCGTTGACCAAGCGGCTGTGACGCGCCTCATCCGCACTGCCTTTCTGACCTCTGCGTGTCACCCCCAACTGCTGATAGCGGGTCATACGGGCATCTACCAGCTCTGCGCCACCTTGACGGGCCAGCAGATCGCGCAGCCACCGCACATACACCTCGCCGCGATCCAGCGCACTGCCCTGTGCCTTCTCAACCGCAGCCAGGAATGCATCCCGCTCGCGCCCTGTTTTGCCTTCGCGGATGATGGGGCGCACGCGCACCTCAAACCCCAGCGTGTGGCCCACGGCCCACTGCGTGGGGAAGGGGCGCACGTTCATACCTCCATGCTGGAGTGTCTGGCCAAGCCCCAGCGCAGCGACCATGTGCCAATCCAGGAGCGTCCAAGCGGGTGTAGGCCAACAGGCCTTGCTCGGCATCGAGGTAGCGAAACGGTTGTGGTGCTTGTTCACCAAAAGCCGCGTGCAGCAGAGCATGGAGCGCGTAACCCAAATCACCTTCTTTATCCAACAAGCGATGGCGTGCCGCCCAAGCCGCCAGCCGCTGTGGGTCAGGCTGGGTGTGCAGTAAATAAAGGGGTTCTGAACTCATGACATGTTTCCTGCGGTTTGGATGAGGCCTTCTCGCACCGGTCGCCAGCCGCCATGCACACCGCTGGTCCAGTTGCGTTCGTCGCACACATCGACCAAACGGTCACCCGGCAATTGGCCTTCGCCATCCGGCCACTGGGCGCGCAAACCCTGCTCGCTATTGAGCAGTGGGGCGTGCTGCAGGGCTTGCAAGACCGAATCGGCCTCCACCCAACCAGCCACCAAGCGGCCAACGGGCAGACAGGGTTTGCGGCCGATGAACAGAGGGCGCTGGGGCCGATCCAGCGCCTGCGCCACTTCGTCCAACGTGGGGGACTCGTCGGCGGGCTCCAGTCGCAAAGCAAGCAGAGCTGTGAGGTCGGTGTGATAGTCGCGGTATCTCAAATGCATACTGTCAACAGCCTTCTCGCCACCTCGACGCTCCTCCACCGTACCCCATGTCGTCCAGCCCTTGTTGTTGGCCAGCAATAGCGCTGTCTGAAAGTCGGTTATGCGTGACCCCTGAGTCTCCAATCGCGCGCCCATGCGCAGCCGCGTTTGCAGACGGTTGTGCAAGCCGTCGTCACCCCGATCCCAACCCAAGGCGTTGGCAATCAAGCCCGTGACCATGGAGAGCGCCGGAAAGTCTCGGATGACCCCAAAGTTGTCAATGGTTTCACCCCCAAACGCAATGAGTGGGGATGACAACCTGATCAGCAAATGGCGCGGCATATCAGGCCACCTGTGCTGGCGCTGCGCCTTGGGTAATGTAGGCCTGCACCCACGTGGCCAAATCGTTCAGGGACAGGCGCTGCGCATTGGGCACGCTCACCTTGTCCAGTGCGAGGTAGCGCCGGTCCAGCGTGGCACCGTAAGCATCGTCGAGCTTGCCAATTTCATCCGCGATCATTTGCACGGCGCTTTCGCGCAACGCGGGCTGGTTCAGCGGCAACGCGTTTTGAAAGGCGCCCGCTAGGCTACGCGGCTGCCAGTCGCCCACTTCCACCAGCAAAAATTTGGCCCAGTCAAACGGCGCAGTCGAACCACGCTTGGCACCAGGGCTAACCGTGGCAATCAGGTGCAGCAGGTGTTGCACCACGCGGCCTGCCAGTTCTCGCTTCTCAGAAGGCAATGTGGCCCAGTCTTTGGCGGCCTCACCTTCCAGGTTGGCAATCAGTTGCGGCACATCCACCACCACATAGCCGTAGTACAGGCCGGACGCCAGTTCGGTGTCGAAGATACCGGCAGAGCCCAGCTCACCGGCTTCGCGCAGCAGGTCATCCACCACGGTGAAGTAGTCGTTTTCAACTTGCGCTTCGTGTACGGTAAAGGCGTGTGCCACGTACACAGCTGCATCGCGGCTGGCCAGCACATCAGACGTGACCATGCGACCGAACAGGGCGGCTTCCAGCCCACTGCCGTGTTTCAAGACTTCGATGTTTTTCTTTTCGTCTTTCAGAAACTTGGCAATGGCTGTCTTGAGTGCCTTGGTTTCGGTGTTTTCCTGCGCCAGCTCAGCACAGCGTTTGACAAGGTAATCAATCTCGGCGCTGCCCATCAACACCGCCTGCCCTGTTTCCAAAGCCTCTTTGCCCTTGGACTCTTTCCCACCTTTGTCCAATAGCCCGGCATCGCGCAGCCCCTCGCCAGCGGACTGTGCCAAGTCTTCAGACAGGCCTGCCTCGATCAATTTTTTACGAATCAAATCCAGCGTCTTCCGGGAGCGCACGGCCATGGGCACACCCAGGCTTGCCAGCGAGAAATGATCCTCAGCCACCCGCCAGTGGCGCTTCAAGCACTGTGACGAAATGCGCGTGCGCACCGCATCGCCATAAGGCAGGCGTTTGGCCAGACCGGCATCGTCGCGGTTCAGCAGTGCGCCGGGGTAGTTGTGCAAGGTGTGGATTTGGATAAAGCGGGGCAGATTCATGAAAACTCCTTGGGTGATGGTTTGTTATGACTTGGATTCGGCACGGGCCAGGGCTGAGAAATAAGGGCCTGCAATTTGGAGGCGTATTTCCTCGGCATTGGCTTGGCTACTGCGCAGGCTGCTACTTTCTTTGAGTACCAGTTCGCCCAGTTCACGCCAGTTGGGTGCCACGCCTTTGCTGGCCAACAGGCGCAGCACGCGGGGCACAAGCTGGGTGAAGGCATCACCCCGTGAGGTGAGTAATTTGGTGACACGTGACTCAGACACGCCAGCGTGTGCCAACTGCCTTCCCAGCTTCTGTTTGCCATCGTGTCCAGCCAGCGCCATGCCATGTGCAATCAAAGCCCAGCGTGGCCAGATGTCTGCATGCCATTGCTCAGAAGCCAAGCCTGCCGCCGACAAGGCCCGTGCCAAGGCCGCCAACTGATGCGGTTGCAGGGCTTCCGGCTTGAGCCGTGCCAGTGCTGCGCGGTCACCAGTGCTGGCATGCTGAATGTGAGCCGCCAAAAGACTGAATTGGCTACGTTGAGTGGATGACTCATCTTGAGCGCGAGACTCTTCTAATGCGCTTGAATCTTCGTCAGGCGATGGTTCAGGGAAGGATACCTGGTTCATTTCTTCACTCCATTCAAACCGGTTGGCAGTGCTGTGATTTCCTGCGCAGCACGATGGTTAAATAGGTCCAGCGCCGTAGACCGCGCTCTGTAGCGACGAGACCCGCTTCGGGGACCTTCAACAAAAGCCTTTTCAAGGGATTTCAGTGCGCGCTCCCTTAAATCCGTTTGCCAGTTGACGCGATACGATTCACGATCATTGGCTTCAATATCTTCTGTCAGGTCTAGGAAGAACCTTGCATCCTCTCCTTGCTCAAATTGATTGGCGAAGAAGTCTGCGCGGTCAGAAATATTTTTTTCGTAAGGCCGACCTGGTGGAACACCGTTCACAAGCAATAGGGCAACGGAAGACCAAACGGCACTTCGAAAGGCTGTGATCTTGTGAATATGCCACCGGGCTGTAATGGCCAATTCATCCCGATTTTTTTGAAACAAAAGTGACCTGACTCTGGCCGATATGGGAACCCGCCGCTCGTGATAGCCTTGCGTGACACTTTTGTTTCCAGTAGGACCGCCACGCGAAACACCGCACAAGACGGCGCTAGACAATTGCCCCGGCGTTGTTCCATTCAATTTCAACGCTGATGTTGGAGAATAAAAGCAGGCACGTTCACCACTGCCGTACTCGATGCCGAACAAAAGACTTGACGACAATTTGTAGTCAAACCCTCTTGCCCGAATCTTCAAAGCAGCACCGAATGGCTTTGCCAATTCATTGACAGAAGTCCAAATATCGCCGGTTACACCTTGTCGATCTCCACTGTTGATGCGCGACGCTTTCGATGACGATGTGCGGACAAAAATATTCCGTGTCCCAGGCCGTAGTGCTAGGCGAGCTTGACGACAAATTTCAATATACAGGGGGTCAAGCTGCTGCATCGAAATTTGCGCACCAAGTGATCCGTCCCACGGAATCGTCCATACCAGCGAGATACCGTCCGCATGTTTATAGGAATAATTTTCGGCAATACGATCTCGCTCACCAAGCATGACGGCAACGTCGAACTGCCATCTTCTTCCGGCATTTCCTGATGGAACAGCGCCAACGGCTGTTCTTGATCCAAAACTTCCGGCCATTCTTGTAATACCGAAGTTGTCGCGCCCACCGAATCCTTCTTGCGTTTGAAGACTCACTAAAGAAAACAACCAATCGTCTGCCGACCCTCTGCGAATTCGCTCTTGTTTCAAATCGTGATTCTTTGAAGTTATCAGCATGTCAAGTGAATCTGCCGCGTTGCTAATGTCCCAGTCTTTAATCAACCCCACAGAAACTGGTGCCTGCAACAACGCAGGCCGATTTGGTGGCGACACCAAACACCATGCGGCCCCATCGGGGTCATCGGGTGTGAGTGCCAGCAACGCCTCACGCCACTCCTGCGCAGTTTCAAAAACCGCAGTTCTTTCTGCCTTGTGTAGAGCTATGGCGGCCAACTGCACTAGGAAGGCGTGCCAAGGGTGGCGCTGGTGTGGGCGCAAGGCGGGGTAATCGCGCACCGCATCCGCAGCGAGCGCCACGAACAAGTCGGGCAAGCTGGTGTTTACGGTTTGTCCATCGCTCGCACGGCGGTAGCGAATGATGGGTTCGGTGAGTAATGAAAACTGCAGTTCCGGGGCAATCGTCATACGGTTTCTCCCTGTGTGGGTTGGTTTTGGTCGTCGGTTTTCAGGCGCTCCAGCCCGAAGCGGCTATAGCGATAGCTTGTATCACCAAACATGAATTCAAAGCCGAAGTGGTCTGGGAATATGGCGACACCAGTAGGTCCCGCATCAAGGCTTACGCCTTCAGCTTCATACACACGCAGGGCTAATTGCTTCACCTCCTGCTGAAATGGGCCGGGCAGGGGTGGATCGAAGGTCACTAACCTATCAGCCGCACCGATGCGAGTTGAGATTTTTTGATCACCGTCGGGGAAAAATGCGTCAGAAAAAGCATCGTCAAATTGCAACATTTGGAGATGACCTATTGCTCTAAGCGCACTTATTTCACCTTCAATCGTTTGACCATGTTTTTGCCACGTAGCCCCCAACTCTTGCTCAATTGCTTTTAGAGCTTCTGTGTGTGTAGCGAGCTCAACCAAGGCACGGTTGTCAGCGGGTATCTCGCGGCTGAATTGGGCCTGAATCAAGCGCTTGGTGGCTTCAACCATGCGCAAGTCGGGGTACACACCACCACCGTTGTGGAATCGACCCAGGCCATGGCGAGCACGCTTGAGCATGGGTGTGAGGTCATTGCCAGCGGGGGTGAGCACCCATGCACGCGGCTGACGGTGGCCTTCGGGCCGCTCTGTCTCGGGTCGGGCATGTCGGTGCAAACGGCCCAGACGCTGGAGCAACACGTCCATGGGGCACAGGTCGGTGATGAGCAAATCGGCATCAATGTCCAGGCTTTGCTCCAGTGTTTGTGTGCCGATGATGACGCGACCCTGCGAATCTTTCCGCGTTTTGCCCAGTTGCGTTTCCACCGCTTGATCCAGCAATGGGCGGTCTTGGCGGCTGTAGCGGCTGTGGTGGACGGTGCTGACGCCATTGACTTTGAACAACCAGTCACCACCTTGGGCCAGAGTCAATTGCTCCAGTGCTTTGAGTGTGGCAACAGCGGCAGGAACGGTGTTGCGCACCACCAGCACACGTGCGCCTTGTGCTGCAGCCTGCGCGGCAAGCGTCGCAATACGCACGGGGTCATCCATGGCATCGAGCATCTCCCAGTACACGGTTTTGTGTTGCGGGTTACCCGCCACGGGTTGCAGGTGCATACCCGATGCATTGCGAAAGCTGACCGCTGGGTAGGGCGCTACGCAGGCATCGGCCAGCGAGGGTGGTGTCTGCTTCTTTGCCTGCCCAATGCTGAGGTAGCGTGTACGCGCTGATGAGCCCAACGTGGCGGAAAGCAGCATGGCTTGACCACCCGTTTTGAGGTGCGCCTGAAGCAATTTCTCCAGCAGCACCGTCATATAGGCATCGGACGCATGCACCTCATCTACCACCAGCAGGCTGCGGGCCAGCAAAGCGTGGCGCATGTGGGCATGGCGCACTTTGAGCGCGCCGAGTAATGCCTGGTCAATCGTGCCCACCGCAATGGTGGCGGCCAGAAAACGCTTGGGCGACTCAGCCACCCAGCGCTGATGCGCCTTTTCATCGGCGGGGTGATCTGGCCACTGCACCTTGAAATCGGGCAGGCTGATTTTTCCCTGGTCGCCTGCCGCTTCATAGCCGGGCAGCGCACGCACTACCACAGGCGCATCTTTCGGCCAAAGACGTTTCACCAACTCAAAAACCCGCTTGTGAAGCTGCGTTGCCGCAACACGGGTGGGCAACGCAAAGTACAGGCTATCGACCTGGCCAGCTTCAAACAATTGCACAAAGCGCCACAGCGCGGCTTCGGTCTTGCCGCTGCCAGTTTCGGCTTCCAGTACCACGACATTGCCCAATGACAAGTCAGCAGCAGCCAATTGCATGGGGCGGGCTTCCGGCACGCCAAAAGCCGCACTGAAGACGGGTGGCGCTGCGCAGAGTTCACCGCGCCAATTGGTCACGTCCATACCAATGGTGTGCACCGCGTATTTCGCGCGCACAGCAGATGTTTGGGTTCGATCCTCACTGGGCACGGTATAGGGGAAAAATCCTTCGCGGGTGTCAGAACCCAGCCAGTCGGCCAACTGAACCAGCCCAGCGAACAGATGAACGAAAGCTGGCTGGTCAGGCAAAGGCTGGCGGCACTCAGCGAAAGCCAGCGGATAGCTTTGTTTCAACCGATCACCCATGCTGACCAAGGTCGCTGCGGGGTCGTACAGCACGACCCCGGTTTTATCCAATACAGGCTTCCAAATGCACTCCGCTTCCTTGCCCGGACTCACGCCAAGGGGCCGCCCGTGATGGCTGATGCTGGCCTGAAGCAGCTCACAGACGGCTACGTCACCCCAAGCCACTATTTCCGCAATGGGCAGGCCGACTGCATAGTGCTCGGCGTTCAGCACACGCCCAGAGATCAGTTCCCAGCCTTCAGGGCCATGACCAAAGGGCGTAGTAGGCCAGTTCCCCGGCGGTCTATCAGGCATCCGCCAGCGGCGTGACTGAAACCCGGCATTGGCCTTTCCAACATCATGCAAGAAAACCAGCACCGCCAACCGTTGCAAGTCCGCCGCATCCAGAGCACGCCCCGCCGTTTTCTCCAAAGATCGCCGAACGGCAGCGCATTCAGCCAACGCGAGGAAACACGCGGCCACGTCGGTCATGTGATCCAGCAAAGGATGCTCACTGGCTAACTGTCCTGCATCGTCACGGGAGAGCTTGCCCCATGCTGGGAACCGTTGATGTTCTGTCGATACCTGCCTACCCGAATGAGCCAA
>VIKI01000154.1:0-6928 GCA_008080595.1 Comamonadaceae bacterium
GGTACGCGCCGCCACCGGGCGCAAAAAACTGCTGGTGTTCAACGGCTGTTACCACGGCACGGTGGACGATGTGTTTGTTGACCTGGTGGGCGGCCAGCCGCGCCAGCGCGACAGCCTGCTCGGCCAGGTGCATGACCTGACCGCCCACACGGTGGTGATCGAGTTCAACGACCTGACCGCACTCGAAGCGGCTTTGAAAGGCGATGACATTGCCTGTGTGCTGGCCGAACCGGTGATGACCAACATCGGCATGGTGTTGCCGCAACCGGGCTTCTGGGAGGCCGCGCAAGCGCTGATCCGCCAACACGGCACGCTGCTGGTGCTGGATGAAACCCATACCTTCAGCAGCGGCCCCGGAGGTTATGCCCGGGCCCATGGCCTGCAGCCCGATGCGCTGGTGCTGGGCAAGCCCATTGCTGGCGGCCTGCCGTGTGCGGTGTATGGCATGAGCGCTGATCTGGCCGCCCGTGCCACGCAGGCCAAGCAGGATGCACCACCCGGCCATTCCGGCATTGGCACCACGCTGACCGCCAACCGGCTGACCCTGGCCGCCATGCGGGCCACCCTGGCCGAGGTGGCGACCGAGCCCGCTTTTGACCACATGATTGCACTGTGTACCCAGCTCGCCAACGGCTTGCGGGCCTGCATCAGCCGCAACGAGCTACCTTGGTGTGTGACGCAGGTGGGAGCGCGTTGTGAATTCCAGTTTGGTCTGACACCGCCGGTCAACGGTACCCAGGCCGAGGCCATGATGGATGCCGAGCTGGAGCAGCTGATCCACCTGGCCCTGCTCAACCGGGGTGTGCTGATCACCCCGTTTCACAACATGCTGCTGTGCAGCCCGGCCACCAGTGCCGCCGATGTGGCCCAGCTGCTGGCGGCGTTTGATGCAGTGCTGGGGGAGTTGCTGGCCTTGGGTTCTATCCACAAATAAGTTCAGACTGCCCTATCCGCCCTGAGGGTGCCAGTGCGATTCGGTCAACCAAGCACCAGGCTCATTGCCGCGCCATGGCCTGCGCCTGAATGGCGGTCAGCGCTATGGTGAACACGATGTCGTCCACCAAGGCACCGCGCGACAAATCATTCACCGGCTTGCGCAAGCCCTGCAGCATCGGCCCGACCGACACCACGTTGGCCGAGCGCTGCACGGCCTTGTAGGTGGTGTTGCCGGTGTTGAGGTCGGGAAACACAAACACCGTCGCCTGCCCTGCCACAACACTGCCGGGTGCTTTTTGCGCGGCAACTTCACGCACGCTGGCTGCGTCGTACTGCATCGGGCCGTCGATCACCAGGTCGGGCCATTGGGCCCGGGCCAGCTCGGTGGCGGCGCGTACCTTCTCCACATCGTCACCCGATCCGGAGACCCCGGTGCTGTAGCTGATCATGGCGACTTTGGGGTCAATGCCAAAAGAGCGGGCACTGTCGGCACTCTGTTTGGCAATTTCAGCCAGCTCCTGGGCGCTGGGGTCTGGGTTGATGGCGCAATCGGCGTAGACCAGCACCTGCTCAGGCATCAGCATAAAGAAGCAAGAGGACACAATCGACGAGCCCGGTGCGGTTTTGATCAATTGCAGTGCCGGGCGCACCGTGTTGGCCGTGGTGTGTATGGCCCCGCTGACCAGCCCATCAACTTCACCCACCGCCAGCATCATGGTGCCCAGCACCACGCTGTCTTCCAGTGCGTTCAGCGCTTGCCCAGGTGTCATGCCTTTGTTTTTGCGCAGCTCCACCATGGGGGCGACATAACGCTCAGCAATCTGATTGGGCTCCAGAATCTCAAGTTCTGCAGGTAATTCAACCCCCAGCGATTCCGCCACCGACTCGATCACCTTGCGGTTGCCCAGCAGCACACAGCGGGCAATCCCTTTCTGGGTGCAGATCACCGCTGCCCGAATGGTGCGCGGCTCGTCCCCTTCCGGCAACACGATGCGTTTGTTGGCGGCGCGCGATTTTTGGATCAGCTGGTAACGGAAGGCGGGCGGCGACAGGTGGGTGGATGCGGCCATCTCCAGGCCTGCGCAAATGGCATCAGCGTTGATTTGCTCGGCCATGTTGTCGATCACCGTGTCCATCCGGCTCAAATCGTCATGCGGCACAGCGAGCGGCAAGCGGCTGATGCGCGAGGCGGTTTCATAACTGTCGCCGTCGGTGCGCAACACCGGCAGGCCACTGTGGAAAGCACGTGAGCCAAAGCGCTCAATACGCGGGCTGATGAAGCTGTGGTGGGTCAGCACCAGGCCGGCCAGTTCGATGCCGTTGCTTTCCGCCAGCGCGGTGGCCAGAATGACATCGTCGCGGTCGCCAGCGCTGATCACCAGCGCACCGGGTTTGAGCCGGGCAATCACTTCGTTGACCGAGCGGGCTGCCAGCACCGTGTCGAGCACCCTCCGGGTGGCAATCTGGCCTTCAATCATCACCTCTGCGCCCAGATGGCGGGCAATGTCCATGGTGCGTGGTGCAGACAGTGCCGGGTTGATTTCGATGCAGCCCCAGATCGGCACGTCACCGAGCTGAAGGGTCACGGCGGCCTCGTCAAAATCCGCTGCGGCCCGGTTGAAGATGACCCCCACCACTTTGCGCCCGGCCTGGCGTACCTGGGCAATCAGGTAGTTGGTCTGCTCAATTCCCTGGGCATCCGCCCCGCTGGCCACCAGCACCACGTCGGCCTGAAAACTTCTGGCGATGTCGGCCGACAGGCGTGGAATAAAGGCCCGGCTTGGGTCAGCCTGCATGCCTTCGACCAGCAGCACATCGGCCCCTTCGGTGGCGGACATGGCCAAGCTGACAATGTTTTCCAGCAGTTCATCGGTTTTGCCACTGGTAACAAACTGTGTGACCAGACTCATGGGCAAGGGGTCGGGCGTGTTGGTGACCTTGCAAATGTTGCGCGCAAACAAAACCGAAGGTTCGGTGCTGGGTGTGTGCTTGGTAACAGGTTTGACAAAGGCAACCTTCAACCCACGCCGTTGTAGTGCCCGCAACAGGCCAAGTGAAACCGAGGTGAGACCGGCGTTGGGTTGTGTCGCCGCAATGAAATACGAACGCATGGGGAAACTCCGCTGGTGTAGGCCACCCCTCCAGCAAGCCGGAGAGGAAATTGTGCACCGCATCATAACCCTGGCAAGGGTTAACCCTGTGTTCAGCTATGAAAATATTGGCAAATTTGATCTGTAGCACATGTGAAATATGCGCAAGCAGCTATCATTTTTATTGATAACTGCCACACCGGAGCTACTTTTTCAGCGCCGTCTTCCAGTCACGGAACACATCAATGTCAAAGCCATCGGGGTAGTTCAGCAAGCCGGGAGTGAAGCCTTTTTTGTTTTTCTCACCGTACTGCCAGATGATTTCTTTGGTCTTGCGGTCCACCACGATCACCCGGTCATTCAGGTCGTCAACGATCAGGATGTCGCCGGTGTCGGGTAATTCACGGGCAATCGAGCTGTGATCCAGCGCCTTGTCACCATCCTTGTAGAAGTATTCCCAGGTGACTTTGCGGGTGGTGGGGTCAAAAATCACCACACGGCCAGGTTTCCAGAAGTCGGCCACGATGATTTGTTTGCCATCCACGGTGGGGAAGGCATCCGACGGGTAACGCAGATTGGGCGCTTTCACACTCCACAACACCTTGCCTTCGCGGGTAATGCGGGAAATCCAGGCATCGGTGATCTCGGTCACCAGAATGTCGCCGTTTTCCAGGGGTGTCGCCCCATTGGCGTGGGCAAACTGGTGCGGCGGGTTGTGTTTGCAGACACCGGGCGTGCCCCACTGGGTGGTGACGGCGTTGGTTTTGGGGTCAATGATCAGAATGCGGCAGTTGCGAATGTCGGCGGTGATGAACTGCCCATCGGCCAGCAGGTGAGCATCATCGGGGTAGTTCAGCAGGTTTTTGCCACTGCCGCGATGGTCCGGCGTGCCCCAAGTCCAGGTCAGGGTTTTGCTGGCGTAATCCACCAGATGGACGTCAAAGTTGTCTTCTTCGCTCACCGCCAGCTGGCTGCCATCGGCCGAGAAGTTCACGTCTTCATTACCCCGGTACACCGCCAGGCTGGGTGAAGGAAATTCCCAGACGATGGATTTATCAGGGGCCACTTCGATCAGCCGGTTGTTGCGCCGATCAGCAATCATGATGGGGTAAGGCAGCGGTTTGCCCCAGCTGGCCACCGGATTTTTGCGGTTACCGGTTACCGGCGGAATGGGGGGCAGCTTGACTCCGCTGGAGACGATACCTGCGCCAGTCATTTCAGGGGTGATCTTGACCGGAATACCCACATCGGGGTCGCTGCGCTTGCTGGCTTTCACCACGTTGGTTGCAGGAGCAGATGGTGTCTGGCTGATGGCAGACAAGGACACCAAAGCGGCCAAGGCCAGGCCGATGGGGGCCAATTTTTTGTGCAATGAGAAAGACATGAAAGTTTTGTGAGTGGTGAATAATTTGCTATAACTTATATAGCTTTTAGCGCCCGAGATTATTGATGTACAGCCTCAATACATGTTTGATTTAGCGCAACAAATGTGTACATTGCAGGGCTGCAAGTACGGGCAGGAATCACGAGCTTTCGAACACTTTTCGTCCATGCAAGGGGTTGATGCCACGCATGTTGTTCTTGAAGTGATTTTGCCATTGCCCAAGCTGGGCGCTCGAGAGTTCCAGCGGCTGCTTCATCACCAGCCACTGCACACCCTCGGTACAGGGGGCATCTGTGAGTGAGCCACTGTAACGGTAATAGCCCAATGCGGCAGGCAGCAACTCTTTGGCACTGACCCGTAGCTTGGGGTGCAGGTGGTTGCCATCCACCTTGGCTGGAATCAGCGGCAGCAGCTTGGCCAGCAACGGGTTTTCAGCCCCCAACCGGAACGGCACCACGATGGCCAGCAATTGACCGAAGGCGTTTTTGTGCAGGATGTGTGCGGCAAACGGAAAAGTTTCACCCTGAATCTGATCACCACCCGGCGTATGAAAGTGGAACTGTTGCAGGGAAAAACGTTCTTTCCCCAAAACCAGTTGGCCACTTTTGTCAAAACGTACCCGCAGCGTGTGGCCGTCATTGGCCAGCTTCAGGGGAGCTGCCTGGTAGTCCACCGACATGGCGGGCAGCTTTTGAGTTGACACCGATTCGGGCGTGATGTTGACCGGCGACTGGCGCTGGCCACTTTCGCACAACGAGGCCTGACACACGGCATTGGCCAGCAGCAACGGCAAAACAAGAGTTTTCATGGTGGACTGCAACTGAAAATGCCTATTGTCCCGTGCTCATGCTGAAACTGCGGGTGAACGGTGTGCCGTTGACCGTGCCCGACACATCAACCTGGTAAGTGGTGTTGGGGTTCAGGGCATTGGTGGGCACGACAAAGGCCTCATGGGTGTCGATGTACGGTTGGCCAGTACTGTCCCGATTAGGATCGTTGGCATTGGTCAGCACGGTCACAGGCACACTCAAACCGGCTTGAATGACACTGCCGGAAGTGATCTTGAGCACCTGACCCGCATCTACCTTGAGGTAAATCGGTGGCCCTACGGTCTGACTGGTTGTCGTCATGCTGGGAAAGGGATTGGGTGTCTCATTGGCAGGAATGAATGCCGAAGGGATGTTGGTACTGCCCTGACAAGGGTAAGTGGCCACATTCCCTGTGCCAAGCTTGACGCGCCGCAGCGTACTCTGGTAGCCATTGAGTGAGCCAAACCGATATTCCTCACGGGAATACAGCGTGCCAGAGGCAACGGTTTGCAAATCAGTGCCAAAACCCACTTCAGTCCCATGATACATAGCCCCGATCAGGTGGTAGACCGTGTTGAGCAGGCTCCTCATGGATTCTTCACCACGCTGTTGCCGGGTGGGCAGGCTGGCGCTGCTGGTCAGGTAAGTCCACGATGTTGCCTCCAGAATTTCAGCCACCTGTGTGCCATATCCCTGGTAACTGGTGCGATCCCAGGGGTAGTAACCGGTGTAATAAGGATTGGAGGTGGAAGTTTCATAGTGGCTCAACACCGATGTGCCAGTGGCAATGGAGACGCTGTTGAGGTAGCGCGCATGGCTCAAAGCCGCAGCGTCCAGCTTGGTGTTTTGCGTCAAGACACCAAAACCACATGACGCACGAGCGTTTTGCAGCACATTCCAGCCACCCAATTCTGATGATCCAATGGCATAACTGGAAGCCGGAATCACCACAGAAACTGCGGGCAGCCCGGTTGTCGGTGCAGGTGTCGTCTGGCTCACCGGCGTTGTGCTGGTTGGCGTTGTGCTGGTTGGCGTTGTGCTGGTTGGCGTTGTATTGGTTGGCGTTGTATTGGTTGGCGTTGTGCTGGTTGGCGTTGTACTGCCACCGCCACCACCCCCACAGGCAGTCAACCCCAAAGCGAACATCAGGGCCAAGGAAAGAGAGTTCAGTTGGGTCATACGGTTTGAAATCTGAAAATTGACCCGCAGAGGATAACCTCTCGCAACAAGGCAGAATGCAGACATTCACATTTGGAAACACATGACCATGACCATCGAACCCTCCCCATCTGCCACCGATGTCTTGCAAAACACCGATTTTGATGAGCTAGACACCATCCTGGACGACCTGCGCACCCGTTTTGACGAAACCCCGCAATGGGAGTTTTGTGAAGGCTTCATGGCCGCCGTGGTGTGCTGCCGCCGGGTGATTCCCGCCACCGAGTATTTCAATGTGCTGCTCGATCTGGAAGATGCCAGCGAAACACCGCTGTTTGTTGATGATGCCCAGTTCCAGCGCTTTTTTGCGCTGTGGATGCGCCGCTTCAACGAAGTGACAGCTGCGCTGGATGCCCGCATTGAGTCACTCGACGATGACCGCGCCTACCAGCCCGAGGTGATGGATTTGCGCTCGGCCATTGCGGCCCTGTCGGACGAACAACGCGCCGAGATGGGGGATGCGCCGATTCCCTCATTCGGGCAGATTTGGG
>VIKI01000154.1:6935-17766 GCA_008080595.1 Comamonadaceae bacterium
ATTGGTTTCATGTACGCCGTTGAGAGCTGGCCAGACGAGTGGGCCGCGCCCCGTGACAAGGAAGCGGGCAAGGTGCTGGATGCCGCACTGCAATGTATCGTGGCGCTGACCGAAGACGACACCGAACCCGCCACCGTACCGGCCTTTGAGGACGACAGCGTGCCCAGCATGAGTGAGCAACGGCTGGACGATTTTGCCGATGCCATGTGGGCGGTGTATGACCTGCGCGAACTCTGGCGGCAACTCGGCCCAAGGGTCGAAACCGTGCACGTAGGCGAAAAACCGGGCCGCAACGACCCCTGCCCTTGTGGCAGTGGCAAAAAATACAAAAAGTGCTGCGGCGCGTAAATAGGAACTTACAGTCACACCAGCAACAGCAAATGCTCACGCTCCCATGAGCTGATGACCCGGTTGTAGGTGGCGTATTCCAGCTCTTTGACCGCGCAAAAGGCTTTCACAAACGACGGCCACAGCACCTCGGCAAGTGGCTCGCAGGCCCGCATGCGGATGATGGCATCTTCCAGGTGGCGCGGTAATTCGTAGTCCCGATCCCAGGCGCTGCTGTCCATCGGGTCAGTCGGTTTGAGTTGTTCCATCATGCCCAAATAACCGCAGGCCAGGGTCGCGGCGGTAGCCAGGTAGGGGTTCACATCCACACCCGGCACGCGGTTTTCGACCCGGCGGTTGTGTGGGTTGGATTTGGGCACACGAATGCCGCAGGTGCGGTTGTCCAGCCCCCACTGCACGTTGATCGGCGCCGACATGAAGCGTGACAGGCGGCGGTAGGAGTTGACATAGGGGGCCAGCATCGGCATCACCTGCGGCACATACTTTTGCAGGCCGCCAATGTAGTGCTGGAACAACTCGCTGGGCGTGCCGTCGGCATTGGAAAAGATGTTTTGGCCGGTCTCGGCATCAAGCACACTTTGGTGAATGTGCATGGCGCTGCCGGGTTCCATCTCCATTGGCTTGGCCATGAAAGTGGCAAAGATGCCGTGGCGCAGCGCGGTTTCGCGTACCGTGCGTTTGAACAGGAACACGCGGTCTGCCAGATCCATCGGGTCACCGTGGCTGAAGTTGATTTCCATCTGGCCAGCACCGGCTTCGTGAATCAAGGTCTCCACCCCCAGCCGGTGCACGCTGCAAAACTGGGACAACTCCATGAAGAAGGGGTCAAAGTCGTTGACCGCGTCGATGGAATACGACTGCCGACCGGCCTCGGACTTGCCGGTACGCCCCAGCGGTGGCTGCAAGGGCTCGTGCGGGTTTTGCTGGCGTGCCACCAGGTAGAACTCCATCTCGGGGGCGACCACCGGCTTCCAGCCCTGTTTTTCGTACAAAGACACCACATGGCGCAGCACGCTGCGCGGGGCCAGCTGCACCAGTGAGCCATCATCTTCATGGCAGTCATGAATCACCACCGCCACCGGCTCAGCGGCCCAGGGCACCACGCGGGCGGTGCTGACATCGGGCAAGCACACCATGTCGGGGTCGGTTTCACCCACATAGGGGCCGTTGTCGGGTTGCTGGCCATTGACGGTGTTGAGCAGCACACTTTTGGGCAAACGCATTTCGCCCGCCTGCAAGAACAAGTCTTTGGGCAAAATCTTGCCACGGGCGATGCCGGTCATGTCGGGAATGACACACTCCACCTCGTGGATGCGGTGGGTAGCCAGAAAATTGGTGATGGTGTCGTTCATGGGCAAAGCCGGAAGTGGAGTGAGCTTCATGATAGAAGCCCAATCCCCCAGCACACAGTGCCACTTGAGGCCCTCAGACCAAGACCATTCGCTATCTATTCAATAGCTACTTGCGCTTTCACATCAAGCGCAGACAGCCGTTTTTTCATACAAAGCACGGCCTTGTCCTTGCTCAGCAGCAAGGCTTTGTGGGCCACGGCCAGGTCGATGAACTTCTGGTCGTCTGGGTCTTTGCAAGTGACAGCGGCTTTGGGCGCGGTGTCCACCAACATGGCCTGGCCGTCAAACTGGGCCAGTACGTGTTCCGCACTGACCTGGTAGTACGCCATGCGGGGCGTGACCTTGGGGTAGGCCAGCACCCGGGCCAGCTCGTCACGCATGGCTTTGGTGGCCATCCATTGCAGCTGGTGTGAGGCCAGCGCGATTTTGAGGGGACGCGCTGCCGGGTCGTCAAAGACAAAGGCATCCAGCACGATATTGGTGTCAAGCACCACCGTGTTCTGGTGCTCAGTTGCAGAGGTGAAATGCATCGGCTGCGGCTCAGTTCGTCGCAGCGGGTTTGCCCACCATCTTGCCTGCCACCATGTCAAAGCGGAACAGGCGGCATTCGATCGGGCCGTTCCACATCGGCACGCGGCGGGTTTCTTTCAGGCGCATCCGAGTAGGCAGTTTCAGGTCAGGGGTGAGCACCCAGGCGGTCCAGCCCGGATAGTTTTTCTTCCAGTGGCTGGCCAGCTGGTTGAAGAATTCGCCAGCACCTTCCTGCTGCGGCAACTCGCGTGCGCCAAAACGCGGCAGGTTGGCTTCGTCCTCATAACCCGCGGCATCACGCGGGCCGCCTTTGGCCACCCCACCCACGTCGATGCGCTCGCCGTAGGGTGGGTTCAGCAACATCACACCGCCGCCCTCAACGGGCGGCATACGCTGCAAGGCATCACCGCCACGGAAGTCGATCACATCGGCCACACCGGCACGCTCGGCGTTGCGCTGGGCAAAGTCCACCATGCGGTGCGACACATCGCTGCCGAAAATAATGGGGTTTTGACCGGGTTCCCTGATCACTTCTGCGTCAGCCGCTTCTTTTTTAATAGCATCCCAATCGGCACGACGAAAGGGGACAAACTTCTCAAAGGCAAAGCGGCGGCGGCTGCCCGCAGCGATGTTGCAGGCCATCTGCGCGGCTTCAATGGCGATGGTGCCGCTGCCGCAGCAGGGGTCGTACAGCGGTTTCAAATCATCGTCACCCTCAAACCAGCCGCTGGCAGCAATCATGGCGGCGGCCAGGGTTTCTTTCAGCGGGGCATCACCCTTGTCTTCGCGCCAGCCGCGTTTGAACAGCGGTTCGCCCGAGGTGTCGATGTAGAGCGAGCAGCTGTCGGTGGTCAAGTGGGCATAAAGGCGCACGTCGGGCCACTGGGTGTTGACATCCGGGCGCACGCCACCCGCCACGGTGCGAAAGCGGTCACACACCGCGTCCTTGATTTTGAGGGCGGCAAAGTTCAGCGAGGTCAGCGGGCTGTGCTGGGCGGTGATCTCGACCTTGATGGATTCGCGTGGGGTGAACCAGCGCTCCCACGCCACCTCGGAGGCAGCGCGGTACAAGTCTTGTTCGTGGCGGTATTCGGTGTAGCTCAGCAGCACCAGCACGCGCTGGGCCAGGCGGCTGTAGAGGTTGAGCAGCATGGCCTGGGCAAACGAGGTGCGCACCGCCACGCCCCCGCGCTGCTTGGTGATGCAGCCCGGCGGCAGGCCGGTGATGCGCAGCACCTCGGGTGCCAAGTAATCCTCTACGCCAGCGGCGCAGGGGAGGAAGAGTTGGAGTTGGTTCATGATTTTCCTGATCTTCTGGTGAAACGAAACACTCGCATCACATGGCTGCAGTGGTCACTGCAAGGTTTCACAGCTCTTTGCGCAGCGAAGCCGGGGCAATGCGCAGGCCTTCGCGGTACTTGGCGACGGTTCGGCGGGCGCAATCGATGCCTTGTTCTTTGAGCATCTCGGCAATCTGGTTGTCGCTCAAAGGTTTTTTGGGACTTTCGGCGGCGACAAACTGTTTGATCAAGGCCCGCACAGCGGTGCTGGAGGCATTGCCGCCCGACTCGGTGCCCAGACCGGAGCCAAAGAAATATTTCAGCCAGACCGGAGCCAAAGAAATATTTCAGCTCAAAGGTGCCAAACGGTGTGGCCATGTATTTGGCGGTGGTGACGCGGCTGATGGTGGACTCGTGCAGGCCCAATTCATCGGCAATTTCACGCAGCACCAGCGGGCGCATGGCCAGTTCGCCATGCACGAAAAAGCTTTTTTGCCGCTCCACAATGGCGCTGCTGACGCGCAAGATGGTGTCAAAACGCTGCTGAATGTTTTTGATGAACCAGCGGGCCTCGGTCAGGCGCTGCTGCAAGGCGGCAAAGTTGGCGGCATCATTGCCCCCGGCCTTGTGGCCTTTGAGGGCATTGGCATAGATGTCATGCACACGCAGGCGCGGCATCACTTCAGGGTTGAGCCGCACCTGAAACCTGGTTTGCCCGCCCTGGCTGATGGGCACGACCAACACATCGGGCACCACGATGTTGCGCTCCACATCGACAAAACGGCGACCCGGTTTGGGTTCCAGTCGGCCAATCATGCCAATGGCGCTGCGCACCAAGGGCTCACTGGCCTCACACAGCGGCATCAGGTGTTTGATGTCGCGCCGGGCCAGTAAATCCATCGGCTGGGCGCAAATGCGCAAAGCCACATCGACCACATCCAGATCAATGTCCAAGTCCGTGTCTTTTTGCAAGGCCGTGAGCTGCAGGCTCAGGCATTCGGCCAAGCCACGTGCCCCCACACCGGTGGGCTCCAGGCTGTGTAACAGGCGCAGGGCAACGGTGAAATGGTGCACCATCTCCTCGATTTGCTCGGCATCGTCGCCAGCCAAACCCCGCGCCAAGTCGGTCAGATCGTCTTCCAGATAGCCGTCATCGTTAAGCGATTCGATCAAAAACCGCAAGGCCGCCTGGTCTTCCGGGCTTAATCTGAGCGCCAGCGCCTGGCGGTGCAAAAAGCTTTGCAGCGACTCCTGGTTGCGTGCCAGCTCGGTCGCATCCATTTCATCGTCACCACTGAGGTTGTTGCCTTTGGCACGCGCCTCGCCACCCCATTCACCATCGTCCGGGCTCAGGCTGACGCTGCCATCCCCCTCCCAGCTCGGGCCATCCTCCACGGAAAAACTGCTTTCTTCAGAGTCTTTTGAGCTTGTAGTGCTTGATGAATAAGCGTCAACAGCTCCTGAAGTTGCAGCATTTTCAAATTCAAGATCGGTCGCACTGACGGGTGTATCGGCCTGCGCCAGACCAAAGGATTCGCGCTCGGCTTCTTCGGCCGTGCGTTCCAGAAACGGGTTTTCATCCAGCATCTGATCCACTTCACTGCTCAGCTCCAGTGTGGAGAGCTGCAACAGCCGAATCGACTGCTGCAGTTGGGGCGTGAGTGCCAGATGTTGTGAGGTTCTGAGGGAAAGACCTTGCTTCATGGCATCACATTCTGAAGTGTTCGCCCAGATACACCCGGCGCACCTCGGCATTCTCAATGATGTCGGCAGGTGTGCCTTGCGCCAGCACTGAGCCGTCGCTGATGATGTAGGCGTGGTCGCAAATACCCAGGGTTTCGCGCACATTGTGGTCGGTGATCAACACACCAATGCCACGGGTTTTCAGGAAATTGATGATGCGCTGGATTTCAATCACGGCAATCGGGTCAATCCCGGCAAAGGGTTCGTCCAGCAAAATAAAACGCGGCTGGGTGGCCAAGGCACGGGCAATTTCGACCCTGCGACGTTCCCCCCCCGAGAGCGACAAGGCGCTGGATTCACGCAGGTGGTCGACCCGCAAATCTTTCAGCAAAGCTGTCAAGCGCTGCTCAATCTCAAGCGCTTTGAGCGGATGGCCCTGGGCATCCAGCTGCAACTCCAGCACCGCACGCACGTTGTCTTCGACATTGAGCTTGCGAAAAATTGAGGCTTCTTGCGGCAAATAACTCAAACCCAACCGTGAACGGCGGTGAATCGGCATGTGCTCAATGGATTGGCCGTCGATGGTGATGTCACCCGCACTGGAACGCACCAAGCCCACAATCATGTAGAAAGAAGTGGTTTTGCCCGCGCCATTGGGGCCGAGCAGCCCGACCACTTCGCCCTTGCGCACCGTGAGCGACACGTCTTTGACGACCTTGCGGCTGCCATAAAACTTTTGCAGGTGATGGGCTTCCAGGCGGCTGTTGCTGGTTTCAGCTTCCGGCGAAATCACCTTTTTTTGCGGAACTTGCACCATCAGCGTTGGGCTCCGCCAAGTTCGGAGGTCTCGCGTAATGGCGTGACCGAGGTCGGGGTCGTCGGGGCTTCTTTTTTGGGGGTCAGCATGGCCCTCACACGGCCCGCCGGTGCGCCAGGTTGACCGGCACTGCCGCTGGCACCGGCCACGGGTGCACCATCGAGGGTGAACACATCGGTCAGGTTGTTGTACACAATCACCCCGGCGTTGAACTCATCGTTCAGTGTCACCCCCTGATAACGCCGCAATTGCGCCTGGGTGGTGAATTTGACGGTGTCGGCACGGCCGTCGTAATCAATGCGCTCGCCCTCGCCTTCGATGTATTCGTCCAAAGCTTCACGTTTTTGCCTGAAAAACGCTCGCTTGCCCGGCTCCGCCGTGACCAGACCAAATTGATAGCCCTGCGGGTCTTGGCGCACCTCAAGCCGGTCACCCCGGATCAAAATCGTGCCTTTGGTCAACACCACACGGCCAGTGAACACACTCCCCTGCTTCAGATCGTCGTACCGTAATGCATCAGCCTCGACATTCATCGGCTTGTCGCGATCAGCCTTTTCAGCCCCAGCCCATGGCGCAGCCGTCACCAGAAAGAGGGACAAAAACCAGCTCGACAATGGAAATTTCATAAGGGCACGAATCTTGCTAAAAATGTGCCTGCATTGTAGCGAGACAAGTCCCGCTACAGAGATGCCATCAGAATGAAATCAGCGACCGCTGCGGGATTGCGCCACCAAATAATCGGTCACCATCAAGGCCCGATCCATGCTCTTGGCCATCGAACCATCGGTGTAGTAACGCCCGGCTATACCCAGAGCAGGCACGCCTTCAAGCTGATAAGCTGCACTCAACTGCTTGGCACGGGTGGCTTTGGTGGAGGCTGAAAAAGAATTGAACTGCTCCAGAAATTTGGCCTTGTCCACGCCCTGTTTCACCACCCAGTCCACAATGGCTTCGGCCTTGGCCAGATTTTGTTTTTCGACATGAATCGCGGTAAACACCTTGCTGTGCAATTTGCCCAGCAGCCCCATCGCTTCCAGCGCAAAAAACAGCCGTTGCTGCGGCACGAATGAGTCATTAAACGCAATCGGAACCCGTTTGAACACCACATCTTTGGGCAACTTGGCCACCCAAGCTGCCAATGCAGGCTCAAAAGCGTTGCAGTGTGGGCAGCTGTACCAGAAGAATTCAATAACCTCGACTTTGCCTGCAGGTGCATCCACCGGAACGGGCTTGTCGAGCTTGATGAAATCAGTGCCTGCTTGAGGGGCTTGGGCTTGCGCCAGCCCCATTGAGGGTGACATCACAGCAGTGGCAGCTGCAACTGAACTCAGACCGGCGAAAAAATAACGACGTTGCATGGATTAACTCTCCGAAAAATGGATCAACAGGCCATCAGAGGCCAGCGGCCTGAAAAAGTTCAACGCCAGGTTCAACGTTGTACACGAACCAGCGCAGTTTCAAGCCCCATGGCATCGAGCTTGAGCTTGGCTTTGTCGGCTGAATCACGGGTGTCATAGGGGCCGGTGCGCACACGGTACACCACGCGCCCGGCCTGCTCACGCTCTGACAATTTGGTCTCTACCCCAGCCAGTGAGAGCTTGGCCCGCTGGCCTTCAGCATCTTCCGTGGTGCGAAACGCGCCCAGTTGAATAAAGTAGCTGAAGGGCTCGGCGGTGGCATCTTTGGCTGCGGTACGCGATTTGGCCAGATCACCCAGCGGGTCTGCCGTCACGGCGGGTTTGAGTTCAGGCTTGGCCTCAGACTTGGCCTCTGGCTTGCTTTCTGATTTGGTTTCGGGCTTGCCAGATGCTTTGGCGGTTGTGGGCTCTTTACCAGCGACCGGAGCAGAAGCTGGCGGCGCGGCGACAGGCATCACGGTTTCTGCTGGCCCCACCGGTTTGACTGGGTTTTTGCCATGTAAGGGGGCATTGGGATCCCAGTCTTTGTTTTTCTGGGCTTCAGACACATCTTTTTCAGCCGTTTGCCCGCCCACCTTGTTCATGAACGACACCGGCACTTTGGTGACATACACCGCCACCGCCAAGGCTGTGCCTAAACCCACCACCAAACCCGCCACAAAACCTAAAAAGGTGCCGCCGCGTTGCTGCTGTTTACCCGGATGTTCCATCGTGTCTTCCTTGATCGTCTGCCCGATTACATTTTTTGCGGAGCACTCACGCCCAACACTGCCAGGCCATTGTGCAGCACCTGCGCGGTCGCTGCCACCAGCGCCAGGCGCGCCAGCTTGACAGCCTCATCGTCCACCAGAATCCGCTCGGCATCGTAGTAGCTGTGGTAACAGGCTGCGAGTTCGCGCAGGTAAAAAGTCACATCATGCGGCGCAAAACCCTCAGCGGCAGCACTCAGCATGTCAGGGTATTTGGCCAGCAACAGCATCAGGGCATGGGCTTGTGGGCTGTCCAGCGCACTCAAATCCACTTGCGCCAAAGTCGCTGCATCACCGCCCCAGCTGGCCAGCACTGAGCAAATCCGCGCATGGGCGTATTGCACGTAGTAGACCGGGTTGTCGTTGTTTTTGGCCACCGCCAGATCGACATCAAAGGTGTATTCAGTGTCTGGCTTGCGACTGAGCAGGAAGAAGCGCACCGCATCTTTGCTGGTCCATTCAATCAAATCACGCAACGTGACATAGCTGCCAGCCCGTTTGCTGATCTTGACCTCTTCACCGCCTTTGACCACCCGCACCATGGTGTGTAACACGTAGTCTGGGTAACCCTGTGGAATGCCCACATCAGCCGCCTGCAAGCCAGCACGCACGCGGGCAATGGTGCCATGGTGGTCGGTACCCTGGATGTTGATGACCTTGCTGTAACCACGCTCCCATTTGGCAATGTGGTAGGCCACATCGGGCACAAAGTAGGTGTACGTGCCGTCTTTTTTGCGCATCACCCGGTCTTTGTCGTCACCGTAATCGGTGGACTTGAGCCACAGCGCACCGTCTTGCTCGTAGGTTTTGCCATTGGCAATGAGCTTGCTCACCGCCGCGTCGACACGGCCACTGGTGTACAGGCTGGACTCCAGGTAATACTCGTCAAACTTGAGGTTAAAGGCCTGCAAATCCTTGTCCTGCTCGTTGCGCAGATAGGCCACGGCAAACTGGCGGATCGATTCCAGGTCTTGTACGTCGCCGCTGGCAGTGAACTCGCGGTCATCGGCCTTGACGGTTTTCTTCGCAAGAAAGTCGTTGGCAATGTCCTGAATGTAGTCACCGTTGTAAAACGCCTTGGATGCCGGATTGTCAGGGTCTGTTGGCCAGCAACTGTCACCCGGCTTGAAGCCTTGGGCACGCAGCTGTGTGCTGGTGGTCAGCGTCTGGATTTGCACCCCGGCATCGTTGTAATAGAACTCGCGGTGCACGCGCCAGCCTTGGGTGGTGAATAAATTGCAGATGGCATCACCCAGCGCGGCTTGACGGCCATGCCCCACGTGCAAGGGGCCGGTCGGGTTGGCCGAGACAAACTCCACCAGCATGCGCTGGCCGTTATCTACCTGCGAGCCATAGCGAGTGGTTTGCGCCAGCACCGAACGCACCACTTGCTGTTTGGCAGCAGGTTTGAGCTTGATGTTGATAAAACCCGGCCCGGCAATGTCCAGTGCATCGACCCAGGTTTGAAAGGCGGGTGTGCTGCGCAGGCTGGTGCACAGGTTCTCGGCTAATTGGCGTGGATTGAGTTTGAATGGTTTGGCCAATTGCATGGCGGCTGTGGTGGCCAGATCACCATGGGCGGCCACTTTGGGTGACTCGAACGCGGCTTTTGCGCCCGCGCCAGGCAGTAAATCTTCCAGCGCGGTGCGCAGGGCTTCAAGGAGTTCGGTTTTGACGGTCAGCATGCGTTGATTTTACGGGGCAGCTTGTGTGACAAAGTTGCACCAACGGTACAAACCTGGTCAACGGGTTTGCTTCTGACCCCGTTGTGTGTTGGAATCCCGCCCGGGGTTTTGTTTGACTCCTACTCTGATTTTTAAGGAAACCATATGAAGCAACTGTTGACTCTTCTGGGCTTGAGCCTCTCCATGTCTTTCGGTTCAGCCTTCGCCGCTGACGCTGCCGCACCTGCAGCCCCAACCGCCCAACAAGGCAAAATGGCCACTTGCAACAAGGAAGCCGGTGACAAAAAGGGCGACGAGCGCAAAGCTTTCATGAAAGACTGCTTGAGCGCCAAGCCTGCTGCACCTGCTGCTGATAAGAAAACCACGCAACAAGAAAAAATGAAAACCTGCAACAAAGATGCCGGCGACAAAAAACTCAAAGGGGACGAACGCAAAGCCTTCATGAAAGACTGCCTGAGCAACAAAGCTTAAGCATTTACCTGACAAAGCTTAAAAAAACCCCGCCAGTTTGATCTGAGCGGGGTTTTCTTTTGGCATGATGCAGCCCATGCTGCCACGCCCATCCCTGCCCCCGTCGATTTCCTGCGTCATTCCTGCCTTCAACGAAGCCCGTAATCTGGCCTCGCTTTTGCCTGAATTTCTCACCACACTCAAGCAGTTGAGCCCCCAGGTGGAGCTGATCGTTGTGGACGATGGCAGCCGCGATGACACCACGGCAGTGATGCAGGCACTGTGCCAAAGCCACCCCGAATTGGTTTACATCAAATTGTCACGCAACTTTGGCAAAGAACTGGCACTGACTGCCGGCATTGAAGCCACCAAGGGCGACGTGGTGGTGTTGATGGATGGCGACGGGCAGCACCCGGTCTCTCTGGTGCCCAACATGCTGGCCCAATGGCGCGAAGGAGTTGATGTGGTGTACGCCGTGCGCAAGACCCGCCACGATCAATCAAGCTTGCAAATCAAAT
>VIKI01000155.1 GCA_008080595.1 Comamonadaceae bacterium
ATGGCGCAGTTTGCAGACCCGGCCAGCAAGTTCCGCACAGAGCTGGCAGGCGCAGGCATCACCACCACCAATTTTGAGAAGGCGCTGCGCCAGTTGGCCGCTGCTGGCCCGGCAGGCTCCAAAGCCATCAACGCCGTGGGCACAGAGGCAGGCCCGGCTTTGCGGTCATTGCTCAACCAGGGCATTGGTGCACTGGATGCCCTTAAGGGCAAACTTGACGATGCCGCAGGCAGCGCAGCCAAAACAGCAGCCGTGATGGAGGGCAACCTTAAAGGGGCTTTCACCGGCCTGAGCAGCGCCTGGGACACGGTTAAAAATGCCCTGGCCACGCCTGTACTGCCAGTACTGACCAGTGGCGTGCAAAGCCTGTCCAAAGCGTTCACAGATGCGGTGAGTAGTGGCATCGTTGGCAAGTTTGGGGATTCCATTGCCACCGCGTCTGAAGGTGGCATCAAGTGGGTAAAGGCTTTTGCGGCTGAGTTAGACCCGGTGGCACTGGGTGCAAAGATGCAAGCCTTTGCAGCAGATACCAATGCCACCTTCACCAAGATTGGTGAATACGCTACCAACGCGGGCAGCATCGTCAAGCTGTCTTATGGCGTGATGTCTTCCGGCGCAAATGCCGTGATGATGTCAATTTACGGTATTGGTGCTGCATATACCGAAGCTGCCGCTATCGTGGTTAATGGTGCGCTACGGATGACTGAAGCCCTCCAGAAAATAGCCATTGGCAGCGCTAAACAAAAGTTAATGGATGACGCAGCCGTCCTACGCATGACTCTTGGTGGGTTGACTGCTGCCAGCGAAGCATTTGCAGATAAATCACGCAAAGCCTTTATCGACATGGCAGACAGTGCGCAGACAGCGCGTGACGGCTGGACTGGCCTCGCAACCGCCACGCAATCTGCCGTCACGCAATCTGACAAAAGCGCAACGGCGATCAAAGAGCTGTCCCAGGCTGAATTAATGGCTGCCAACGAGGCAAAAATAGCTGAATTTCGCACCAATGAATTGGCTTTGTCCTTCGAAACAGCAGGTAAAAAAGCCCAAGACAGCGGAGACAAACAGCAAGCCGCAGCAATTGCCACCAAGGAACGTGTTGCAGCCCTGCGCGCCGAATACGAAGCCGCCGTGGCCACGGACAATTGGCAACTGGCTGCTGAAAAAATGCAGGCTTTGGCCAATGCAGCCAAAGATGCTAAGACTGGCACCGCAGAAGCTAGAAAAAAGGCCGAAGAGGATGCTGCTGCCATAGAGGCAGCATTTACGCGCGCGGCCATCAAGACCAAGACTGAGCTGACCAACGCCGCCAAAACTGCCAAGGATGATTTTGAGCTTATCAAGTCCAGCGGTCAGGCTACGGCAGATGGGGTGCAAGCCGCATTCAAAAGGTATGCCGAGGCCGCCATTGCAGCAAACGTCGGCGTAGCTAGTGAAGCAATCAAGAGTGAGGCCGCCATGCATGGGCTGCAAGTGCAGACCGACAGCACAGGAAAAAGCATTGTTAAGTCAATGACCGAGGGGGCCGCAGCGGTAAAGACGGTGGAAGATGCATACCATCAGTTGGGCCTGAAAACACCCGAGGAACTCAACAAAATTGCAGCATCCAATGAAGCCGCTTGGGCCAAGATCAAAGATGACTCCCACGCCAGCGTGGCAACACTTAAGTCGGCATTCAACACCTATGCCCAGTCGGCCATTGCCGCTGCCGGTGATGTGGGCAGTGCGCAATACCAAGTGACCAAGGCCACCCTTGAGACGGAGGCCGCAGTGAAAGGCTTGAGCGTCACGTTTGATGAAAATGGCAAGATCGTTGTCAGAACCCAGGCCGAGGCAGCAAATGCCATCAACAAGGCCACCTCTGCACTGGAGCAACAAAGCGCGAACGCCTGAATATTGACAAAGAAGGCTTCTCAATCGACCCCGTCACCAAACAGCGCGTGAACATGGGGGAAAGCCAAGCCAGTGCAAACCAGCGGCTGGCTCAGCGCTACGGAGACAGCATGATCGGCAATGCTGATGCCATAGCCGCAACGGAACTGGCTCGCAAAATCAATGAGGCCAGAAGTAACCCCAACGGCGTGACACCTGGCGCAAACGCCGAAATCACTGCCATGCTCGCAGAGCTTGGACGGCTTGAGTCCGACATTCAGGACACAAAAGCCAAGTCGCAGACATCCCCAAATGCAACCTCAGCCGCCAAAAATCAAACAATAACCTATGAAGATGGAAGTGTCGGACAAGACCCAGGCGGAGTGATGGCCCGAAACGCCAAGCTCTACGGTCATCCTTGGGTGTCATCTGCTGCTGATTACGAAGCTGCCTTTGGTAAGCCATACGTGCCACCATCAAAACCATCCACGCAGCAACAAACCACCACTCAGACCTACACGGTCAACATTGGATATGCTGACAGCAGCAAAACCACACCCATCAACGTGTCAAGTGATGTTGATGCGCGTAACCTGATCTCTGCGCTTCAACGCGCAAAACTCTCTTCGTAGTCTCAGCCATGGACGAAATTCCCTCTATTGATGCAAGCGACTTGCTTTATGTTCCTCTGACAACTTTGAGAGAGATTATTCTTGAGCTTGAAGAAAATGGGGCAGGCACAGACTTTTGCTTGACTGTCATTCGCTGGGCTGCCTTCGGGCTGATAAGCGGCATGGTGGTTCCTGACGGCTGTGATGCCCGTGCCGCTGTCCGGCGCGGTTTTGATATGCTTGGTGTTCTTCGTGATCACGCGCAAAAACACCCCTGATTACCGGTCTTTGATTCCTCGCGTTTCCTTGAGCATAATTTCCTTTCCCGTATCGAAAGAAAAATTTATCTCAAATATCGCGCTGAATCATGTGCAAATATCGCGCTTCGGCTCAGTGAGCATTGATGTCTCCAGGGAGGTCTAACGAAAAGAGTTTATCCACCGCGCTGCCATGTTGAATAAACCCATGTCACCTTCCGCAGCAGATAAACCATGTTGCCTGCTTAAACTACCTACCGATGCACTTTGTAGTTGTGCCTTACCAGTCGTTGATCAAAGTCTGGCTTCAGGAAAAATTGCGAACTCAGTAAAGACGTGCAGAACGTGTCGACTCAAGCTGAAGGTGGTTTTCTCGACCCCAACACATTTGCATAGACCCAGGTGAATTCGGCCCCGATCAGGAAGATCTGCGCTGAGTAATACACCCACAGCAACACCACCACCAGCGAGCCCGCTGCACCAAAGCCCGAGACGATGCCGCTGCGGCCAATGTAGACCCCAATCAGGCTTTTACCCAGTGTGAACAGCAGGGCAGTGAACACCGCGCCAATCCAGACATCGCGCCAAAGCACCTGCACACGCGGCATCACCTTGTAGATCAGCGCAAACACGGCGGCCACCAAAAAGAAGCCGGCAATGCCATTGACCACACTGGCCACCGTCAGCCAACCGCCAAACAGCGGGCTCCACCAGCGCTCCATGGTGGCCAGCACGGCGCTCAGCACCAGCGACACCATCAGCAAAAATCCAATCGCCAGAATCATGCCAAACGACAGCAGCCGGGCCCGCAGCAACGTGATCCAGCCATTGGTCTTGCACCTGGCGGGTACACGCCAAATACGGTCCAGTGCGTCTTGGAGTTCACCAAAAACCGTGGTGGCCCCCATCAGCAGCAGGAACAGACCCAGCAGCGTGGCGGCTGCGCCTTGGGCCGGCTGATCCACACTGACCAGCAAGGCCTGCACCGCACTGGCTCCTGACTCGCCCATCAGGGCCCGCAACTGCCATTCAATCTCGCCACGCGCTGCGTCCTGCCCAAACACCAGCCCGGCCACCGAGATCACGATCAGCAGCAACGGGGCCATGGAAAACAAGGTGTAGTAGGCCAGTGCTGCGCCCATGCTGGGCACATCGTCGTCCAACCAGGCGTTGGTGACTTGTTTGAGCAGCGCCCAATACAGCGGCCAGTCAAGGAGCATGCGTGATCACGCCCGCGTTGACCCGCACCTTGTCACCTACCTTGAAGCCGGGCTCAGCGGCAAAACTCACGGTTTGGGCGCTGCCATTGTGCAAACGTACCACCACTTCAAAGTGGTGGGTGCTGCGCGACTTGGCTTCCAGTGCCCGCCCGGCATAGGCCCCACCCACGGCTCCGGCAATTTGGGCCACGGTGCGGCCCGAGCCTTGCCCAATCTGGTTGCCCAAAATCGCCCCCACCACACCGCCACCGATGGTGCCCAGGTAACTGCCTTCACCTTTCACCTCCACCAGGTTCACCGACTCCACCACGCCACAAGTGGCGCAGACCCGGCTGGTTTGTAACGCTGCTGGGGCACTGTCACTTTGCAAGGGTTTGCCCAAAGTGGCACTGCTTAACTGCTCACCCAGGCGCATGTGGGCCGTGACCTGGCTGTTGCGGGTGATGCGATCCCGGTTTTTGATGGTGTAAGTGTTGGCATATTCGCCGCTTTTGACTTCCGGCAAAAACACCTTGCCCGGGACTCCGGCAATGGTCAGATCCACCTGGGCTCCTGGCGTGCCAAAGACCGAGAAATACAGCTCACTGCCCCCCACCAGCGTGGCCGCCGGGTCCACATTGAAATGCTCAATCTTGAGTTCTGGCCCCGCTGCTACCTTGGCTGGATGCACCCCTACGCCAATTTGCAGGGATTCGTTGAGGAACACGCTGGTCACCTGGTTGCCCATGCGCAAGTTGGCTGTGACCGCACTGCCTGCGGCAATTTTGTCGCGGCTGCTGATGGTGTAAGTGCCCAGGTAGTGACCACTTTCAACTTCTGCAAGTGTCAAATTGCGTACCGCGCCAGCAATGTGCAGTGTGGCCAGACCACCGGGCGTGCCGTCGAGCTCAAAGTTCAGCTCCACACCGGGGCTCAGCCGCTTGACTTCCTCCACGTTAAAGCCATCAATGCGGGGCAGTGTTTGGCTTGCGTTGTTGGTTTGGGCCTGTAACGGGCTCGAGCCAAAGCTCAGCGGTAGCAACAGGGCTGCGACCGCCAGCAGTTCAATGAGTTTGTGCAGGAATTTCATGGGGCAACCTTGTTGAGTGAGCTTGTGGATGGGGGTGATGGGTGGGATGGGTGCAGGGCGTTATTTTTTCTTGGTCACTTCGTGGCCAATCACGCCGCCTACAGCCGCACCAGCGGCGGTGCCCAGGATGCCGCCGCCTGCGGCATTGCCGACCACGCCGCCAATCACAGCGCCGGTGGCCGTGCCTTTTTCTTGCTGGGTCATGCCTGCGCAGCCACCCAGGCTCAAAGCCGCCAGCAAAATCAGGGCGGGGAAAGAAGTCATATGTTGTGTCGTGTTCATGAGAATGTTCTCCAAATCAATCAAAGGTCAAAACGTGCGGATGTGGTTCACACCAGCACGGGCGAACAGTCATTGTTGGTGGATGTTGGGATGGGTTCTGTACGCAAACGCACAGAACCCCAACTCATTCATGCCAAGAATAGGCGTATAAGAAGAGCGCGTCAGTTCAACCTTCGGCATTTCCGTTCGGCCTGATTCACTTTTCAAGAAACCGAGCGTGTTCATGACCCCTATCCCTTTCACCCCCCCCATGCGCAAAACACAGATGTGGATGGCCGCACTGGTCCTGCTGGTCAGTTGCGCTGTGGGGGCCTTGTTTTGGTCATTCAGCCAGGTTGAACTGAGCACTCATGCCTTCAGGCAGGGTGTTTTCGGGGTCGATGGGGCGGGTCTTGAGCTGGCCATGCAACACCTGTTCAACGTCATGGTGGGTGTGAGCCTGCTGGCTTTGCTGGCCACGCTGTGGATGGTCTGGCAGCTTTACCGGGACAAGCTGCAGCACCTCAAAAACAGGGTTCATCTCGAAACCCGGCACTCACTGCAAGACCAGGAAGCCATCAATCTGCAACTGCAACACACCAACCAGATGCTGCGGGTGAGTGAAGAAAAGCTCAGCGTCACACTCAACTCGATTGGGGATGCGGTGATTGCCACCGATGCCTCAGCCTGTGTGACCCTGCTCAACCCGGTGGCTCAAGACCTGACGGGCTGGACCCAGGCCGATGCTTTGGGTCGCTCGATTGACGAGGTTTTCAAAATTGTCAACAAAGACAGCCGCAAGCCCGCCACGATTCCGGTGGCGCAGACGCTGGCGCATGGCACGGTGCAGGGCCTGGCCAACCACACCGTACTGATTGCCCGTGATGCCCGTGAGTTCGATATTGCCGACAGCTGTGCCCCGATTCGCGACGCGGTCGGCCAGGTCGCAGGTGCGGTGCTGGTGTTTCGCAACGTCACCGACGAATATGTGGTGCAGCAGACCTTGCGTGACAGTGCAGCCCTGGTGCAAACCATTCTCAACACCGTGGTGGATGGCATTGTCACCATTCACGCCCAGGGTGGCATCATTGATTCGGTGAACCCTGCGATTGAAGCCATGTTTGGTTACAGCGCCGCCGACCTGATAGGTCAGCACCTGAGTCAACTGATTCCAGAGCTTGACCAGGATCAGCACAACGTGTCGCTGGCTTATTACGGTGTCAGTGATGAGGCCCGTGCCCAGGGGGTGGGCCGTGAAGTGATGGGGCGGCGCAAGAATGGGCAGGCGTTTGAGCTGGAGATTGCGGTGAGTGAAATGACCTTGCGGGGCCAGCATTACTTCACCGGCATTTTGCGCGACATCAGCGCCCGCAAGCAGGCCCAGGAAGCCCTGCGTGAGGCCGGGGCCTTGCAAAGTGCCATTTTCAACAGCGCCAATTTCTCCAGCATCGCCACCGATGCCAAAGGCGTGATCCAGATTTTCAATGTGGGGGCCGAGCGTATGCTGGGCTACGCCGCCACCGAGGTCATGAACATCCGCACTCCGGCCGACATTTCAGACCCGCAAGAGGTGATTGAGCGGGCGCGGGCTCTGAGCGAGGAACTTGCCACCAAAATCACCCCCGGTTTTGAGGCGCTGGTGTTCAAGGCCGCACGCGGGATTGAAGACATTTATGAGCTGACTTACATCCGCAAAGACGGCAGCCGCTTCCCGGCGGTGGTGTCCGTAACCGCCTTGCGTGACGAGGCTAGCGCCATCATTGGCTACCTGTTGATTGGCACCGACAACACAGCCCGCAAGCAGATTGAGGCCGAGCGCACACGCCTGGAGCAGGTGTTGCAAAACAAGAATATCGAGTTGGAAGGTGCTCGCCAGGTGGCCGAGACGGCCAGCATGGCCAAGTCAGAGTTTTTGTCGAGCATGAGCCATGAACTGCGCTCACCATTGAATGCCATTCTGGGTTTTGGCCAGTTGCTGGAGTCGGGGATACCGACACCCACCCCGGCCCAGCTGGCCAGCGTCGGCCAAATTCTCAAGGCGGGCTGGTATTTGCTGGAGCTGATCAATGAAATCCTCGACTTGGCGCTGATCGAATCTGGCCGCTTGTCGCTGTCACTGGAGTCCACCTCGCTGCACGACGTGTTGCACGACTGCCAGGCCATGATTGCGCCGCAAGCCGAGCAAAAAGGCATTGCCTTGAAGTTCGCACCAGTGGATGCCGACTGCTTTGTCAACGCCGACCGGACCCGGCTGAAGCAAGTGCTGATCAACCTGCTCTCCAATGCCATCAAATACAACCAACCCGGCGGCAAGGCCGAGGTGAGCCATTTGCGCCAGCCAACAGGCCGCATACGCATCAGTGTGACCGATACCGGGCTCGGTTTGTCACCCCAAAAAATTGGGCAGCTGTTCCAGTCGTTCAACCGTTTGGGTCAAGAGAGTGGGGCTGAAGAAGGCACAGGCATTGGCCTGGTGGTGAGCCGCCGTCTGGTGGAGTTGATGGGTGGTGAAATTGGTGTGCAAAGCACGGTGGGTGCAGGCAGTGTGTTCTGGTTTGAACTGGACGCAATGGATGCTCCCCAATGGATCCCGGAGGTACATGCCCCGCAGGGGAACGAGCCCTTGCTGGCACGTGCAGGTTGGGTGGTGCGCACGCTCTTGTATGTGGAAGACAACCGGGCCAATATGGAACTGGTGGAGCAACTCATTGCTCGCCGTCCTGAATTACGGCTGCTGGGGGCCCAGGATGCCATGCGTGGCATTGCCATGGCCCGGGCCCATCAGCCTGATGTGATCTTGATGGACATCAATCTGCCCGGCATCAGCGGCATGCAGGCCCTGCAAATTTTGCGCGACGACCCCAGCACACGCCATATTCCGGTGCTGGCCCTGAGCGCCAATGCCATGCCGCGTGACATAGAACGTGGCCTGGCTGCAGGCTTCATTCGCTACCTGACCAAACCCATTCGGGTCAGCGAGTTCATGACCGCGCTTGATGAAGGTTTGTTGCTGGCCAAAACCCGTGCTGACACGGCGAATACCAAGGTTGACGAGTGATGCTCAGCGAAGCCGTTGTTCTGGCCGACTCCTTGAACGGGCAGGCCTACGACACCTCACTGAGTATTGGTGTGGTGATTTTTATGGGGGATACTGAGAGCATCAACAATTTGTTGAAAAAAGCCGACCAGGCCATGTACCAGGCCAAAGCAGATGGCAGCCAAGGGGTTTGCTTTGATGCCCCCAGCTCACCTGAACCGGTCGATCAGCAAAGCCTGAAAATTTTGGAAAAATAGGCGGATAACCCTTGTACTTGTTGCGTAAGCAGCTCTACATTCAGGAGTGAACTTGCATGCCCCACAAACCCAAGTCAAAGCCGACGCAGACAGCTGCCGTGCCCGTTGCAACCCAGTCTCCAGAGGCCACTGCAAGCCGAACTTTCCCGATAGTGGGCATCGGTGCTTCCGCCGGCGGGCTGGCGGCGATAGAGGCCTTTTTTTCGGGCATGCACGGCATGACTGTGCAGGTCAACTGCGCCTACATCATTCCACCCAACCGCGACATGGCGTTTTTGAATGGCACGCTGCAGCTGCTGGAGCCTGCGGCCCCCCGGGGTCACCGCTTGCCGATCGACTTTTTGTTCCGTTCGCTGGCCGCAGACCTGCATGAGCGGGCCATTGGCATCGTGCTCTCCGGCACCGGCAGCGACGGCACACTGGGCGTGCGTGCCATCAAGGCCGAGGGCGGTATGGTGATGGTGCAAAACCCGGCCTCCAGTGAATTTGACGGCATGCCGCAAAGTGCCTTGGCCACCGGTTTGGTGGACTTTGAGTTGCCACCGGCTGAAATGGCCACGCAGCTCATGGCTTACGTGTCGCGTGCG
>VIKI01000320.1 GCA_008080595.1 Comamonadaceae bacterium
GCAAATTCACGGGCACGCTCTTCCCGCGTGGCGGTCACGGCGGCAAACAGCACCACCATGCCGGCGGCCAGCGTGAATGCAAACAGAAATTCCACCGCGCCAATCACCTGATCCAGCACCCGCTGGATCTGGCCAATGGTGGCGGTCATGTCTACCGTGGTGATGTTCGGAAACTGACGCACCAGCGCACTGTCAAACCCCCGGGTGTCGGGGGCCTTGAACGCACTCATGAAGGTGGCGGGCACACCTTCGAGCGTGTCCACCGGGTACATCACAAAGAAATTGGCCCGCATCGAACCCCAGTCCACCTTGCGCAGCGAGGTGATTTTTGACTCCGTCTTGACCCCGCCAATGTCAAAGGTCAAGCTGTCCCCCAAGGCCAGCCCCAGGGTTTTGGCAATACCTTCTTCAACGCTGATGGCATCACGCTCGTTGGCCTGCCAGCGCCCTTTGACCACGGCATTTTGCACCGGCTGGGTGGCACTGTGCGACAGATTAAATTCACGATCGACCAGGTGTCTGGCGCGTTCATCGGCATAGTCTTCAGGGTTGATCTCTTGCCCGTTCACCGCCACCAGACGGCCCCGAATCATCGGAAACCAGTCGAATTTGCGCACTCCGGCCGCTTTCAGTGCCTGGGTAAAGGCATCGCCCTGTTCCGGCATGACATTGATCACAAAACGGTTGGGCGCATCGCTCGGGGTGGCAGCGCGCCAGCTGCTGATCAAGTCGGTGCGCAACAACACCAACAACACCAATGCCAGCAAGCCCACAGCTAGGCTACTCACCTGGACCACGGCAAAAGCTGGGCGGGCGGCAATTTGCCGGGTCGCCAGCACCAAAGCGGTGGGGGCGGTGGCATCGTTGACGCTCCAGCGCAATAACTTCACAGCCAGCCAACTCATACCGGCAAACAGCAAGGTCGCCAATGCAAAACCACCCACGGCGATCAAGCCCAGCTTCACATCACTGCTGGCCGCCATCAGCAAGGTGGCAAACCCCAGTATCCCCAGCCCCAACACACTCAGGGAGGCCGGTAGTGTCAAACCCATGCCCATGCCAAACAGCACCGGCAACGGCCCGGCGGCGGGCAGATTGGCCTCCACCAAACCCGACAACAGCGCCACAAAACCGTAATGCACCCCGAAGCCCAGACCGACACCGAGCGCACTGGCCAGCACACCGATCAAGAAAAACTCCAGGGTATACGCCGCCGCAATGGTGCGCTGGCGCAAGCCCAGCACCCGCAGCATGGCACAGTCATCCAGATGGCTGGCCGCAAAACCACGCGCCGCCAAGGCGACTGCGACGGCGCTGAGCAACGCCGCCAACAAGGCCACCAGGTTCAGAAATTTTTCGGCCCGCGCCAAGGTGCTGCTCAACTCCGGGCGGCCCCCGTCCAGGGCCTCAACGCGCACACCACGCACCGCGTGCGAATCTACTTGTGCCTGTGCCCAGTCCACATAAGCTTGAACGTTTTGATCATCCCCCGCCACGGCCAGGCGGTAGCGCAAACGGCTGGCGGGCTGAACCAGGCCGGTGGCGTCAATATCGGCCTGGTGAATCATCACCCGGGGTGAAAAATTCATGAACCCGGCACCGCGATCCGGTTCGTTGATGATGATCTGGCTGACACGAAAACGGCTCTCGCCCAAGAGCAAATCATCACCCACTTGCAGGCCAAGGGCATCCAGCAAGGCGGCATCAACCCAGGCCTGACCAGGGTTTGGAATGTCTTGGGTCAACGTGCCCGCAAGCTCTGGTTGATCACTGATCCGCATGCGCCCGCGCAAGGGGTAGCCCGGAGCAACCACTTTCAAGGCCACCAGCTTGATCGCCCCACCTTGGGTTTCAGACGCACGCGCCATGGTGGGGAAGATCAGCGTTTGCGCCTGCGCCAGCCCCAGGGTTTTGGCTTGCGCCATGAAGCTGTGAGAAAGGGGCGTGTCACTCACCACGACAGCATCGCCCCCCAACATCTGGCGTGCATCACGCTGCAAGCCGCCCTTGAGACGATCCGCGAAAAAACCCACCGCAGTCAGCGCGGCCACGGCCAGAGTGACGGCAACAATCAACAAACGCAATTCACCGGCGCGTAGATCACGGCGCAAGGAGCGAAGGCCTAAAGTCAGAAAAGAGATGGTCATGGGTGGACGATACCGCAGTTGGCATCTGCTTGATCTGTGTTTTGGATTGTTGGCCCTTTAGACCCTGGGGACGATAGTCAAGCTTTGTAGGCATGCCATTTTCAAGACCCCTGCGTGGGTGAAAACTTACACAGCGCGATCCATCGACAACGCAACGGCTCCCAGCAACTCCGGCTGCAACGTCAACCGATGTGCCCCACTGAAGCACAAAAAGCGCTTGTTGGTGGCACGACCAATGGCACACAAACCCAGGCGCTGGGCCACATCCAGCCCCATTTCGGTGATGCCACTGCGCGACACCACAATCGGCACGCCCATTTGGGCGGACTTGATCACCATCTCGCTGGTCAGCCGACCGGTGGTGTAAAACACTTTGTCGGCATCGAGGGCATTGTGGCGGCCCACATCCTCCACAAACACCAGCATTTCGGCCCCGCGAAACAGCGCACAGCCATGCACCGAACCGGCTGATTTGTAGGTGGTTTCCTGCAAGCGGATGGCGTTGACCAGACCGTACAACTCGGACTGCAACAAAGTGGCCGCAGGCAGCTCAATGCTGTCGACCTCGGCCATCAAATCACCAAACACACTGCCCTGGCCACAACCGGTGGTGACCACCCGCTTGGCGGTACGGGCCTCGATGTCCGAGATGCCTTGACGGGTCTTGACAGCAGCAGCGCCCACCTCCCAATCGACGGTGATGGACTCCACCTCGTCCACAGAAGTCACCAGCCGCTGGTTGCGCAGAAAACCCAGCACCAGCAGCTCCGGGTGTGCACCCAGCGTCATCAGTGTGACCAGTTCACGCTTGTCCACGTAAACCGTCAGCGCACGCTCAGCGGGAATAGCCACCGTG
>VIKI01000156.1 GCA_008080595.1 Comamonadaceae bacterium
GTGATGGCCGATTCCGCCAGCGGGGCCAGCATGGCGGCGGCGGCGCGGGCCGCAGAGTCCAGTGCTTGCGGGCCACCGGCATCAAAGACTTCCAGCGTGTGACCCGCACGGGCCAGTTCGCAGGCCAGCAGACGGCCCATCAGGCCAGCACCCAAAATGATGATCTTCATACGGTTTGCCCAGTCAATGTCAGTGTGTTCACTGGGCGTGTCAGCCAGGCCAGCCCAAAGGTGAGGGCCAGCGTGGGCAGGGCTGAGCCCCATTGCGGTGCGAATTGCGCCAGCGCGTGGTAGCCGCCAACACCGGCCAGCCAAAGCATGGCGGCACTCCAGTCCACCTGGCGCTTAGGGGTCGTGACCGGGGTGTGGGTGGTCGCCAGTCGCCCCAGAATTACACCGTAAAGGGGCACAAACACCGAGCTCAGCATCAGCAAGAAGGGCTCCAGACTGTGCATCGGCAACACCAGGGCCAGACCCGTGCACAACACCGCCAGCCCCAGACCCCATTGGTGCACGCTCACCGCTGGTTTCAGGCTATGGCCCGACACGGCACCGGAGTACACGTCACCATAGGCGTTGTCGATTTCGTCCACCAAAATCAGGCTCAAAGCCAGCAGGCCACCTTGGGCCAGCAGCAAGGCGGTCACCAGATCCGTGCCTGGCTGCGCCACGCTCACCACCAGCACGCCCAGCGCATAACACCAGATGTTGGCCAGTGCAAAACCCATCCAGGTGCCGCTCATGGCGCTGCGGCCAGACTTGCCGTAACGGGCGTAGTCGGCCACCAGCGGCAGCCATGACACCGGCATGGCAATCACCAAATCCATGGCCGAGAGCAGGCCCATGCTGCCGTCACCGGGGCGGGCCCAAAATGCCGCCAGGCCTTGCGCCTGCACCTGGCCACCAAACTGCCAGGTCAGCCACAACAGCGAGGCAATCACCAGCGGCAGTGCCACACGGCTGATCAACTTGCGCACCAATTGGGTCATTGAGCCGGACAACAGCAGCACCAACACACCACCCCACAGCAGGGTGGTGAGCAGGCGGCCTTCAACCCGATCCAGCCCCAATCCCATGGATTGTTGGCTAATGGCCGCTGTGCCGTCACGCATGATGACCAGCTCAAAAGTGGTCCAGCCAATCAGTTGCGCCATGTTCAGCAGCACCGGCAGACGGGCAAAGGCACTGCCATAGGTGGCGTGCATCAGCGCTGCGCTGGACAAGCCGGTCTGGCAGCCCAGCCGTGCCGTCCAGGCCAGCAAACCTGCACCAATCAATGAGCCCAGCACAATGGCCACGGCGGCATCGCGGCTGCCTACGGCTGGCACCAGGTATGCCCCCACCTGCATCACCAGCAGGCCAACGCCCAGACTGAACCACAGTGAGGCGTGGTGGTGCCAGCTGAAGACCCGTTCGGTTTGGGGCACGGGTGAAAGCGCAGAGTTTGACGTGGGTGTCGACCCGGTTGGGGTGGGATCAGAGATCAGTGTGTGTGCCATCTGTTTGCTCCATGCAAAAAGTTGGCAGGTCGGCGGTGTCGGTTGGGGTGGTATTCAAGCCAGAGAAGGCGGCCAGAACCCCGTGTTATTGCGGGTCAACACCCCTAGCGAATGCGCCCTTGATGGGGCGCGAACGGGATTTTACTCAGCATCCCAGGCTCAGGCCTGTCACATCATTGGGCGATGACTAGAATGACTCAGCTGGTTCATTTTTCAGTGCCACCGCTTTACTCATTCAAATCAGTGGTTTCAACACTTCCGTCCTTCAAAATCCCGCAATCCGTCCTGGTGGTGATCTACACCCCGGCACTGGACGTGCTGCTGATCAAGCGTGCCGATGCCGATGATTATTGGCAGTCGGTCACCGGCAGCAAAGACAGCTTGATGGAAAGCTTTGAGCAGACGGCCCGGCGCGAGGTGTTGGAAGAAACCGGCATTGACTGCAGCATGGGGGCGCAACTGGAGCGCAATTTGCACGACTGGCAGCTTGAAAATGTGTATGAAATCTACCCGCGTTGGCGGCATCGTTATGCCCCTGGGGTGGTGCAGAACACCGAACACCTGTTTGGCTTGCAAGTGCCGCAAGGCACGGCCATCACCCTCAGTCCACGTGAGCACACGGCTTTTCAGTGGTTGCCCTACCAGCAGGCGGCCCAGGCGTGTTTTTCACCGTCGAATGCCGAGGCTTGTTTGATGCTGCCGCGGTTTGTGGCCCTGAGGTCACCCGCATGAGCCGGCACATCATCCGTGTGGCCACCTACAACATCCACAAAGGTGTGCAAGGTATTGGCCCCTTGCGCAGGCTTGAAATTCACAATCTGGCCCTGGCGGTGGAGTCGCTGGATGCCGATGTGGTGTGTTTGCAGGAAGTGCGGCAACACAACCGCCGGGAAGCCAAGCGGTTTGCGTTGTGGCCTGAGCAGGGCCAGGCCGACTACCTGGCCCCGCAGGGTTATGAAGCGGTCTACCGCACCAATGCCATCACGCGCCACGGTGAGCACGGCAACGCCTTGCTGTCGCGCTGGCCGGTACTGGCGCACCAGCATGAAGATATCTCAGACCACCGTCTGGAACAGCGGGGTGTGTTGCATGTGACGCTTGCCATCCATGGCCAGGAGGTGCATGTGCTGGTGGTGCATCTGGGTTTGGTAAAAGCCAGCCGGGTACGCCAGGTGGCGCAACTCCAGCGTTTTATTGCGCGTGAGATTCCACCGGATGCCGCGTTGTTGGTGGCGGGGGATTTCAATGATTGGGGCTCGCGTGTGCAAGAAGCCTTGGCGCAGGTTGACTTGCATACGTTTGGGGTGATAGAGCCAACATTTCCCTCCCGCCTGCCTTTGGCCCAGTTGGATTATGTGTTTGCCCGGGGTCTGACTCCCTTGAGTTTGACGGTGCCGCGCGGACGCATCTGGTGGCGCATGTCAGATCACCTGCCGCTGATTGCCGAATTCGCCTTGAGCGCGTGAGCCCCTCGCTGATGCTGCAACGTCATTCGGGCCACCAACTGCAGTTGTTACAAGGCTCGAACGCCTTTTTTTCATCCATGGTGCAGGCCATGGACACCTGTACGCATGAAGTTAGGTTGGAAACCTATATTTTCGATGTGCACGGTGGGGCAGAGCAAGTCATGCAAGCCTTGGAGCGCACGGCCTTGCGTGGTGTGGCGGTCACGCTGGTGGTGGACGGTGTT
The DNA here is from genome assembly GCA_008080595.1 of Comamonadaceae bacterium. GTDB lineage: Bacteria > Pseudomonadota > Gammaproteobacteria > Burkholderiales > Burkholderiaceae_C > Rhodoferax. The sequence continues at coordinate 3,189 of VIKI01000156.1, forward strand.
GGCACGCCTGAACTGCCTGCCCCGTGGCCGCAACGCCTGACGGCTGCAGGCGTTCAGTGGCGGGTGTTTGCCCCTTTGGGGCGCTTGGGTTTGCTGCTGCCCAGCCGTTGGCGGCGTTTGCACCGCAAGCTGTGTGTGGTGGATGGTGAAGTGGCTTTTTGTGGTGGAATCAATCTGCTGGATGACTGGTTTGACCCGAACCATGGGGCATTAAATGCCCCGCGTTTTGATTTTGCGGTGCGTGTCACCGGCCCTTTGGTGCAGGATGTGCATGCGGCCATGAGTCAGTTTTGGTGGCGTTTACAAGCCGCGCAACGGGCCAAACAAGTCGATTGGAAAGGCGCTTGGCAGGCCTTGCAGCAAGCGGTGCACGAAAAGCGTCAGGCCGGCTCCCCGCCCACGACCACCGGTGGGGCATGGGCCGAACTGGTGCTGCGTGACAATGTGCGCTTTCGTACCCGCATCGAGCGGGCTTATCGGCAAGCGCTGGGTGAAGCGCGGCATGACATTGTGCTGGCCAACGCCTATTTTTTGCCGGGTCGCAAGATTCGCAAAAGCCTGATCCATGCGGCCCAGCGCGGGGTGCGGGTGCGATTGCTGTTGCAAGGGCGGTATGAGTATTTCATGCAATACCACGCAGCCCATGCGGTGTATGCACAACTGCTGGCTGCGGGCATAGAAATTTACGAATACACCCCGAGTTTTCTGCACGCCAAGGTGGCGGTGGTGGATGGACGTTGGGCCACCGTGGGTTCCTCCAACATGGATCCTTTGAGTTTGTTGCTGGCACGTGAAGCCAATGTGGTGGTGCAAGATGCGTCATTTGCCCAAGATTTGCAGCACAGTCTGGAGCAGGCCATCAAGGTGGATGCCCGCCGCGTTGAGCCGCATCAATACGCTCAGCGCAGCTTGCGTCTCAAGGTTTTTGATGCCCTGGCCTATCTGTTGATGCGTGTGATGTTGTTTTTAAATGGCAAACGCTATTAAATTAATAGCTTCTTGAGCAATGAATACAAGCACTAGAGGCAAATAACCTTAGTATTCAAAGACTGATACGATTCAGTCCTGATTATTTTCATCGGTACATCATGAACCCAGCAGAACAAGACGAAGGCACACCGGTATCGGTCAAAATCCGTGAGCGTATTGAGGCGGCACGCAAACGCTTCCATGCCAATGACAATATTGCAGACTTTATTCGGCCCGGCGAGCTTGAGCGCTTGCTTGATGAGGTTGAAGAAAAAATGAAGGGTGTGCTCAGCAGCCTGGTGATTGATACCGCGCATGACCACAATACCGACAACACGGCCCGGCGGGTGGCCAAGATGTACCTCAAAGAGGTTTTTCAGGGGCGTTATGTGGCAGCGCCTGAAATCACCGAATTCCCCAATGCCGAACACCTCAATGAGCTGATGATTGTGGGCCCGATCACCGTGCGCAGTGCCTGTAGCCACCATTTTTGCCCGATCATGGGAAAAATCTGGATTGGGGTGCTGCCCAATGAACACACCAATGTGATTGGTTTGTCCAAATATGCGCGTCTGGCAGAGTGGGTCATGGGCCGGCCCCAGATTCAGGAAGAAGCGGTGGTACAACTGGCCGATCTGATCCAGCATAAAACCCAGCCCGATGGTTTGGCCATTGTCATGGAGGCCACCCACTTTTGTATGGGCTGGCGCGGTGTCAAGGATGTGGACAGCAAGATGATCAATTCCGTGATGCGCGGCAGTTTTCTGAAAGATGCCAATTTGCGCCGTGAATTTTTGTCACTTATTCCCCGGAAAGGTTAACCATGTTGGTTCGTTTACTCTACGCCAGTCGGGTTGTCGACAGCAGTCCCGAGGCCATTGAATCGATCTTGCACCAGTCCCGTGAGCACAACCCGCACTGTGGTGTGACCGGTGTGCTGTGTTACGGCAGTGGCATTTTTTTGCAGGTGATTGAAGGTGGGCGCACGGCGATCAGCGAGCTGTTTGGTCAGATTCAACGCGATCCACGCCATCAAGATGTGGTGTTGCTGCATTATGAGGAAATTTCTGAGCGGCGTTTTGTCGGCTGGACCATGGGCGAGGTGAATGCGAGCCGCATCAACACGTCGATCTTGCTCAAGTACGCCGAAAAACCAGAGCTTGACCCTTATTCGGTGTCGGGCAAAGTGTCGATGGCACTGCTGGACGAGCTGATGGCTACGGCCTGCATCATTGGCCGCGCCTGATCGTTCCTTGGCGACACTGACGCAAGCCTCACCTGAGGCTGCCGTGCTTTTGTTGGGCTGCGATTTTTCCAGCGCACCCCATGCCCAAAAAAACATTGTTTTAGCCTTTGGCAGCATAAAGGGAAAGCGTGTCATGCTCTCGAAATTGGAGCGTTTTGGGACACTTGCCGCTTTTTCAAACAGACTCAATCAAACCCAATCCTGGGTCGGTGCATTTGACTTGCCTTTTGGCTTGCCGCGCGAGTTGGTACAAACCTTGGGCTGGCCCACAGAATGGCAGGCTTGTATGGCGCACTATGCAGCGCTGAGTCGGGCAGACATTCGCCAGGCGTTTTCAGCGTTTTGTGCGGCACGCCCTGTAGGTGGCAAATTTGCCCATCGGTCAACCGATCTTCTTGCGGGGTCGAGTCCCAGCATGAAATGGGTCAATCCGCCGGTGGCGTTCATGCTGCATGCAGGTGTGCCCTTGTTGCTGCAAGCCGGAGCGACCTTGCCAGGTTTGTATGCCCCGTCATGTGAGAGCGAAGGTGCACCATTGAAGGTGGCTTTGGAGGCCTATCCGGGCATGTTGGCACGTGAAATATTGGACCAGCGAAGCTACAAAGCCGATGACAAGGCGCGCCAAACGCCAGAGCGGCTGATTGCCCGCAAAGACCTGATCACCGCGCTGGAACAAGGGCGCACACGTTTGGACTTGCATTTGAAACTCTCTCACGCCCAACGTGATGCCCTGGCTGACGATGCCAGCGGTGATGCGCTGGATGCCGTGTTATGTCTGATGCAGGCGGCCTGGGCCCATCGCCGCCATGAAGAGGGGGCTGCGATGTATGGCTTGCCACCAGAGACCGACCCTCTTGAGGGTTGGATCATCACGGCCTGATCTGCCCGCCCCCAGCTCAGACGGGTTTGGCAATCAAGGTGTCCTGGAGCTTGCCTGCCAGTTGTGAAATGGCCAAGGCCGCCGGGCAGCCGGGCATGGACGACATCAACAGCTGGCGTTTCATCACGGCCATGCGAACCGAGGGGTCCGCCGGAATATCGCCCATGTGAACCAGTCGCACATTTTCACCAGGCTTGGCCACGACAAAACGATCCAATACCTGTTGCAGCTGGGTGGTGATGGCGCGGCCATCCCCCATGCGGGCGGTTTGGTTGATCACCATACGGATGAGCCTGCGTTTTTGTTCACCCACCAGCACCTTGATGGTGGCATAGGCATCGGTCAAGGACGTGGGCTCAGGCGTGGCAACCACCAGCACCTCGGAGGCCAGTGACACCGCAAACAAGACCACATCGGAAATGCCGGCACCGGTATCGAGCAGCACGATGTCGTAGTGGGGCAGCAGGCCGGAAATGATGCGCAAAAAGTCGTCACGCACATTGGGTGTCAGGCGGGAATACTCGACCATACCCGAGCCTGCCAGCAGCACCGAGAAGCCGCCTGGCGCACGCACAATGGCTTCTTCCAGTTTGGCCTTGCCGGTGAACACGTCATGCAGGGTGATTTTGGGGTACAGGTTCAACACCACATCCAGATTGGCCAAGCCAAGGTCGGCATCCAGTACCAAAACCTTTTGACCCCGTTTGGCCAGTGCCGCTGCCAGGTTGGCCGACACAAATGTTTTACCCACACCACCCTTGCCGCTGGTGACCGCCAGCACTTTGCCAAGCGGTCTTAACGGTACTTTGGGTGGTGAACTTTGCTCAGTGGATGGATTCAAGACATCGCTCATTTTCAGTTCACCCTATTCATTGCACTGTCTGATGAACCGACAGAACTTTCGCTGGCCAAATTCTCGATCCAGGCAGGATCGCCCAACGAGAGCGGGCCAAATAACAAATTTTTCTCCTCTGCACTGACCGACAGGATCGGCTGCGACTCAATACACACACGATTACGTCCCTCGGATTTGGCGCGGTACAACTCGATGTCGGCCCGATCGACCCACAACTCGGAGGTGGAGCGCACCCAGCGCGGGGCGTAAGCACCACCCACGCTGAGGGTGACCTTGATGTTGACTCCTGGGGAAACTGCAATTTTCATGCTGCTTACGGACTCCCGTATGCGCTCTGCCACTTGATGTCCGTAGGGGCCCTGACAACTGGGCAGGATGATGACAAACTCTTCACCACCAAAACGTGCCACGGTGTCCATCGGGCGCACACATTTCACCAGGGTTTTGGCCACGGCTTGCAACACGGCATCCCCTGCGGGATGACCATAGGTGTCATTGACGGCTTTGAAGTGGTCAATGTCAAGCATCAGCAACAGGGCGGGTTCACCCGAGCGGGCCACAACCTCGATCTCACGGGACAACACGTTGGTGAAATAGCGCCGATTGGCCAGGCCGGTCAATGGATCTTTTTGGGATAACTCGCACAGCTTGTCAATGATGGTCTGAATGTAGACGTGGGCGTTGACATGGGGTTCAGGAAGCTCATGGTCACCATGTTCCAACAATGCACGCGCATCGTCCAGCTTAAGCTTATTCAGATCAATCATGAAGAGTACGAACTGGAATGGTGGCGAGTTTATATTTGGCAGACAAAGTCTAACAGGTTCAGTTTTGCGCTGATACTCGAAATAGGACAACAAAGTGACGGTGTTTTGCTCAATAAGGTGTCGGGTATTTCATCACAGAGCGGTTGATTTTGAGGTGTCTGGCATGTGGCGTTGTGTGGTGGGGTTGTGCTTGCTTTTTCCCTTGTGGGGGATGGCCGAGGTGTTTTCGGGCCAGGTCACCCATGTGTCAGACGGAGACACTTTATGGGTGTTGCCATCCGGTGAGCAACTGCCGCGCAAATTACGTTTGCAAGGGCTTGATGCCCCCGAAATTTGCCAGACCGGTGGCATTGCCTCGCGTGATGCGCTGGCTCGGCTGGTCGTCAACAAGAATGTCCAGGTCTCTGTGAAATACCATGACAGCTATGGCCGTGGTTTGGCGCGTATTCGGGTGGGGGCGCAAGATGTGGGC
>VIKI01000157.1:0-6854 GCA_008080595.1 Comamonadaceae bacterium
TCCATTGCGATTGTGCGCAATATCTCTGCGATGCTGCGCCCCTCTGTTCTGGATATCGGTGTTCCTGATACGCTGGAGTGGCTTGCCGCCCGGTTCAGTGCGCGTACCCATATTCACTGCCAAGTACACATCTATGGCGAAGAACCGGAGTTTTCAGAAAATCATGCTATTGCGATATTTCGCATCGTCCAGGAGTCACTGTCCAATGTGGCCTTGCATGCATCAGCCAGCCACGTGGACATCACCCTGGAGCGTGATTCTGCTTACTGCGTTCTGCGTATCCGTGACAACGGATGTGGGTTTGATACCAGCCTCAAAATGGGCAATGCCTTAGGTTTGCTGGGTATTCGGGAACGTGCGTTTACACTGGGTGGTAGCGTTAGCATCGAAAGTTCAGTTGGGAATGGCACTGAAATTGTGGTGCGGATTTCAAAACCTGCAAGCTGAGGTGTTTGGTCCGCAGGCCTTTTTCAACCCCGTTTTAAGAGATTCACTCCAAATATCATTTTTTCAACACCGTTGGTCGGTCGTCATAACCAAGAAGGAAACAACCCCTATGCAAACATTGTTCGAAGCTGCTAATCACATCGCTCAAGAGATTGAGCGTACTCGCCAGCACTTGATAAATTTGGAGCAGGCTCTCGAAGGACTCAAGCCACTCATCACTGTGGATGCTGCGACTACAACGCTGACTTTCGCAATATCTTCCCAGACGCAACCGATCGAAGATTTGTCCATAGTGAATGCAGAAGTGAAAGCCAAGAGGAAAACCAAAGCCAAATTGACGGTCAAACCAAAAGCGGAAGAACCAAAAGCCGCAAAAGCAAAAACTAAAAAAGCAAAAACAGTCGTCTCAGCGCCAGTGTCCGAAGTGGTCAAACTGCCTGCAACAGGTGCTGAGCTTTGGCTGAAGTGCATTGGTCGCAAAAAGGCTACGGTCGCCCAGATCGCTGATGCGGCGTTGAAGAAACTCAAGTTGGATGACTCAGCACGGGCTGTCATCGCTTCACGCGCCAAAGCCTGGACTTATATGGCGGCTAAAAAGGGCGACCTCATCGAAGTTGGAATGCGTGATGGCTCCAAGTTGTATCAGTTGGCTCTTGTCAAGGACGAAGGCACTGTGCTGGGTGATCCAGCCACCCAGCCTGGCGCTGTTGATGAAGCAGCCTCAAACGCTGAGGCTGGCAGCGCAAAATAAATCGGCAGGGGGCTCTTCGCTGGCTTGAATCCGCCTCATAACCCGGCTGAAGTTTCGTTGCGAAATTGGTCGTGGCAACTTTTGCAGCTTTTTTGCACGGTATCCACGCTGGCGCGAATGGCGGGAAGGTCTGCACTACCTGATACTTTCACCAACTGGTCTACAGCTGCCAGATAACTCACCTGGGCTTGTTTGAACTCGGCAGCTTTGCTCCAGACCTCGGGTTTGGAGCGGGTGGGTGGGTAGTTGCCGTCAGTACTGAAATATTCCCAGGGCTGAGAAGATAGCTCTTGCAGTGCCAGGGCTTGGGCCATGAAGTTGGCCTTGACATAGTCTTGTCTGTCACGAGCAACCAGGCCCATAGGTTCGAGCGCCTTGGTAAATTTCTTGAAGATCGCCAGGCGTTTGGTCAACAGTTGTTGTGGGTGGGTGTCTTTGGCGCTTTGGCCGCAAGCCATCAGTGTGGCAGCGGCAATCAGCAACAGGGCGATTTTTGCAGTTTTCTTCATGGGTCAATCAAGGTGTGAAATCAGTGGGCCTGAGCAAAAACATACTGCCAAAGGGCCAGAATGGCAGCTCGCTCGGTTTGCAAATTTTCCGCAGGAACGTGACCAGGGGCATCATCCAGGCGAGCTTTGTGTTGTACCTGACGCATGGTTCGGTATGCGCTTGCTGCGTCGTGACCAAGTTTGTTGGGCAGTAAGCCCATCGCTTCAGCACGCTCCAGTAAGGCAATGTTACCGGCATTGGCCATCAGTTCGGGGTGTGCACCAGACTGTGACAACACCAGGAACTGCATGACAAACTCTGCATCAATCATGCCGCCAGCACTTTGCTTGATGTCAAACTGACCGGGCTTGGTTGGGTGTGCCAGAGCCATACGTTCGCGCATGGCGGCAATCTCGACGCGCAGGCTACTTTCATCGCGAGGTGAGGTGATGACTGCTTGGCGTATGGCATCAAACCGCACACGCAAGCTGGCATCGCCCAACACGCAACGTGCGCGTGTCATGGCCTGGTGCTCCCACGTCCAGGCGGTATTGGAGCCGCGTTGTTGCTGGTAGTTGGCATAAGATGTAAAGCTGGTGATCAGCAAGCCTGCATTGCCATTGGGCCGCAGCGCGGTGTCAATTTCATACAGATCACCTTCGCCGGTTTTGACGGTCAGCCAGTTGATGAGTTTGCGCACCAGGGTGGCGTAAACCTCGGGCGCGTTGTCATCTTCATCGTCAAACACAAACACCAAGTCCAGATCGCTGCCGTAGCCCAGCTCTTTGCCACCCAGCTTGCCGTAAGCAATGATGCCGAAAAGTGGGTCGGGGCGATGCGTTTTTTTCAAGCGTGACCAGCACCAGCGGGTGGTGACGCGCAACACCGCATCGGCCAGGGCGCTGAGGTCGTCGGCCACCTGTTCGACGGTGAGTTTGCCTTCCACGTCACGAGCCAGAGTGCGGAACACCTCGGCATGGTGGGCGCGGCGCAGCAGGTTGAGCAAAGATTCTTCGTCGTCTTCCCCGGCTCCCGTGAGGGCCTGACGGCGGTGATCCAGGTCAGACTCAAAGTCTTGCGGATTAAAGCGCTCGTAAAAAATATCTGCAGCAGCAAGTTCATCGATGACACCGGGGTGCTGCATCAGGTATTTGGCTGGCCAGCGAGCGGCGCCCAGTAGACGAAGCAGGCGCTCATGCACATTGGGGCGCTCCCACAAAAGGGCCAGATAACTTTCGCGGCGCAGCAAGGGTTCGATCCAGTCCGTCAAACGCACTGCGGCTTCTTCGGTTACCGCACCTTCTTTGACCCATTGTGCGGTACGTGCGATCAGACGCCACAGGCGCACCCGGGCCTCATCACGCAAGGCCAATACACGTGGGTGTACTCGCCAGGCATCGATTCGCTGACGAAAGGTTTCCCCAAGTTGGGGCAGCAACTCATCAATGGTGTGGTTGGTGGCGGCTGGTTTGCCACTCTGGCAGCCCTTGCATTCGGGCTCAGGGCCCCCCAGCAGTTTGTCAAATTCCTGCGCCACCAATTCACGGTGGGCATCCAGTTGACTGAGCAGTTGTTGCGAGGTTTCAATCCCCATGGTGTGCGCAATCCAGTTCAGATCTTGATCCTGCGTGGGCAGTACATGGGTTTGCTGGTCGTCCAGGTATTGAATGCGGTGTTCAAGCTGGCGCAAAAAAACGTAGGCTTTGGCCAGGTTTTCGGCCGCAGGGGCAAGCATCAAGCCAGCCCGAACCAGACGCGATAAGGCACTCAGAGTTGGGCGCGTGCGCAGTTCTGGGAATTGGCCACCGCGAACCACCTGGAGCAGTTGCACTGTGAATTCAATCTCACGGATGCCACCACGTGACAGTTTCACATCGTTGGCGCGCTCAGGGTGGCCAGCGCTGCGTTTAGCCGCGTGGTCACGAATTTGCCGGTGTAGTACGCGCAAAGCATCAAACACGCTGTAGTCAAGATAGCGTCTGAATACAAAGGGCATGACGACATTACGCAGCGCCAGGGTGGCACCACTGACCACGCTGCCTGTGGGTGCGATCACGCGGCTTTTGAGCCAGGCAAAACGCTCCCATTCGCGTCCCTGCACGTGCAGGTACTCTTCAAGTGCGTCCAGCGACACGGCAGCTGGGCCCGAGTTGCCGTTGGGGCGAAGGGCCAAATCGACCCGAAATACAAATCCATGTTCGGTGGTATCGCCTACCAGTGAATACACCGCGCGCACCAGCTTGGCAAAATATTCATGGTTGGTGATGTGGTTTCGCCCGGCTTCGTTGCCCAAGGTTTCGCCGTCTTCGTCGTAGATGTAAATCAGGTCAATGTCGCTAGAGACATTGAGTTCGCGTGCCCCCAGCTTTCCCATGCCCACAATCCACACCTGTGCTCGCTGGCCTTGTGGGGCCATGGGGGCACCATAGGTTTGATCAAGCGCCATTTGAGCTTCAGCCAAGGCTTCATTCAGGGAAAATTCAGCCAGATCGGTCATGGCCTGAGTCACTTGAGCCAGGGCGAGTTGTTGTTCACAGTCCAGATTGAGCAGTCGCAGCACCACCAGCTGGCGCGTGATACGCAGTGCATTGGAACAGCTTTGGCCTTGATTCCTGAGCTCGTTGAAGGTGGTTTGCAACTCTGCGGGCCCAGGGCAACCCGGCGGTAACAGGGTCAGCATGGACTCGTAGCGTCGGTGAATGCGCTGGGCGAAACGTGAGTGGAGAGCCAGTGATGGGCGGGTCATAATTCTGCTCTTGTCAATTTTATTATTCAATGTGACACCTACCCCCTCCAAACTGCTGAAAACCTGGTCTGATTTGACCCGCTGGCTGCTGAGTCTGGTTGTGCTGGTCTGGTTGTTGATAGGGCTGGCATGGGGGGTGTTGCACTGGTGGATTGTGCCGCGAATTGACAGTTTCCGCCCACAGCTGGAAGCACATGCCACGCGGGCCTTAGGTATTCCTGTGCGTGTGGAAAGCATCACGGCACAGTCCAGCGGCATGATGCCTTCGTTTGAGTTGCAAAATGTCAGGCTGAACGATGCTCAAGGGCGTGAGGTTTTGAGCCTGCCGCGTATTTTGGTGGCTTTGTCGGTGCGTTCGTTGTTGCGGTTGGGGTTTGAGCAGATTTACATTGATGCTCCCAAACTGGATGTGCGCCGTTTGCCGGATGGTCGCATCACCGTGGCTGGTCTGGATGTGGCTGGAGCACCAGCATCCGATTCGACAATGGTGGACTGGTTTTTCTCGCAGCTTGAGTTCGCCATCCATGACGGCGTGGTGCGCTGGACGGATGAGCAACGTGATGCCGAGCCGATTGTGTTACAGCATGTGAATATGGTGGTACGCAACCGTGGACGGCATCACGATCTGCGCGTGGATGCCACTCCGCCGGAAATCTGGGGTGAAAACTTTAGTTTGGTGGGACGTTTGGTGCAGCCTATATTGACGCGCCAAAACGGGCGCTGGCAGACTTGGGATGGACAGCTGTACGCTTACTCGGGCCGGGTTGATTTGTCAGAATTGCGGCGTTATGTGAATCTGGGCGTGGACATTCGGCAAGGGCGCGGGGCCTTGCGTGCGTGGATGGATATCAGCCAGGGCCAGCCGACTGCAGCGACAGTTGATGTGGCATTGACCGAGGTGGATGTGACCTTGGGCAAAGACTTGCAGGCTTTGACCTTACAGCGTGTGCAAGGACGTGCTGGCGGACGCTTGCTGGCGAATGGTTTTGAGCTCACGACCCAAGCTCTTTCTTTTGATTCTGCAGATGGTTTGCACTGGCCGGGGGGCAATGTGCATGTGTTGTCCATGGCTGGAGAAGGAAGAATTCCGTCACGAGGTGAGGTACAGGCCGATCAACTTGATCTGGCCGCCCTGGCGCAGGTGGTTCAGCGTTTACCGGTGGATGCACAGTGGCGTGAAAAGTTGTTGCTTTATGCCCCGAAGGGCGTGGTCGAAAAGCTGGCTTTGTCTTGGCAGGGATCTGCCGGTGCTTGGCAAAGCTACACCGCCAAAGGCCGTTTGAGCCAGCTTGAGGTGACTGCCGTGGGCTCAATGCCCGGCATCCGGGGGCTGAGTGTGGATTTTGAGTTGGATCAGCAAACCGGGCGGGCCGATGTACGGCTTGACCAGGGCCGTGTGGATGTGCCTGGTGTGTTGCAGGACGGTCTGATTGATGTGACGCAATTGGCCGCCCAGATGCGCTGGCAGATCAATGGGGAGCGCATTGCAGTGCAGTTCCCGGAAATGAGTTTTTCCAATGCCGATGGCGAAGGCAAAGCACAAATCAAGTGGGAAACCTCAGATGCCGCGAAATCACCCAATCAGAGTCGTTTTCCCGGCGTGCTCGATTTGCAAGCCACACTCAGCCGAGTGGAAGGCAACCGGGTGTACCGTTATTTGCCGCTGGTCATTGACCAACAAGCCCGCGATTATGTGCGTGATGCCATCACGACAGGCCAGGCCAGCAATGTGCGTTTTGTCATCAAGGGCGACATGCGGCAGATGCCCTCGCCTGACCCGCGCCAGGGCACATTCAGGATCAGCGCTGATGTGCATAACGCCGGGCTGGCGTTTGTGCCGCGCAGTTTGCAAACGCCGCAAGAGTTGCCTTGGCCTTCGTTGGCCGAGGTCAATGGCCAGCTGGTGATTGACCGGCTGCAATTGCATGTGAAACAGGCCCGCGCCAGGGTGGCACAAGCTCCCAATGTACAAATTACCCGGGCTGAGGTGACGATTCCAGACCTGCTTCATACAACGGTCAACGTCAATGCGGACCTGAAAGGTGCACTGCCTGATGCGTTGCGGGTTGTGAATTCGTCACCCATCGGGGGGTTGATTGACTCTGCACTGGAACAAGCTGCCGCAACGGGCCAAGCCGAGTCCAAGCTCAAACTGACGTTGCCGATTGCGCAATTGAACCAATCCGAAATTCAGGGCAGTGTGGCGCTGAATGGCAATGATGTTCAGATCACGCCAGGCAGCCCCAAATTCACGCGTGCTCGGGGTGTGTTGAACTTTACCCAGTCCGGGTTGAACTTGGCAGGAGTGCAGGCCCGTATGCTTGGTGGCGATGTGCGACTGGATGGTGGCTTGATCTTCGATCCAGCTGCCATGGCAGCACGAGGTGCACCCGCTGTGATTCGTGCTGCTGGCATGGCCAG
>VIKI01000157.1:6864-27461 GCA_008080595.1 Comamonadaceae bacterium
GCAACAAGCCTCCGAGCTTGGGATGGTTGCGCGGTTGGCCCGGCACGCCAGCGGCAGTGCCGCCTATACCGCCAGCCTGGGGTTTCGGCAGGGGCAGCCTGAATTACTGATTCAGAGTAGTTTGCAAGGTCTGGCATTGAGTTTACCCGCACCGCTGCAAAAAAGTGCTGTTACGGTACTGCCGATGCGGTTTCAAACCGAACTTCTGAATGCTCCGGTGCCAGCGGCTGGGCCAACAAGCGGGTTGACAGATCGTCTGAGTTTGAGTTTGGGTACTTTGGGTAGTGTGGTCTACGAGCGTGATCTGTCCGGGGTGACCCCCAGAGTACTGCGTGGAGCCGTGGGCATCGGCTTGAGCCAGCAGGAGTCGGCCCCATTGCCTGTAGAAGGTGTTTTGGCCAATATCAGGTTGCCAGTGATTGATGTGGATGCCTGGCAAGCACGATGCCATGGCTTATGTACCGACCACACTGGCGGTGCGTGCTGAGTCATTGGTGGCGGGGGGGCGGCAGTTCAATCACATGGTGGTGGGAGGGGGGCGTGATGGCAGTTTGTGGCGTGCCAATCTGGATGCCCAGGAGCTCAACGGGTATCTGGAATTCCGTCAGGGTTCTGGCCAGGCGGTGGACAGCAGTGCCGGGCGTGTGTATGCGCGATTGGCACGCTTGAGCATCACCCCGGCGCAAGCCACCGAGGTGGAGGCCTTGCTCGATGCTCAGCCCGCCAGTCTTCCGGCGCTGGACATCGTGGTTGATGATTTTGAGTTGCGTGGCAAACACTTTGGTCGCCTGGAGGTGGATGCCACCAACCGCATGGCTACGGGCAACTCGGACGCAACCGGGGTGCGGGAATGGCGTTTGCATAAATTCAACCTGAGTGTGCCTGAGGCAACTTTGACGGCCAATGGCCAGTGGGCCAGGAGCAGTGCTCCCGATGCCATGGCGGGAAGTACCCCATCCGCCATGGCGGATCGCCGTCGCACCGTACTCAATTTCAAACTGGACGTGGCTGACGGGGGCGCTCTGCTGACACGCTTGGGCATGAAGGATGTGGTGCGCCAGGCCAGCGGCAAGCTCGAAGGTCAGGTGGCTTGGCTTGGTTCGCCGCTGAAGCTGGATTACCCTACGCTGGGGGGGGCGTTTACCGTGAACATTGCCTCCGGCCAGTTCCTGAAAGCCGATCCCGGTATCGCCAAGTTGCTTGGTGTGCTCAGTCTTCAGTCCCTCCCTCGGCGACTGACATTGGATTTTCGGGATGTCTTCAGCGAAGGGTTTGCGTTTGACTTTTTGCGTGGTGATGTCAGTGTTGAGCATGGTATGGCCCGCACCAACAACCTGCAAATGAAAGGGGTGAATGCCGCCGTGCTGATGGAAGGCCAGGCGGATATCGCCCGTGAAACCCAGGATTTGAAGGTGGTGGTCGTGCCTGAAATCAATGCCGGGACGGCTTCATTGATCGCCTCGGTCATCAATCCGGCTGTGGGCCTGGGATCGTTTTTGGCGCAGGTGTTTTTGCGTCGGCCATTGATCGAATCCAACACCAGGGAGTTACATGTGACCGGCAGTTGGACTGACCCCCAAGTGGCGCAAGTCACCCATACCCCACCCCCTCTCAAGGAGACAAAACCATGAAAGTTGCCGTCATTCAGATGGTCTCTGGTGCCAATGTGCAGGCCAATCTGCAACAAGCGCTTGAGTTGTTGCAGTCGGCCGCCCAGGCCGGGGCCGAACTGCTGGTCTTGCCCGAGTATTTTTGCCTGATCGGCCAACGTGATGTCGACAAGCTGGCCATTGGTGAGCAGGAGGGCAGTGGCCCGTTGCAGCAATTTTTGTCAGAGACCGCACGCCGTTTGGGGGTCTGGCTGGTGGGTGGCACGATTCCTCTGCGCAACGCATCCCATCTTGAGGCACGGGTGAGCAATAGCAGCCTGGTGTATTCACCTGCCGGGGCTTGTGTGGCACGTTATGACAAGATCCATCTGTTCCGTTTTGACAATGGTCAGGAGCGTTATGACGAGTCCCAGGTGCTCAGTGCCGGGCATCTTCCGGTCACGTTTGATTTGCCTTCCCAAGATGGTCACACCTGGCGCATCGGCTTGAGTGTGTGTTATGACCTGCGATTTCCCGAGCTGTACCGGGCCTATGCCCAAGCCGGTGCGCATGTGATGCTGGTGCCCAGCGCCTTCACCCATACCACCGGGCAAGACCACTGGGAGGTGTTGCTGCGTGCCCGGGCGATTGAAAACCTGGCCTATGTGGCGGCTGCTGCGCAAGGCGGTCTGCATGACAACCAGCGCCAAACCTGGGGCCATGCCATGTTGGTAGACCCTTGGGGCCTCGTGTTGGCGCAACGTGCACAAGAGGCCGGTGTGGTGATGGCTGATTTTGATTTTGCGGCTCTGAGTGCTTGCCGAGGCCGCTTGCCGGCCTTGCAGCACCGCGTGTTATGACTATGTTGAAGATGTTCTTGCGCCACACCTGGCTGCTTGTGGTTGCGGCTGTGTTGGTGGCGTGTGGCAGTCCACCTACGATTCAGACGCCCGCACCTGTGCCGGTAGAGAAACCGCCTGCACCTGCTGCCTTGCCTGCTGCGGTCTCGTCGGAGGTGCCGACCTTGCCCAACTTGCAGCGTGGCACCAGCCGCTGGGTGGCGGTGTCCTGGAGTGAATTGCCGGGGCTGGAGGCGGATACTTTGTTTGAGGCCTGGAACGCCTGGCTCAAGAGCTGTGAACGTCCTGGTCCAGACTTTGCTCCGTTGTGTGCCGAGGTGCGTCGCTTGAGTATCGGGACTGACGGTGAGCAGCGTCAATGGCTGATGGCACGGCTGCAACCCTACCGTGTCGAGTCCTTGCAAGATCAATCCAGCGGTTTGCTGACGGCCTACTACGAGCCTGAATTCGAGGCCCGGCGTACCCTCGGCCCTGGATTTGCCGTGCCGCTATTTCGCCCCCCCGCAAGTTTGAACAGCCGCAAACCCTGGTTCAGTCGCCAGGAGATGGAGACCTTGCCCGAGGCTCAGGCCGCCTTGCGCGGGCGTGAAATTGCGTATCTGGCGGATCCGGTGCAGGCCATGCTGCTGCATATCCAGGGTTCGGGCCGCTTGCGTATGACCGAGCCCGATGGCAGCCAGAAATGGGTGCGACTGGCTTATGCTGCCAATAATGGGCAAGCGTACCAAAGTATCGGTCGCTGGTTGTTGGATCAGGGCGAGGTGCGCGATGCCTCCTGGCCCGGTATTCACGCCTGGATGCTGCAAAACCCGCAACGTGTGTCTGAGCTGATGTGGCGCAACCCGCGGGTCGTGTTTTTCAAGGAAGAGACTTTGAGCGACTTTGAGCGGGGGTTTGGGCCGCGTGGTGCACAAGGTGTGCCTCTGACACCTGGCCGATCCATTGCGGTAGACCCGGACAGCATCCCTTTTGGGACGCCCGTTTGGCTGGCCTCAGACGGCCCGCAATTGAGCTTGCAGCGGTTGGTATTGGCGCAAGACACGGGCAGTGCCATCCGTGGTGCCGTGCGGGCCGATTATTTTGCCGGGTGGGGGGCACAGGCCGGTGAGTTGGCGGGCCGGCTCAAGCAGCCATTGCGCATGTGGGTGTTGTGGCCAAAGACGCGATGAAGGCGTTACCATAGAACCTGCAAGACCGTTTTTAAGCAACAACCGGACTGACATTATGAATAAATCAAGCAGCAAATCCACCATGCGTGACATTGATGAACGCACCAATCTGACTGCCAACAGCATGTTTGAGTTGTTGTTGTTCCGTTTGGGTGAAGCGCCGGGCACTGACAAACGCGAGTTGTTTGGCATCAACGTGTTCAAAGTGCGGGAAATTCTGGTGATGCCCGAAGTCACTGCCATGGTGAATTCGCCGCCAGCGGTGATGGGGGTAGCCAATATCCGTGGGCAAATGATCACGGTCATTAACCTGCCGCAATTGGTCGGTACCAACCCGACCAAGGGGCTGGGTATTTTGCTGGTGACAGAGTTTGCCCGTACCACACAAGCCTTTGCGGTTGAAGAAGTCAACGAGATCGTGCGACTGGAATGGAAAAACGTGCTCTCGGCTGAAGGCCGTGGCGGCGGTTTGGTCACCAGCATTGCCCGTTTGGATGGCAGTGCCGAAAACACCCGCTTGGCTCAGGTGCTGGATGTGGAGCAGATTCTGCGGGATGTGTTCCCTGAGCAGCATCAGGTTGAAATTGAAGAGAGTCACAAACTGCATATCCCCCCAGGCACGGTCGTGTTGGCGGCCGACGATTCCGCCGTGGCGCGCATGATGATTGAACAAGGCCTCAAAGCCATGGGGGTTCCGTTCATCATGACCAAATCGGGTCAAGAGGCCTGGGATCGTTTGAAAGCCTTGGCCTCTGAGGCCGAGGCGCAAGGCAAAACGGTCAAAGACAAGGTGGCGCTGGTGCTGACCGATCTGGAAATGCCTGAAATGGACGGCTTTACCCTGACCCGTAACATCAAGCAAGACGCACGCTACAGCGGCATTCCGGTGGTGATCCATTCTTCTTTGACCGGCTCAACCAACGAAGAGCATGTGAAAAAAGTCGGTGCCGATGCCTATGTGGCCAAGTTTGTGGCAGAAGAGCTGGCAGAAACCATTCGCAAGGTGTTGACACGCTAAATCCTCTGTGTTTGCTATTTAATTAGTAGCTGCTTGCGCTTTATTTACAATCGCTAGAGGCCTAAAAGGCTTCAAAAAACATGCGCCATTCAATCGATTTCACATTGAATGGCGTTTTTCTTGGTTTTTCAATCGTTTTGACCCAGCTGTTCACGAGATGGCTGATGTCCCTACTGCGGAGTTGCCCATGAATGTCTCTTTGAGTGCCTTGGCCCCAGCAACTTTGCCAGTGGCAAGCCTGGAAGACAAATACACCCAGACGCAGGGGCGTGCCTTCATGAGTGGCGTGCAGGCGCTGGTGCGTTTGCCCATGCTGCAACGCCAGCGTGATGCCCTGGCCGGTTTGAATACGGCAGGCTTCATCAGCGGCTACCGTGGTTCGCCTCTGGGGGGCTATGACCAGGCGCTGGTAGCAGCGCGCCAGCATCTGCAGGCCCAGCACATCGTGTTCCAGCCCGGTGTCAACGAAGAACTGGCTGCCACCGCCGTCTGGGGTACGCAGCAGCTGGACTTGTACCCGCAAAGCCAAAAATACGATGGCGTGTTTGGCATCTGGTATGGCAAGGGGCCGGGGGTGGATCGCAGCGGCGACGTGTTCAAGCATGCCAACCTGGCCGGCACTGCCAGGCATGGCGGCGTGGTGGCGGTGGCGGGGGACGACCATGTGAGCAAAAGCTCCACCGCCGCGCACCAGAGTGACCACATTTTCAAGGCCTGTGGGCTGCCAGTGTTTTTTCCGTCCGATGTTCAAGGGATTCTGGACATGGGCTTGCACGCCATTGCCTTGAGCCGTTTTTCGGGTGTCTGGGCTGGCATGAAGACGATTCAGGAGGTGGTGGAATCCAGCAGCTCGGTCGATGTCGGTGTGGATCGTGTCAAGATCATCATGCCGGAAGATTTCACCATGCCGCCTGGCGGCCTGCACATCCGCTGGCCCGACCCGGCGCTGGATCAGGAAGCCCGCCTGATGGATTCCAAGTGGTATGCCGCGCTGGCCTATGTGCGGGCCAACAAACTGAACCACAACGTGATTGCCAGTGCGCAAGACCGCTTTGGCATCATCGCCAGCGGCAAGGCCTTCAACGACACGCGCCAGGCCCTGCATGATCTGGGGCTGGACGCGGCCACCTGCCATCAGCTCGGCATCCGGCTGCACAAGGTGAACGTGGTGTGGCCGCTGGAGGCCAGCATCACCCGCGATTTTGCGCAAGGTTTGCAAGAGATTTTGGTGGTGGAAGAAAAGCGCCAGGTCATTGAATACCAGCTCAAGGAAGAGCTGTACAACTGGCGCGTGCGCCCCCACGTGGTGGGTAAATTCGACGAAGATGGCGACGGCATGGGGGGCGAGTGGAGCCAACCCAACCCGCAGGCCAGTGCCTTGTTGCGGGCCAATGCCGACCTGAGCCCGGCGCTGGTGGCCAAAGCGATTGCCAAACGCCTGAAAAAGCTGGGTGTGCCAGAGGATGTGGCGGCCCGCATGGATCGTCACCTGGCGATGCTGGCGGCCAAAGAGCGGGCCATGCTGGAACTCCAATCCGACACCGGCGTGCGCACCCCCTGGTTTTGCAGCGGTTGCCCGCACAACACCAGCACCCGTGTGCCCGAGGGCTCACGCGCCCTGGCCGGCATTGGCTGCCACTTCATGACAGGCGTGGCCTGGGTCGGCCAGCAACCCTTCAGCACCGACACCCATGTGTTTGCCAATCTGGGCGATGGCACTTACTTTCACAGTGGCTTGCTGGCGATTCGGCAAAGTATTGCGGCCGGAGTCAACATCACCTACAAAGTGCTGTACAACGATGCGGTGGCCATGACCGGCGGCCAGCGCGTGGGTGAACGTGCCGAGGGCCACAGCGTGCTGCAAATCATGGCCAGCCTGGTGTCCGAAGGGGTTGCCAAGCTGGTGATCGTGACCGACCAGCCGGAGAAATACGCCGGTGTGGCGCTGTCACCAGGGGTGACGGTGCAGCATCGTGATGAGCTGGATCGCATCCAGCGCGAGTTTCGTGAGCTCAAAGGCACCACCGCCATCATTTACGACCAGATGTGTGCCACCGAAAAACGCCGCAAGCGCAAGCGCGGCACCCTGACCGAGCCGGATGAGAGGGTGGTGATCAACGAGCGGGTGTGTGAAGGCTGCGGCGATTGTGGTGAGCAGTCCAATTGCCTGAGCATTGAGCCACTGGAGACCGAATTTGGCCGCAAGCGCCGCATCAACCAAAGCAGCTGCAACAAAGACTTCAGCTGTATCAAAGGCTTTTGCCCCAGCTTTGTCACAGTCAAGGGTGGGCAACTCAAAAAGCCCAAAAAGGATCGCCAAGTCAGTTTGGCTGCCTTGCCCGCTTTGCCGGAGCCGGAGTTGCCGCCGTTGAACTCGACTTGCGGCATGGTGGTGGCGGGTGTCGGCGGTACCGGGGTGATCACCCTGGGCCAGTTGCTGGGCATGGCCGCGCACCTGGAGGGGAAAGCGGTGGTGACGCAAGATGCCGGTGGTCTGGCGCAAAAAGGTGGGGCCACCTGGAGCTACATTCAGATCGCCCCTGTGCCGGAGCTGATCTTCACCAGCAAGGTTGACACCGCCCAAGCCGATTTGGTGATTGGCTGCGATGCGATTGTGGCGGCCAGCAAAACCACCTTGTCGGTGATGCGCTCAGGGCGCACGTTTGTGGCGCTGAACAGCCACGCCACCCCGACGGCCGCGTTTGTGCACAACTCGCAGTGGCAGTTTCCGCAAGGTGGCTGTGAGGCCGCGATGGCCGCTACGGTCGGGGCAGACCATCTGGGCGTGCTGGATTGCGAACAGGTGGCCGTTGCGGCCTTGGGTGACTCGATTTACACCAACCCCTTGTTGCTAGGTTACGCCTGGCAAAAGGGCCGGATTCCCTTGAGCCATGCAGCCTTGATGCAGGCCATGGAACTCAACGGCGTGCAGGTGGCCAACAACCAGGCCGCATTTGAGTGGGGCCGCCATTGCGCCCAACACCTGGAGGCCGTGCAGGCGCTGCTGCAAACTGTGCAAGTGATTGAGTGGGCCAAAAAACCGTCGGTGGATGAACTGGTGGCCACCCGTGTGGCCTATTTGACGGTGTACCAGAATGCGGCCTATGCCCAGCGTTACCGGGCGTTGGTGGCGCAAGTCCAGCAGATCGATGCGGTCTGGGGCCAAACCAGCCTGAGTCAAGCGGTGGCACACAACCTGTTCAAGCTGATGGCCTACAAAGATGAATACGAAGTGGCGCGGTTGCATTCCGATGGCCATTTGCTGGCCCAGATCGCCCAGCAATTTGAGGGCGATGTTCAGTTGCATTTCCATCTGGCCCCGCCGCTGCTGGGTCAAACCAATGCTCGCGGGGAGCCGATCAAGCAACGCTTTGGCCCGATGACCATGGGGGTGTTCAAGTTGTTGGCGCGGTTGAAGGGTTTGCGTGGCACGGCGCTGGATCTATTTGGCAAGACCGAAGAACGCCGCGCAGAACGCGCCTGGCTGGCTCGGTACCAGTCCTGGGTCCAGGAGTTAAGTGCTGTATTGGCCTGTGGAGCTGGTAAATCAAGCGTAGAGTGCTATCAAAATGCGAAAATTCTGGCCGCAATTCCGCACGACATCCGTGGTTTTGGTCATGTCAAGCTGCGCTCATCCAGGGCCGCACTGGAAAAATGGGAACATCTAGTGAAGTCGTGGCGGGGTCAATCCAGTCGATAAGCGGGGTGTCAAAACACCCCGCATACAATGACAAGTTTCCTGCAATTTGCGTTTGTTGACGCAAGCATGTAGAGCTGTGATTTTTTAGTGTTTTCTTTTTTTGGAGTTTGCTGTGTTTATTTCTTCTGCCATTGCCCAAACCGCCCCCGCTGCTGCCGCAGGCGGTGACATGCAGTCGTCCTTGATGGGGATGTTGCCGTTGGTGCTGATGTTTGTGGTGCTGTATTTTGTGATGATCCGCCCCCAAATGAAAAAAGCCAAAGAGCACAAAGCCATGATTGATGCGCTGGCCAAGGGTGATGAAGTCGCCACTGCCGGCGGTATTTTGGGCAAAGTCAGCAAACTGGGTGACACCTTCATTCACGTTGAAGTGGCCAGCGGGGTTGAAGTTCAACTGCAACGCAGTGCGGTGGTGCAGGTTTTGCCCAAGGGCAGCATCAAATAAGAGTCCTTGGTACTGGCCTATGCGTTTGGGCCAGTTTTTTTGCAGCTTGAAGTCAGAAGGGCGATCATGAATCGTTACCCGGTTTGGAAGTACGTGATCATTCTGGTCGCGCTGGTGGTGGGGGGGGTGTATGCATTGCCCAACTTTTTTGGGGAAGCACCTGCCGTTCAGGTGTCAGCGGCAAAACCTGTAGTCAAAGTCGATGCCAGCACCTTGGCGCAGGTGGAAGCGGCCCTCAAGGCAGCCAGCATCTCGGCTGATCTGGTGAGTCTGGAGGGTGCGTCCATCAAGGTTCGCCTGGGCAGCACCGATGCACAGCTCAAAGCCAAAGATGCCATTCAAAAAGCACTGGTGTCCGCCTTGAATTTGGTGTCGCGCTCACCGGCCTGGTTGACTGGCTTGCATGCGTCACCCATGTATCTGGGGCTGGACTTGCGTGGTGGTGTGCACTTCATGCTCCAGGTGGATATGCAGGCCGCTCTGACCAAGCGAGCCGAGTCGTTGGCGGGCGATATCCGCACGACCTTGCGCGAGAAAGCCATTCGACACAGTGGCATCAACCGCAATGGGCAAACCATTGAGGTCAAATTCCGTGATGCCGCTACGCTGGCTTCTGCCAAGAATGTGTTTCAGGATCAGTTTGCTGACTTGCAAACGCAAGACGGGCCTGATGGGGCTGAATTCAAGCTGACGGCAGCCATCAAACCCGAGGCTGCACGCCGCATCCAGGATCAGGCGCTCAAGCAAAACATCACCACCTTGCACAACCGAATCAATGAATTGGGCGTGGCAGAACCGGTGATCCAGCAACAGGGCTTGGATCGTATCGTGGTGCAACTGCCGGGTGTGCAAGACACCGCCAAGGCCAAAGATATTCTGGGGCGCACGGCCACGCTGGAAGTGCGCATGGTCGATGAAAGTACCGAGGCGCGTGCCGCTGAACTGGGCACGGGTGTGGTGCCGTTTGGCTCGGAGCGCTATCTGGAGCGCAATGGTCAGAGCGTCATTGTCAAAAAACAAGTCATCCTGACCGGTGAAAACCTGACCGACGCACAACCCGGTTTTGACAGCCAGACGCAGGAACCCACCGTCAACCTGAACCTGGATGCCAAGGGCACACGCATCTTCCGTGATATCACGCGCGAAAACGTCGGCAAACGCATGGCCATCTTGCTGTTTGAAAAAGGCAAGGGTGAAGTGGTCACCGCGCCGGTGATTCGCACCGAAATTGGCGGTGGCCGGGTGCAAATCTCGGGCCGCATGACCACCATGGAAGCCAATGACACGGCCTTGCTATTGCGTGCTGGCTCACTCGCCGCCCCGATGGAAATCATCGAAGAAACCACCATTGGTCCGAGTCTGGGGGCCGAAAACATTGCCAAGGGTTTCAACAGCGTCACCTGGGGTTTTGTGGCGGTGGCCATTTTCATGTGCCTGTATTACATGCTGTTTGGGGTGTTCTCCAGCATTGCACTGGCGTTCAATCTGTTGTTGCTGGTGGCGGTCTTGTCCATGCTGCAAGCCACCCTGACCTTGCCGGGCATGGCGGCCATGGCCTTGGTGCTGGGGATGGCGATTGATGCGAATGTGCTGATCAATGAGCGAATCCGTGAAGAATTGCGCAATGGAGCGTCGGCGCAGGCCGCCATTCACACCGGATATGACCGTGCCTGGGCGACAATTTTCGACTCCAACATCACCACCCTGATTGCCGGCCTGGCCTTGCTGGCGTTTGGCTCTGGCCCGGTGCGTGGTTTTGCGGTGGTGCACTGTCTGGGGATCATGACCAGCATGTTCTCCGGGGTGTTTTTCTCGCGCGGTGTGGTGAATTTCTGGTACGGTCGGCAAAATCGTCTGAAAACTGTGTCAATCGGTACCGTTTGGCGGCCTGACGGTGTCAATCAGCTGCAAGGCTGAGTCCAAATAATCAAGAACAAATAAGAAGAGGTCGATTCATGGAGTTTTTTCGAATCAAGAGTGACATTCCGTTTATGCGGCATGCGCTGGTGTTTAACCTGGTGTCGCTCCTCACGTTTTTGGCGGCGGTGTTTTTCCTGTTTTCACGCGGTTTGCACTTATCGGTGGAATTCACTGGCGGTACCTTGCTGGAAGTCAGTTATGCCCAAGCGGCTGACGTAGGTGGCGTGCGTGATGCAGTGGCCAAACTCGGCTTTGCGGATGTTCAGGTGCAAAATTTTGGCACTGCGCGTGATGTACTGATTCGCTTGCCAGCCCAAAAAGGCGTGAGTTCTGCCCAGCAAAGTACACAAGTGATGGCCGCATTGAAAGAGGCTGATGCGTCAGCCACCATGCGGCGGACCGAATTTGTGGGTCCCCAGGTCGGAGATGAACTGGCGGCCGATGGTCTGAAAGCCCTGGCCTTTGTGGTGGTCGGCATCATGATCTACCTGGCGATGCGGTTCGAGTGGAAGTTTGCCGTGGCGGCCATCATTGCCAACATGCATGACGTGATCATCATCCTGGGCTTTTTTGCGTTTTTTCAGTGGGAGTTCTCACTGCCGGTGTTGGCTGCGGTGCTGGCGGTGCTGGGTTACTCCGTCAACGAGTCGGTGGTGATTTTTGACCGAATTCGGGAAAATTTTCGCCGTTACCGCAAAATGACCACGGTGGAAATCATCAACAACGCCATCACATCCACCATCAGCCGAACCATCATTACCCATGGTTCGACCCAATTGATGGTGCTCTCGATGCTGCTGTTTGGCGGGGCCACATTGCATTATTTTGCACTGGCGCTGACCATTGGTATTTTGTTCGGTATTTATTCCTCGGTGTTTGTGGCGGCGGCCATTGCCATGTGGCTGGGTATCGCCCGTGAAGATTTGGTCAAGGGTGGCGCGGCCAAAAAAGACCAGGACCCCAATGACCCCAATGCAGGGGCGACGGTTTAAACCTTTTGGGCTATGGTGACTTCGTACTCCACTCCTGTGATTCAACCGCTTGCCACTCAGGTGCGCCAGCATCTGGTGTCGTTGGCGGCGCAAGCGATGACCACTTTGCAGGAAGTGGTGCAGGAGCGCCTGACGGCATTGATGAATGAAGGTGGACTCTCGCGCGACATGCAGATGCGCCGTGATGTCTGGACCTACTACAAACGGCACAAAACACAGTGGCACGATGCCGTGTTGCTGGCTTGGCAAAAGGCTTTGGCACCTCAAGCGGTGGTTGCGACAGCTGCGGATGGCGGCTTGTTTGAACTGGTCGGTACCGACGTGGTGGAAAACAAAATTCTGGCCTCGCGACTGGCGTTGAATCTGATGGAGCACGCAGCCGAAGAAGTCAATGATTTGCGCAAGCGCCTGAAGTTGCTCAATGGCGAGCGTGACCTGAACGCGCAGGATATCGTGCACCCCGAAACCCTGCTGCTGCCCGTGGTGGAGCAGTGGACGGCCTGTGGTTTGACGCGAGAGGCCTGGCAACTGGTCAGCGAGGTGATCAAGCAACACATGACGGAGCAGTTGCGCGTAGCGTATGCCAGCTGCAATGAGATGCTGATTGCCAAAGGGGTGTTGCCTGTGATCGAGTTCACGCCCCGGTTTAACCCGAATCAGACCGGGGCATTTGCTGCGACCGGATCGGGATCGGCAGGTGCAGAAGGTTTTGCGGCTCGCCGCCAGACGGATGCACCAGCGCCGGGACGCAAGTTCAATCGGCGTGCTCAAGACCATGCGGCCGAGGCCGCCATGCAAGTTCATACACAGAATGCTGCGGGGCACATGGGCGGCTGGGCGGGTGGGCCAATGACCGGTGGCTCAGGTGGCTACCCAGGGGGCATGCCTGCGGGGCAGCACTGGCACGGCGAGCGTGCCCAGGGCTTGTTGGAGCAGATTGGGCGTTTGCTCGGGGCGGTCCCCGTCGCCCCTCAAATGGGCGGGTTTGCGCCGACGCTTTATGCCGTGCCCGCCTCCGCCACTTTGCTGGCGGCGATGGCGCAACAACCTCAGTTGAATGATGGGGGGCTGATTCAGTCAAGTGCCAGTGGGCAAAAAGCGGCTCCCGAGTTGCTTGGTCATCTGGCAGGGCAGTTGCGCCAGCAATCTACTGAGCTCAAAACCCAGGCACAAACCGATGCTGAAAAAGCCATCATTGAACTGGTGGCCTTGATGTTTCAGTCCATCTTGCAGGAAGACCGGATTCCCAGTGGGATTCGCGTCTGGTTTGCCCGGCTGCAAATGCCGGTTTTGCGGGTGGCTTTGCAAGAGCCCGATTTTTTCCAGCGACTGGATCATCCGGCTCGTTTGCTGATTGACCGCATGGGCTCGTGTGTCATGGGCTTTGATGCCAGCGGCATCAGTAGCGCTGCGCTTGAAACCGAAGTCAAGCGTGTGGTGCAAGTCATTGAACAGTATCCTGATACCGGGCAGAAGGTGTACGAGCGTGTGTACGAAGAGTTTCTGGCTTTTCTGAAGAAACATCTGACGGAAAAGCCTGCCACCCAAAAATTGATGGGTGTGAGAAACCTTGACGATCCAATTCACCATTGAAATGCGCAACCAGATTCATGACATGCCGGTGCGTGACGAGATTCGTGAATTTTTGTTCAAGATCTGGGCTGAGGTGCTGGCCATCTCGGCCGTGCGCCAGGGCTTGAAACATGAAGAAACCCTGTTGCTGAAAAAAACCGCATCCAATCTGATCTGGGCCTCCAGTGCCAAGCCCAACCGGACTGATCGGGCACGGGTGATTTCTGATTTGCCCGAATTGCTGCAGTGCTTGCGCACGGGTTTGGCGCTGCTGAACATGTCACCGACTGAGCAGGAGGAACATATCAAGCGTGTCAGTGCGGTGCTGGTGGAGGCCTTCATGTCCAAAACCCAAGCCATTGCCGATGAGCAAATCCAGGCCTTGGCGGCTCGGCTGGCCAATCTGGAAGACTACATCAGCGATGATGGTGCGGAAGAGCTGCCACTGGATGCGCAAAGTATCGAGGACTTGCTCGATGTAGATGCCTCTGCGCTGGATGTCATCACCGATGGCGGTGGCACGGCCAGCGCGGTCATGCTGGAGTGGGCCCGCGAACTTGATTTGGGGGCCTGGTTTGTGTTGAAGTACAACGATCAGGAATCACAGGTGCAGTACGCATGGCGCAGTCCCATGGGGCATTTGCACTTGTTTGCCTCCAATGTCGGGCACAGCTACCTGATTCAGACCGTTCGACTGGCTGCATATTTGCAGGCAGGTTTGCTTGAGTCACAGGAGACAGAACCCCTGACCCAACGTGCCACGCGTGATGCATTGGACAAATTGGAGGCCAATCCGGATATGCTTCTGGCTTGAGCCCGGAGTTTCACCCCGTCAGGTCAGTGCCCGATGCGATCTGTGCGGGCATCACACAAATCGTCCAGCACCAGGGCATCGGGCTCTTCGCCCAGACTCCAGAACACCATGAGCACGATCAGCTTCAGGTCTTCAAGCGTGAGTACGTCACCGGGGGCCGCCATGACGCGATCCATCACCAGTTCAAACCGTGCCTGGGGCAGCGCTTGTGCGGACACCAAAAACAACAGATAGGCCCAGCCCTCAGCGTCGAGACGGGTTTGCTCGGCAGGGGTGAATACACGCATGGCCGACGCTGTGGGGGGCTGCAGCGTCGGCGCACTCATGCAGTTGGCCTGCCACAGGTTTTCTGTCAGGCTCTGGCTGACCCGCTTCAACTCCTCCAGCCAGACCAGCGCGGTCACGACCTCGTCGTCGTCAAACCCTACCTGATTGAGTCTGCGTTGCAGGGTGGGAAGTGCAGGGCAGGCATCGCCGTGCCAGTAGTTGTCGTAGACAAATGCAAGAACTTCAAACATGCAGCCACTGTAGCGGGCAGACGGTGACTTGATCCTGGGAAATGAGCTGGAAATTCGACCTGGGGCAGGCAGGTGCCATGCCTGTCAGTGGCCCAAGAATCAAGCCGGGGCCTGGCGCTGAAACAAACCGCCAGGCAAGCGTGCCACCAGGCCATCGAGTTCCAATCCCATCAATTGGGCTTGCAGATCGGATGTATTCAGGCCGCAGCGTGCTTGTAGTGCATCCAGGCCGACCGGGTCAAAACCCAGTGCCTCAAGCAACAAAGAGTTTGAGTCAAATACACCGGTAGCGCTGGTGGATAAAGCGCCAGAAGCTATTGAATTTGAAGTTGTCTGAAGGCTCAAAGGCCAACGCAGTTCTTCCAGAATGTCTTGTGCGGATTCCACCAGCTTGGCCCCCTGCTTGATCAGCGCATGGCAACCGCGCGATTGCGCGGCATGGATCGAGCCCGGAATGGCAAACACCTCTTTACCCTGTTCGGAGGTCAGCCGTGCGGTGATGAGTGAGCCGGATTTCAGCGCCGCTTCAACCACCAGCGTGCCGTTACTCAGCCCGGCGATGAGCCGGTTGCGCTTGGGAAAATTGGCCATCAGCGGTGGTGTACCCAAGGGGTATTCACTGACCAGCAGGCCGCGCTTGGCGATTCGGTGAGCCAGGTCGCGGTGTGCTTTCGGGTAGACCCGATCCAGCCCGGTGCCCACCACCGCCACAGTCAAACCACTCGCTTGGGTTTCAGCGCCCTCCAGTGCGCCCGCGTGTGCTGCCCCATCCACGCCCAGGGCCAGGCCGCTGACGATGGTCAAACCCTCTTGTGCCATGGCTTTGGCGAAGCGCTGGGCATTGGCTGCACCCTGGGGTGTTGGGTTACGGCTGCCCACCACGGCCAGACTTCGGCTTGGATCAATGGTGTGGCTAGCTATATTATTGGGAGCTATCTGAGCTTGATTGATAGGCTCTTCAGCGCTATTTGGCGTAAATTCTGCGCTGCCAAGCAGGTACAATAGCAGTGGCGGGTCCTCCAGATTGAGCAATGCTTGGGGGTAGCCGCTGTCACCCCAGGTGGTGGCCAGCAGGGCCTCCAGTTCAGGTGGCATGCTGCGCAGGGCACTGACCTGCGGGCTGCTGAGCACTTGGGCCAAGGCGCTGGCACTTTGTTCAAAAACGGCTTGGGGCAGACCAAAGGCTGCCAGCAGTTTGCGTGCACTGCTGTTGCCGACACCCGGGGTTAATGTCAGGCGCAGCCAGGCGGCCAGTTCGTCGCGATCCACAGACGCAGGACGGGTTCAGTCGGGGTTGACCAGATGGTCGCCGACCTTGACCCCACTGGTGATGTCCAGCACCAGTGCATAGGACAGTTTCTCGAAAGTGCGAAATACCATCAACAAGCCATTGCGCTCGTCGGGCAGTTTGATCTGCGGCAAGGCGGTATCGGTCTTGTCGATCATCCGCCCACCATCTTGCAGAATAGCCAGCACATGACCAGTGACCAGGCCATCACGCTTGCCACGGTTGATGGTCACCACCTGGTTTTGCGAGGCATTGGCCACGGCATTGCCGTACACCGACACAATCCTCGCATCGATTGGTTTGGACGGCACATGAGGCAGGTAGTTCTGGATTTCGCGCGGTGGCTCAGGCAACAGGCGGTCACCCACACGCATTTCTTCCTTGGCCTCAGTGATGTCCAGCGTGGCCGGGACGATGTCGGTGACATCTTTGCCATCAGCGCCGGGGTTGGATTGTGTGGTTTCACTGTGAACCAGCAGCGCTTTGCCGACGTACTGGGCCTCAAAGCCCAGGATTTCAGCCGTGATGGGGTCTTTCAGGGGGGTGGCATTACGAAACACCCGGTAAGCCTTTTGCTTTTGTGTCGGGTCATCCATCAGCTCGGAGCCGGCTGTGCCACGTGCGTAGGCGCGGTCACCTCGGGTTAACAATACCCGGCTGTCTTGGGTAGCCACAATACGCGGGGCATTGTTCAAGGTGAGCTCATCCACAATCACCGGCTCGGCCAGAAAGGGCTCAATCACCTTGTTTTGCAGGGTGGGCAAAGCACTCGTGGCCAAATTGTCCATGCGGGTGCGGGGCGAGACCTTCACGGTGGGCAAATCCCCGGAAAAGTCGCCACTGCTGGCTCGCATGCGCAGGCGGGCCCGGCCTTCACTGGTGTCCAGAATCAGGGTTTGACCGGGATAAATCAGATGTGGGTTTCGGATGTCGGCCAGATTCATGCCCCACAGTTCGGGCCAGCGCCAGGCCTTGTTCAAAAACAGACTTGAAATACCCCATAAGGTGTCACCCACCTTGACGGTGTAACTGGCTGGCGCATCAGCCTTGATCTCACTCAAGGGCAGGCCGGCTTGTGCCACCTGGTTGGCGGTGGCGCGTTGTTGGGTGGTTATTGGATGAGTTTGTGCGTTGACTTGGCCTGCGAACAGGCCACAAGCCAGCGCCGTCAGGGTCAAGGTAGCCGGAAATGCGTCAAAGTGAGGTTTCGCCATGGTGAAGAGTGTCCTGTTGAATCGCGTGAGATTTTGCGCCCAAGTCTTTGAGTCAGCGACGATTGTCACCCGTGCAGCCGATGGGGTCACGCAAAAATGGCGAAAATACCACCTTCTTTGAAGTAACACCATGGCTTTACTCTCCATTCTTTGTTTTCCAGACCCCAAATTACACACCGTGGCCAAGCCGGTGCTTGCCGTGGATGATCGCATCCAGACCCTGATTGCCGACATGCTTGAGACCATGTACGAGGCCAAAGGTGTCGGCTTGGCCGCCACCCAGGTGGATGTGCATGAGCGCCTGATTGTGATTGACGTGTCCGAGGGGCGCGACACCCCACTGGTGCTGATCAACCCTCAACTGATCTGGGCCAGCCCCGAGACACATCTGAATGAAGAGGGATGCCTGTCGGTGCCCGGCATTTATGACGGTGTGCAGCGCCATGATTGCGTCAAGGTGGAAGCGCTTGACGCTGAGGGTCAAAAGCGCCTGATTGAGGCCGATGGCCTGCTGGCCGTGTGTATCCAGCATGAAATGGATCACCTGATGGGCAAGGTGTTTGTGGAATATTTGTCGCCCCTGAAGCGCAACCGCATCAAGACCAAGATGCTCAAGGCCCAGCGCGAGGCCCGGGAGTGAAGCTGATTTTTGCTGGCACACCGGAGTTTGCTGCCGTGGCATTGGCCGCTTTGCAGGCCGCCGGGCACGAGGTGGTGCTGGTGCTCAGTCAGCCGGATCGCCCGGCCGGGCGCGGCATGAAGCTGCAGGCCTCACCGGTCAAACAACTGGCGCTTACCCACGGCATGAGCGTGGTGCAGCCGCGCAGCCTGCGGCTCGATGGCAAATATCCCGAAGAAGCCGCCGCCGCACGCCTGGCCATTGAGGCGGCGCAGGCCGATGCCATGGTAGTGGCCGCCTACGGTCTGATCCTGCCGCAATGGGTGCTGGATAGCCCCCGGCTGGGTTGCTTCAACATCCATGCCTCTTTGCTGCCACGCTGGCGCGGTGCGGCCCCAATCCACCGGGCCATTGAAGCGGGGGATGCGCAAACTGGCATCACCATCATGCAAATGGATGCGGGTCTGGACACGGGTGACATGTTGCTGTGCCAGTCACTGCCCATCTTGCCTCACGACACCACCGGTCAATTGCATGACCGGCTGGCTGAACTGGGTGGGGACATGATGGTGCAGGTGCTGGCTCAGGCTGAGAAAAACCAGCTTCAGCCGGTGTCTCAACCTTTGGTGGGCATCAGCTACGCCAGCAAGATCGACAAGGCTGAGGCGGCCATTGACTGGTCGCAGTCGGCACAGGTCATCAGCCAAAAAATCCGGGCCTTCAACCCGTTCCCTGGGTGCAGCACCCAGCTTGGCGGCGAAACGCTCAAGCTCTGGGCGGCAGAGCTGGGCACGCAGCACCCTGAGGTGGCCGCTGTTTTTGGGCAAATAGTGGCTGTAACGCCTACGGGTATTGCGGTAGCAGCTCTGAATTCAATAGTAAATATCACCGAATTGCAGCGTCCAGGCGGCAAACGACTGGCCGTGGCCGAGTTCCTGCGTGGCAGCCCTGTGCAGCCTGGTCAGGTGTTGACTTGAACCTAGATTCCTCAGTTGACCGCTCACTTGTACCAGTAAGTGCCTATGAACATTAACTTTTTTGGCGTTGATCCACTTCACCTTTGGGGTGACAGCGCTACACACCCGATTGAGCCGCCAGGAACGCGCCTGGGGGCGTTGCTCCTCCTCGAAGGCAGGAGCCTTCCGCGTCGTCTCGCCTACCCATGCACGCTCCTGGCAGCCCACTCGGGCGCGTCCAACTGAGGAATCTAGGTTGATCCGGCGTGCCCGCAGTTGGTGGCAGCACCCAGCGTTTGAGCGTGGATTGCGAGAAATGGCCGCGGTCTCGCCTGGCTTGGCCGCCTGGGGTTTGATGACGGGTGTGGCCATGGTCAAGTCGGGCATGAGCACGGTGGAGGCCGTGGCCATGAGTTTGCTGGTGTTTGCGGGCAGTTCACAGCTGGCGGCCATGCCTTTGATTGCGGTGGGCGCTCCGGTGTGGGTGATCTTGTCCACCAGCTTCTGTGTCAACCTGCGTTTTGTGGTCTTCAGTGCACATCTGCGCCCTTATCTGATGCACTTGCCGCTGCGCTGGCGGCTGTTGCAGGGCTACCTGACGGCGGATTTGAGTTACGTGTTGTTCACCCGGCGTTACCCTCATCCCCCTCACACCGCGTCTGAGCAGCATGAGCAGCTGGCCTACCTCAGTGGTGGCAGTTTGTTCACCTGGCTGAGTTGGCAAGGGGCCAGTTTGCTGGGTATTGCCCTGGCCAATGTGATTCCAACCCATTGGGGCCTGGGTTTTGCCGGTATTTTGGCGCTGGTGGGCGTGGGGTGTTCTTTGGCATCAGACCACTTGCGCCGGGTTTCTGCCGGGGTGGCGGGTATGGCTGCGGTGGCGGCCTATGCCTTGCCACTCAAGTTGAACATTGTGGTGGCGATTGCCAGTGCCGTGGCCCTGTGTCTGATTCTGGAAGAAAACTGGCCCAAACCGTCTGGTGACGCAGCATGAGCGGCCCCAATCTGAATGACACCGATCTCTGGACACTCGGCGTGATCGTCGGGATGGCTCTGGTCACGCTGGTCACGCGGTGCTTCTTTTTGATGAGCAATCAAGCTTGGCATTTGCCACATTGGGTACAACGCGGCCTGCAATATGCGCCGATCGCCGCGTTGGCTGCAGTGGTGGTGCCTGAGGTGCTGATGACTCAAGGGCAGCTGATCAGTCACTGGCAAGATGCCCGCATTTACGCCGTTCTGGCGGGGTGTGCCTATTTTTTCTGGAAAAAGGGCCAGGGCCAGGCGGTGTTGGGCACGATTGTGTCGGGCATGCTGGTCTACTTGCCTCTGCATTTGGGTTGGGGGTGGTGAGGATGCGGGGGGAAACCAGCAAACCCGTCTGTTTGTCAGGCTAGGTCGGTAAAAGCACTTCTAAAATGAAACTTTTCACAGTACGCGGGAAATTTCATGAACGTGATTCGTTTTTCTGACTTGTGCGCGAATGGCCAAGTGGCTGGCAAGCGCGTGTTTATCCGTGCCGACCTGAACGTGCCGCAAGACAAACAAGGCCATATCACCGAAGACACCCGCATCCGTGCCAGCGTGCCCTGCATCCAGATGGCGCTGGCCGCCGGAGCCGCCGTGATGGTCACCAGCCACCTGGGCCGCCCCACCGAAGGCGAATTCAAACCCGAAGACTCACTGGCCCCGGTCGCCAAACGCCTGGGCGAATTGCTTGGCCGTGACGTGCCAGTGGTCGCCAACTGGGTAGACGGTGTGGACGTGCAACCCGGCCAACTGGTGATGCTGGAAAACTGCCGCGTCAACGTTGGCGAGAAAAAGAACAAGGAAGAGCTGGCCAGAAAACTCGCCGCCTTGTGTAACATCTTTGTGCACGATGCCTTTGGCACCGCCCACCGGGCTGAAGGCACCACCTACGGC
>VIKI01000158.1 GCA_008080595.1 Comamonadaceae bacterium
TGGAGCAGGGTTACGCCACCACGGTGCAAAGTTACCTGCGTTGCCTGACGCTGGGTGAGCGGCTGGCGCAGCGCGGCCTGAGCGTCGGCTGAGCCATGATCTACGGCATCGGCACCGACATTTGCGACATCCGCCGTATCCAGACCAGTCTGGAGCGTCACGGGGAGCGTTTTGCCGAAAAAATTCTCAGCGAAGTGGAGCTGGCCACCTGGCGCATGCGCAGCCAGCGCTGGCCCGAGCGCGGTGTGCGTTACCTGGCCACCCGCTTCAGCGCCAAAGAAGCGTTCAGCAAAGCCATCGGGTTGGGCATGCGCATGCCGATGACCTGGCGCAGCTGTGAAATTGGCAAACTGCCCAGCGGCCAGCCGACCATCGTGCTGCACGGTGAGTTAAAAACCTGGTTCGATGCCAAGGGCTTGAGCGCCCATGTGACGGTGACCGACGAGACCGACTACGCGGCCAGTTTTTGTGTGGTTGAGTATTCAGATAAAAACAGGCTGTAGCGCTTATCCAATAAGCGTAAGCAGCTATTCATTCAATAGTAAATCATGACTTTTCACGCCCCCCTGATCATTGACATTGCCGGCACCAGTTTGAGCAAAATCGACAAAAACCGCCTCAAGCACCCGCTGGTTGGCGGTTTGATTCTGTTTGCCCGCAACTTTTCTGACCGCGCCCAGCTGACCGCCCTGTGCCACGACATCAAAAAGCAGCGCAAAGACCTGCTGATTTGTGTGGATCATGAAGGTGGCCGGGTGCAACGTTTCAAAACCGACGGCTTCACCCACCTGCCGCCTATGCGCAGCCTGGGTGAGATGTGGCTGGACGATGGTAAAACCGGCGAGGGCAGTGGAGCCATGCGGGCCACCCGCGCCGCCACCGCTTGCGGCTATGTGCTGGGGGCCGAGTTACGCGCCTGCGGGGTTGACCTGAGCTTTACTCCGGTGCTGGATCTGGATTTTGGCGAAAGCCGCGTGATTGGTGACCGCGCTTTTGCGCGTGACCCACGGGTGGTCAGCCTGCTGGCCAAAAGCCTGATGCACGGCCTGCACTTGAGCGGCATGGCCAATTGCGGCAAACATTTTCCGGGGCATGGTTTTGTGGCAGCCGACTCGCACACCGACATTCCGGTCGACAAGCGCAGCCTGAAAGCCATTCTGGCCGACGATGCCCAACCCTACAGCTGGCTCGGCACCGCGCTGAGCAGCGTGATGCCCGCACATGTGATCTACCCCAAGGTGGACCCGCGCCCGGCCGGTTTTTCAGGCAAATGGCTGGGCGACATTTTGCGCGGCCAGTTGCACTTTACCGGCGCGGTGTTCAGTGATGACTTGTCCATGGCCGGGGCGCGGGTGCTGGACGGCCAGCCTGTCAGCACCACCCAGGCCGCCATTGCCGCCTTGAATGCCGGGTGTGACATGGTGCTGCTGTGCAACCAGTCACTGGGGGATGGGCTGGAGGTGGATGCGCTGATCAACGGCTTGACCGAAGCTCAGCTCAAGGGGGAATGGCAAGCGCTGGATGAGTGCGAAATCCGCCGCCGCGCTCTGTTGCCCAAATGCCCGGCCACCACCTGGGATGCGCTGATGGTGCAGCCCGCCTACATGCAGGCGTTGGATCAGCTGCCTTGAACCAAGCTCAAAGTTCAGGGTGCGCGGTGCAGCCGGGGCGCGGACAGCGCCACAATCATGTCGCTGCTGGCGGCATCCACATTCGGGTGGGCTTTGAGCAGGTTGCCAGCCGCCAGCTGCTTGCGCAAATCCTGCAGGTCTTTCACTGTGGGAGCAACCTTGATTTGGGCAATGGCCGCCGTGCTGTTGCCCCCTTTGATCAGAGCCATGACCTTGGTGGCCCAGACGCTTTGACGTGACATGAGTGATTCCTTTGTTTGATTTTGTAAGCTATTTTGGCATATTGCGCTTATTGAATAAGCGCAAGCAGCTATAAAAATTAGAGCATTTTGATCTTTCGTAGACCCGCATCATGAAATCCAAACTCATCAGCAGCGGCTTGGTGTACAGCACCGACAGTGGCCGCATGTGCCCCGATTGCCGCCAGCCCGTGGCCGCCTGCCAATGCCGCGCCGCCCAAGCCCGGCCCCGTGGTGATGGCATTGTGCGCGTTTCGCGCGAAACCAAAGGCCGTGCCGGCAAAGGGGTCACCCTGGTCAAGGGGCTTGATCTGGACGATACCGCGCTTGTGGCATTGGGCAAGCAGCTCAAAACCGCCTGCGGCTCAGGTGGCACGGTGAAAGACGGCGTGATTGAAGTGCAGGGCGACCATGTGGAGCGGGTCATGACCCTGCTGCAAGCCCAGGGGCACAAGGTCAAACGCGCCGGGGGCTAGGACATGAACCCCGAAGACCTGCAACTGCTGGTGACACGCAGCATGCCCTTCGGCAAACACAAGGGCCGCCTGATTGCCGACCTGCC
This sequence comes from Comamonadaceae bacterium, assembly GCA_008080595.1. Taxonomy (GTDB): domain Bacteria; phylum Pseudomonadota; class Gammaproteobacteria; order Burkholderiales; family Burkholderiaceae_C; genus Rhodoferax. The sequence continues at coordinate 2,433 of VIKI01000158.1, forward strand.
AGGTGACTACCTGCGCTGGTTTGTGCGCGAGGGTGTGCCCAAAGGTGAAATTGGCCGCCTGATTGGGCTGATGCACGAGATCGACCACAACGGGCTGAGCGATTTGCTCAAGCCGTTGCGGGGGTAAGCGATGCAGAAATGCCAAATTTCCCAATTGTGTCGTTGCTACTCGCTTGTGAGCCCTTACCCCGCCAAGTTCAGCGCGATTTTTCCGAACTGCTGACCAGACTCCAGGCGGGTCAAAGCGTCATGGATTCGATCCAGCGGAAATTCGCTGTCGATCACCGGCGCGATTTCGCTCTTCTCCACAAACGACAACAGGGCCCGAAACTCAGAAAAATCACCATGGGTCGAGCCCAGAATCTGCAACTGGCGAATGAAAATTCGGCGCAGGTCGGCAGGGGGTTGGTCGCCGGTTGTTGCACCACAGGTCACAAGCCGCCCCCCACGTACCAGGGATTTCATGGCCATCGGCCAGACGGCTTCACCCACGTTCTCAATCACCACATCCACACCACGGCCGCCGGTATACGACAGCACCGCTTTCGCCACATCCTGCGTCTGGCTGTTGATACCGTACTCAGCGCCCATGGCCAGCGCACGCTGCAGCTTTGAATCCTCCCGCGAGGTCACAATAACCTTGACCCCAATCGCCTTGGCGATCTGCATAGCCGCCAGCGATACCCCACCGCCAATGCCGAAAATGAGTGCAGTCTCCCAAGGCTTGATCTGGGCCTTGGTGAACAACATACGCCAGGCCGTGAGGTAATTGACCCCCATGGCGGCAGCCTGGGCAAAGCTGAGCCCCTGCGGCATGGGGAAGACGTTCTGAGCCGGCACACTGATCCATTGCGCGAAAGTTCCGTCGCGATGTTCGCCCAGCAATTGCATCTTGGTGCACAGAACACCTTCGCCGCGCTGGCAAAACTCACAGCGGCCACACGTGATGCCAGGATGAACAGCCACCGACTGCCCGAGCTTCAACATGGTTTCAGAAGCATCCACCTCCTCAATGACACCCGCTGCATCCAAGCCCATGATCTGGGGCAACCGATGCGTGATACCTGCGCCGCTGTTGCGCATGTACAAATCAACCTGATTGAGGGTCGCCGCCTCCACGCGGATTAGCACCTCCCCCGGCTGGCGCACAGCAGGCTCACACGTTCTGACTTCAACCACCTCGTTGCCACCGTGGCCGGTGATGAATGCTGCTTTCATGGGTTCTCCTCTTAAATAACTGATGTTACGCAGTGTTTTCGCGACTGCTCGCATGCCCGAGCGCAACATCCAGCTTGTCTTTTAGCGTCCCCATCACCGGGTCACCTACCGATTTTTTGCCAGGCAAACATGGCATTTGGTGAAGGCGATCAAGCGGCAGGCTTCTGCCTTTGTCTGTACCAGCGTTGAACCCGGATTTGGTCGCGCACCAGCCGATAGTCAAAGCTGTGGCCGGTTTTGGGTACGGCGTAGGTTCGCACACCTGCTGTTGGGGCCGAAACACCCATTTCTGGGGAATCGCATAGAAGTGCGAGCGACTTGTTCACCCGTTGATGCACCAGCTCCGCACTCAGGGGGTCTTCTTTGGCGATGAACGTGAGCGTGGCGACAAATTGATTGCGCGCTTGAACCGACCAGACAACAGTCAGGGTCATGCCACAGCTTGTGTGTGGTGCACTGCCTGATGTACTGCACTCAGCGCGTCCCGCATGACATCGGCGTGTGGCACCGTGACACCGGCTGCAAACTGTTCGTCGGCCTGAGCGTTTTCTTTGATGCTGAGTTCCACCGCGTCAAAACCATCACGCAGCACGAAACGCAGCATGGCTGCCGGGCTGCGCCCCGATGCGAGTGCCAGTCGGCTGATCCTGGTTTGAGCGACTTTTGGCAGTTGAATTTCAGTGGTGGTCATGGCAGTTCTCCAAAGCTATGGGTATCCTAGCCCATTTCGATAATCTTGTTCTAACATCAAATGAGATACATAACTCACCCTCAATTCTGTTGACATCAACATGACCGTACAAACTTCAATGCTCCACATTCGGGTGGAAGATGACATCAAAGAGCAAGCCACGCAGGCATTGACTGCCATGGGCCTGTCGGTGTCGGATGCGGTGCGCTTGTTTCTGCGCCGCGTGGTGATCGACCAGGCATTCCCCCTCGAACTCAAGGTACCCAACGCAGAAACCCGTGCCGCGATGGAAGAGTCACGCGCCATGATGGAAGCACGTCGCACCCGGTTTGCCTCTGCTGACGAACTGTTTGCCGATCTTGAAAAAAACAGCAGCCAGCCAACGCATGGTGCTGCCACGCGCCGTCGATGATGCAAAGGCATTTCTGAAAGATTGGCAGCGCTTGTCACACTCGGGCGGTTTGATAGGGTGCGACTCAAGGAGGTGATGCTGCGGCTTATTGCCAACGATGCGCCTCTTGGTCCTTAATGGCAAGATCACAACCTCAAAGGGGAGTGGGCAGACCACCGTGAGTGCCACATCGGTGGCGACTTTTTGCTGATCTATCAGCTTGAGGCCAACTGGATCAACTTTGTTCGCGCAGGCACACATTCCGAGCTCTTTGGCAATTAGCTGAATTCAGACTGAGCCTGTATGGCTTCAAAGGGCCTATGGCTGTCAGCCAACTTGACGAAATACCCATCGGAAAACCGCCCTTGGGTGATGCCCACTGCACAGTTATCGCGGCAGGGGCTATATCAAGTCAAGTTGGGGCTATGCGGTTCTGTCCGTCGTTTCGCACCTTTGCACTCTGGCTTCCTCCAGGCCAACTCTCGCGTGTCAGCCCTTGCCGTCAACTCGTGGTTAAGATTGCTCTCTATGAGTTCAATTCGGTTCTCCCACAGGGGATTTCCATCCCTTAAGTTCGCGCCCATCTTGGGTGCACATCCCTCGTTCGATGCGAGGTCCAACGGCAAGCCACCGGGCCCAGCTGCAGTTGATTCCTATCATCGTTTCGCCGGGCCTGATGGTTTGCTGTCGTGCCCGCTTCAACTCCTCACCACACCCATGCCATGCGCTACGAAACTCTAGTGCGCGTTCTGGATCAGATTCGCGCCGAAGCACCTGCGCAGCAATCCTCACGCTACCGCCCCCCGGAAGAGAATGTTGAGAAAGTCAACCAAGCACGCGCTCGGGCATTCATTCATCTCTATCTCAAGGTGATGTTCGGCTTGACCGACTTTATCGAGCGTGAGCGGACAATTACGGATGGAGCAGCAGACGCAGGGATTGATGGTTATTTCATTGACACCGACACCAAAACGATTCATATCGTCCAGTCCAAGTTCAGAACCACCGAGAAGAACTTCGAGTCCAAAGAGATTTCGCTCGATGAACTTTTGGCCATGGACATCACCAGAGTACTGGACGGCGAGTTAAAAGACGAATTGGGTGTCGAGTACAACGGCAAGATCAAGCAGTTTCAGCGAGATGTCTCGTCACTGCCAGATGTGGCTCGATTCTCCTACCGGGTTGTGATACTTGCCAACTTGACTGGAGTCCCAGCCTCCAAGCTCAAGATACTCACAGGTGGATATGCTGCCGAAGTCTTCGATTTCGAGAAGACATACCAGAAACTAGTCTTTCCGGTAGTCACCGGAAACTTCTTTGCTGCAAGCGACATCATCATCCCTATCGATCTGTCGAACAAGAACTCTGGCAGCAAAATTAGCTATAACGTCAAGACTAAGTACAGTGACTGCGAGATCACTGTACTTTTTGTTCCGACGCTTCAGATTGCGCGCGTAATGCACAAGTACAAGAATGCGATCCTGAAATACAACCCCAGAAGTTATCTGGAGTTTGAGGGAAAGAACGTCCATGCTGCGATCAGAGAGTCAATTGTTTCCACCCATACGAACGAGTTTGCAATCTTCAACAATGGAATCACGATGTTGTCCGAAGAGACAAACATCAACGAAAAAATTGGTCAGAAGAATAAGGCTCAACTACGAATCAAGAATCCTCAAATTATTAACGGGGGGCAAACTTCTTTCACTTTGAGTCGGATCTATAGCGAAAACATGGCCCAGGCGGAATCTCTCTTTGAGGACAAGGAAGTACTACTAAAGATAATCACAGTCCTCGACAACGACTCCGACAATGCTAAGCTTCAACTAATTGACGATATCTCCACTGCGACAAACAAGCAAACTCCTGTCGTCAACGCAGATCGTTTCGCGAATGATGCCATACACCTTGCAGTGCAGAGAAAGATGTTTGAGCGATACGGCATCTTGTACGAGCGCAAGCGCGGGGAGTTCTCAGATGGGCTTCGTGATGGATACGTTAAAGCGCATGATATTGTGGAGAGAAACAAGTTCTGGAGGCTGTATTACGCTGCCAACGGCCAGATATCAAAGGGCCGTGAAAAGCGACTCTTTCAGAAGAACGATTTTGCAGCAATCGATCTATCAGACAACACCGCATTTGATCGAACTTTTCTTGCCCTCGGCGCTTTTCGAAGACTGAGACCAACCGACAGGCCCGAGACACCGATGAGCTCCGACATGTACGCGATGATATTCATGTACGTTGAACTCTATCTGCCAGAAGTTTTGCGCGGAAAATCGGATGTGGACTTAGACATGGACATTGATCGCTTGAAGACGGAGTGGAAAGATTTCATTAAAAAGCAGTCCGACGCGCTCACACCGAATCGTCGCGCTTACATCGACAGTCACGGGGTGGCGCAGGTCAAAGTAACGCCCCAAATGTATCGTCCCGGCGCATCACTTGCTTCCGACCTAAGTCGCTATCTACGTGCCAAGGGTGAAGAAGCGGCTGCTCAAGCCACTCTTTCTAATTGATTGATTTATATGAGTATTTCTTGAGAGACTTCGAGGCGATTTACGGCGCGCTCAGGCTGATTGCTTTGCTCGGAGCTCTCCATTAGCTGGCGTTAGTGCCCGACCTCGATCGTGGGCATTTTGAGTCAACCAAAAATAACTGGCCAATTTAAACCGCTATTGATGTAACTGGCCTCCTTTGGCATCGTTGGAGCTTTTGGGTATAACCAAATCAGCTTTTCCGTTACCTGCCGTTCAGTCATTGATTCTTCCCCGCATCTGGTCTTCTCATTCGAGTTCAAAAATCGCTCGCAAGCTGGGGATGGGTTGGGGTGGCGGCCGATTTAGTTACGACATAACTTGCAAGCAAGTTAGTCTGCACTGAAACTGCGTTTTCTTGGCCTTTGACAGCATGAGGCCGCCGCCCCAACCCATTCCCTGCCACCCACAATTGCCTCATGGTCACCAATGACGGTGCATCCAGAATCCCCATTCTTTCCAAAGTCCAAAAGCCGTTACAGCCGCTTAACCCTCAATCCCCCCGCCCCAACCGCGACAACTCCCGCATCGTCAGCAGCGTATTCCCCACCCCACTGGCAGCAATGACACAAATACCCGCCCAAGCCCACAAATCAGGCACATGGGCAAACACCAGCCAGCCGCCCAGCATGGCAAAACCGATCTGGCTGTACAGGTAGGGCGTCAACACCGGGGCCGAGGTACACATGTAGGCGCGGATCAGCATCAGGTGGCCCAAGGTGCCCAGACAGCCCACCAGCAAAAACCAATGCCAGTAGGTCAGCAGCAGCTCTGGCCTCCAGCCGGTCAGCCACAGCACCAGGCTCATGACCAGCGTACCGACCAGGCCGGTGTAGAGGTGGGTGGTGTAGGGGTTTTCTTCACCACTCATACGGCTGGTGAGCACCTGAAACCAGGCGTAGCTGGTCACCAGCCCGACCGGGAATACCAGCGCCCAGCCAAACAGCTGGCCACCGGGGCGCACCACCAGCAACACACCCAGCAGCCCGCCCGCCATCAGCCACCAGCGCAAGCGTGCCACATGGGTTTTCAGAAACCAGGCTGACATGGCGGTGGCCACCAGCGGTGACAGCATCATCATGGCGGTGAATTCACCCACTGGCAGATGCTGCAGGCCAAAAAATGAACACCCGGTGGTGATCAGCAGCAGGCCACCCCGCAGCAACTGAAAACGCAGATTGCGGGTCTGGAACAACTCTGCTTTTTGTAGCGGGTAGCGCACAGCCAGTGTGCTCAAGACCTGAAAAACATACCTAAACCACAGCAACATCAGCACCGGAATAACGCGAGTGACGTATTTGGTGGTGGTGTCCATGCTGGCAAAGGTCAGCGCCGCCAGCAGGATCAGGGCAATCCCCGCGCCCTGGCGGCTGCGCCAGAAGCTCATGGCGACTCAAATCTCCAGCGCCAGGCGGCTGGCCTGCTCAATGGCACGCCGCGCATCCAGCTCGGCGGCCTTGTCCGCACCACCGATCACATGCACCGGCAAGTTGGGTGCGATGCTTTTTAATTGGGCTTCAAGTTCGCGCACCGGCTCCTGCCCGGCGCAGACGATGACGGTGTCAAACGGCAAGGTGGTCACACTGCCGTCCGCTGTGCTGTAGTGCAGGCCGGCATCATCCATGTGCTGGATGCTCACCCCGGTCAAGATCGGCACACCCAAGCGCTGTACCTTGTCGCGTTTGATCCAGCCGGTGGTCATGGCCAGCGAAGCTCCGGGGCGTTTGTCGCTGCGTTGCAGCAGCGTCACTTGTCTGCGGGCTGGCAGGCGCTCGGGTTTGGGGGCGCGGCCACCAGAAGATTGGGCGCTGATGTCCAGCCCGTATTCGGCGGCAAAGTCGTCCAGCGCGGGTGGGGTGTGGGGTGCGTCGCCCAGCAAAAATTCCACCATGTCGTAGGCAATGGCTCCGGCTCCGATGATCAGCACCCGTGCGCCGACCGGGCTCGCGCCTGACAACACCTGGTCATATGCCAGCACGTTGGGCCGGTGGATGCCGGGCAGATCGGGTTGACGTGGCCGCACGCCGGTGGCCAGCACCACCTCATCAAAATCGCCGTGGCTCAGTTGTTCGGCGGTCACCG
>VIKI01000159.1:0-6782 GCA_008080595.1 Comamonadaceae bacterium
CATGACCTGCTGCAACTCTCCGCCAGCGCCCGAGCCAAGCTCACTGGCAAAGACGTGGCCATGATCTTCCAGGACCCCACCACCAGCCTGAACCCCTGCTTTACCGTCGGCTTCCAATTGGCCGAATCGCTCAAGCTGCACCTGGGGATGGACGGCAAGGCAGCCCGCAAACGATCCATTGAACTGCTGGAGCAAGTGGGCATTCCTGCGCCCGAGAGCCGCCTGAATGTGTATCCGCACCAGATGTCGGGCGGCATGAACCAGCGCGTGATGATTGCCATGGCGATCTCCTGCAAACCCAAACTGCTGATTGCCGACGAACCCACCACCGCGCTTGACGTGACCATTCAGGCCCAGATTCTTGACCTGCTGCGCACCTTGCAAAAAGACCTCAACATGGCGCTGGTGCTGATCACCCACAACATGGGCGTGGTGTCCGAGATGGCGCAACGTGTGGCCGTGATGTATGCCGGCCAGATCATGGAAACCCGCAGCGCCCAGGACATTTTTCAGTCCCCCCAACACCCCTACACCGAAGCGCTGCTGGCCGCCATGCCCGAGCGCAGTGATGGGGCAACCCGTCTGTCCACCATTCCCGGTATGGTGCCCGGCTTGTTTGACCGCCCCAGCGGCTGCCTGTTTGCGCCACGCTGCACCTACGCCACCCAGCATTGCCGCACCGAGCGCCCCGAATTAAGGGATTGGCAAAGTGGCATGGTACGTTGCCACTACCCGTTACAAGGGGACCGCGTATGAGTGCAACCCCACCCAACGCCCCCGTGGTGCTTGCACGAGAGCTGAAACAGGTCTACAAAATCAACCGGGGCTTCATGCGCCCAGCTGACCATTTGCAGGCGGTCAGTGGCGTGTCATTCACCGTACTGGCTGGCAAAACACTGGCTGTTGTCGGTGAATCTGGCTGCGGCAAGTCAACCCTGGCACGGATGGTGTCCTTGATTGAGATGCCAACGTCGGGTGAGTTGACACTTGGTGGCATGGATGTGGTCAAGGCCAGCGAACAAGAACGCCATGCCTTGCGCCGAAAAGTTCAACTGGTCTTTCAAAACCCGTTTGGCTCACTCAACCCGCGCAAGAAAATTGGCGCCATCCTGGAATCTCCGCTGGAGATCAATACCCCACTGAGCCATGCAGAACGCGCTGAACAAGCCCGCGCCATGTTGGCCTTGGTCGGCCTGCGCCCTGAACATTTCGACCGTTACCCCCACATGTTCTCGGGGGGGCAACGCCAGCGTATTGCCATCGCCCGCGCCCTGATGCTCAAACCGGCATTGATCGTGGCCGATGAGCCGGTTTCGGCACTGGATGTGTCGATTCAAGCCCAGGTGCTCAATTTGCTGGCCGATTTGCAGCAAGAACTGGATCTGGCCTACCTGTTCATCTCACACGATCTGGGTGTGGTGCGCCACATTGCCCACGATGTGCTGGTGATGTATTTGGGCCACGCGGTTGAGCAAGGTGACAAAACCACCCTCTTCTCACAACCGCTGCACCCTTATACCCAGGCCTTATTGGCCTCTACACCGGGGATTGCGGGCGCAGGTTTGGCCAAGAAACGCATGGTGCTCACTGGCGAATTACCTTCACCGCTGAATCCACCTTCTGGCTGCGTGTTCTCCACCCGCTGCCCCCACGCCACGGCACGTTGCACCAGCGAACGCCCTGCCCTGCGTGAACTTGCCGATCGAAAAGTGGCTTGCCATTTGGCTGAACAATTTGTTTAATCAACTCCTACTGATTTTTCTCAACCCGCTGCATTGCAGCATTAACCCGCAAGGAGTCCACAAGATGACTTTTCCGAAATCAAAGCGCAAGATCACCTTCAAACGCACCGCGCTGTGTGCCCTGGCGCTGCCCGCACTGCTGGCCATAAGCCAAGCCGGGGCCAAAACATTGGTGTTCTGCTCAGAAGGTAGCCCGGAAAATTTTGCCCCCAGTCTGAACACGACCGGCACCTCATTTGATGCCTCCGAGCAAATCTACGACAACATCGTCAAATTCGAACGTGGTGGCACCAAGGTTGTGCCAGGCTTGGCTGAAAAGTGGGACATCTCCAAAGACGGCTTGACCTACACCTTCTACTTGCGCAAAGGTGTGAAATGGCAGTCCAACAAGAACTTCAAACCCACGCGCGATTTCAACGCCGACGATGTGTTGTTCATGTTCGAGCGCCAATGGAAAGAAAACGATCCCTATTTCAAGGTCACCAGCTCCAACCACTCCTATTTCAATGACATGGGCATGCCCAAACTGCTGAAATCGGTCGACAAGGTGGATGAGTACACCGTCAAGATCACCCTGAACGCGCCTGAAGCACCATTCCTGTCAAATCTGGCCATGCAGTATGCGGGAGTCCAATCCAAGGAATACGCCATTGCCATGCTCAAGGCTGGTACGCCTGAAAAAATTGACCAGGATCCCGTGGGCACCGGCCCCTTCATGCTGGTGCAGTACCAGAAAGATGCCATCATCCGTTACAAAGCCTTTCCCCAGTACTGGGCTGGCAAGGCCAAGATCGATGACCTGATCTTCTCCATCACACCCGACAACTCGGTACGCTGGGCCAAACTGCAAAAGGGTGAATGCCATGTCATGCCCTACCCCAACCCGGCCGATCTGGATGCCATGCGCAAAGACCCGAATGTCACGGTGCTGGAGCAACCCGGCCTGAACATTGGTTACCTGGCCTACAACACCACCAAGAAACCCTTCGATGACGTGCGGGTGCGCAAAGCGGTCAACATGGCCATTGACAAAAAAGCCATCGTCTCAGCCGTCTATTTGAGTACCGGCATCCCAGCCACCAACCCGATTCCGCCCACCCAGTGGTCTTACAACACGACCATCAAGGACGATGCCTTCAACCCCGCTGAAGCCAAAAAACTGTTGGCAGCCGCTGGACTTAAAGACGGCTTCACCACCGACCTGTGGGCCATGCCGGTTGCGCGCCCCTACAACCCGAATGCCAAACGGATTGCCGAACTGATGCAAGCTGACCTGGCCAAGGTCGGCATCAAGGCCGAGATCAAGAGCTTTGAATGGGGCGAATACCGCAAGCGTATGCAAGCCGGCGAACACCAGATGGGTATGCTGGGCTGGACCGGTGACAACGGTGACCCAGACAACTTCCTCAACACGCTGCTGGGTTGTGCCTCGGCCAAGTCCAATGGTTCCAACGTCGCCAAGTTCTGCTACCAGCCGTTTGAAGACCTGGTGCAAAAAGCCAAGGTTGTCAGCAGCCCGGCGGAGCGTACCAAGCTCTACGAAAAAGCCCAGGTGATCTTCAAGGAACAAGCACCCTGGTTCACCATTGCACACGCCGTGCAGCTCAAACCGGTGCGCAAGGAAGTGATTGACTTCAAACTCAGCCCGTTTGCCCGCCACACCTTCTATGGCGTGGACATCAAGTAGAGGAATCGTCTCCCCCAAGGTGGCCAACTCAATGCCACCCGAGCAAAAAAACCAGCGAAAGCTGGTTTTTTTGTGGATGAAAACAGGCTCTAGTGCTTATTTACAATGCGCAAACAGCTACATATTTAATAGCAAAAATCACTATCGACGATCCGCTTCACGCTCAAGTGATGCTTGAGTGATAGCCGCCAGCGTACCCCGGGTACTGATCACCTCGGGGTCCAGCATCAGCTCAATCAGCGTGCCTTCAGCTCGGGCCAGCGCTGCCAGCAAGGCGGGCTCAAATTCATCGGTGCGGGTGATGCGCACACCGGTATAGCCATAGGCCTGCGCCAGGGCCGCAAAGTGGGGGTTGGCCAGTTGCGTGCCGGACACATGCTGCGGGTACTCGCGCTCCTGGTGCATGCGAATGGTGCCAAACATGCCGTTGTTGAGCAGCACGATGATCGTTTTGGCCCCGTACTGCATGGCGGTCGCCAGCTCTTGCCCGTTCATCAAAAAGTCGCCATCCCCGGTGATGGTGAAGGCCAGCCGTCCGGTGGTGATGGCCGCCGCAATCCCGGCGGGCACACCATACCCCATGGCCCCGTTGGTGGGGGCCAGCTGGGTCTTCACACCCTTGGCCAAACCCTGATAACGCCAGAACCGGTGCACCCAGCTGGCAAAGTTGCCGGCCCCATTGGTCACCACCGTGTCCACCGGCAAATGCCGTTGCAACGTGGCCACCACGGCGGGCATGTCGATCAAACCTGGCAGAGCTTGCGGCTGCAAATTGGCCAGGTAATCGGCATGGCAAGCCTGCGCCCAATCGGCCCATGGCAGGCTCTCGGGAGCGGCCATCTCGGCCAGAGCCAAGGCGGCCTGGGCCGGGCTGGCCTGAATGGCCAAATCGGCCTGATACACCCGGTTCAACTCTTCGGCGCTGGCGTGGATATGCACCAGGGTTTGCTTCGGGCATGGCGCGTCAATCAGCGTGTAGCCGCCGGTGGTCATCTCACCCAGGCGCGGCCCAAACGCCAGAATCAAATCACTGGCCTTGATGCGTGCCGCCAGTTTCGGGTTGATGCCAATGCCCACGTCACCTGCGTACAGCGGGTGCTGGTTGTCAAAGGTGTCCTGAAAGCGAAACGCATTGCTGACCGGCAATTGCCACTGCTGAGCAAACTGCTGCAAGGCCTGTGCGCCCTCTGGAGTCCAGTCACTGCCGCCAGCAATGACCATGGGTTGCTTTGCTTTTAAGAGCTGCTCACGCAGCATTGACAAGCACTCAAGGCCAATATGACCCTTAACCTTCTCGACCCGCGCAAGCGCCTGAGGCAACTTGTGACTGATCGGATGCGGAATCAACGCCTGGGTCAGCATGTCCTCGGGCAGCACCAGCACCACCGGTCCTGGGCGGCCATTCATGGCGGTGGCAAAGGCCCGCGCCACGTATTCGGGGATGCGAGTCACATCGTCAATCCGCTCCACCCGTTTGGCAAAGCCTTGGGTGCTGGGGCCGAAAAAGCTCTGGTAGTCCACCTCCTGAAACGCCTCGCGGTCACGGGTATCACTGGCCACATCACCCACAAACAAGATCATCGGGGTGGAGTCCTGAAACGCCGTGTGTACACCAATCGACGCATTGGTGGCCCCCGGCCCACGTGTCACAAAACAAATGCCAGGCCGCCGGGTGAGCTTGCCATGCGCCTCGGCCATGAAGGCCGCGCCACCTTCCTGGCGGTTGATGATGAACTGGATCTGCTCGCGGTACAAATGAAAGCCATCCAGCACCGCCAGATAACTTTCGCCGGGCACACCAAAGACATGTGTGACACCTTGTTCGACCAGACACTGCACCAGCAGGTGGCCACCAATTTGGGGAGGGGGTAAAGTTTTCATCCACCCATTGTGCAATGAAACTGGGGCTGCCAAACGCCTGGCAAGCCCCCAGTTTCAGCCCACTTTTGTGGGCCTGCCGGTGCGCAGCCCCACCCCCAATGCCGCCACCACACTGAGCAGCAATACTGCCGCCGCACCGATCAGGGTAGCGTTGTACCAGCCCCGATCCATGAACGCGCCAAACACCAGCGGCGAAATGGCAAAGCCGGTGTCCAGCCCCGAATACACCAGGCCATAGACCCGGCCGGTGGCCCCTTTGGGTGTGGCCTTCTTGATCATCATGTCACGCGAAGGCCCGCCAATACCCACGGCAAAACCGGTGGCCGCCAGCACCACCATGGTCAAGGTCGCGCCAAACAAGCCGGTGCCGCACAGCGCCAGCAGCAGCGCTGCCGCCGACATCGACCACGCCACCACCCGGTCACTGTGGCGTGAATAAGCGGCGACAAAGCCCCCGACAAACATGCCCAGCGCACCACACAACATGTAGGCCGTGAGAGTCAATGTGGCCGCCTCAAAGCTGATGTTGTGCAAGGCTTGCAGAATCGACACTGAAAAACTCTGAATCACAGCCAGGGTCATGGTTGAGAGCAAAAAGAAGGCAAAACACCACCACACCACCGGCAACTTCATGAAGGCCATGCTGTGCTCGGCAGGCGCATCCGGGTGGTGCACCACGATCTGGGTGCTGAGCTTGTCACGGTTGAGCAGCAACACCAGCAGAATCAGCCCATACAAGGCCGCAGCCCCCAGGTACGCGGTGCGCCAGTGGCTCAGCGCGGTGAGCGTGGCAAAAAACACCGGGGCCGCGGCCCAGCCCAAATTACCGGTCAAGCCGTGGGCGCTGAACGCATGGCCCAGGCGCGGTGCAGACACCCGCTGGTTCAGAATGGTGAAATCGACCGGGTGAAACGTGGCATTGGCCAAACCCGCCAGCGCCGCCACCGCCATCAAGCCGCTGTAGCCGGTGACACTTGAAGCCAGCAAAGCGGCGGCCGCAAACAAAGCAATCGCCAGAAACAGCAAGGGCCGTGCGCCCAGCTTGTCCACCACAAACCCGGCACTGGCCTGGCCCAGCCCCGACACCACAAAAAACACACTCATCAGCGCCCCAAGCTGCGAAAAACTCAGGCCAAACTCTTTCATGAACACCGGAAACAGCGGTGGCAGCAGCAAATGGCCAAAGTGTGAGGCGGCATGCGCCATGCCGACCAGGGCGATGATGCTGGCATCTTGTTGCAGCGGCACGGGAACAGCAGAGGAATGAAGGGTAGTACTTGTCATAGGTCAATGTTAAAAGCAGCTGCACTGCGCAGAAATACGGCAAAAAGACAATAATCGTCGAATTCCCGCCATGAAACGCAAAACCACCCTCACCCCGGTATCGTTTGATGCCTCGGCCAACCGCCCGCCCACCGCCGCACGCCCGGTACGCAGCCGCGCCAGAGCGCTGGCCATGGATGCGCACATTG
>VIKI01000159.1:6812-9544 GCA_008080595.1 Comamonadaceae bacterium
TCACCGTGACGCAGGGCGAGCTGCAAACCACCTTCATCGTGCCCTCCACCCGCGCCGTGTGGCTGCCACCGCAAGTGCAGCACAACGTGGTGGTGCTGGAAACCGCCGAATTGCGCACCGTGGACATTGCCACCCACGTGATCCCCAGCAACTGGACGGAATGCCGTGTGCTGGTAGTCAGCAAGCTGCTGCGTGAGCTGATCCATGCGCTGGAAGGCTCCGAAGCAGGCCCGCGCGAGGACGCGATCATGGCACTGGCCATGGATGAAATCATCCGTGCCGACACCCAGGCGCTGGGTGTGCCCATGCCTCACCCGGAACACGGCGACAAACGCCTGCGCGCCCTGTGCGAAGCGGTGCTGCGCAACCCTGCTGAAAAATCGCAACTGCGCGATTGGGGCAAGCAGGTTGGCGCCAGCGAGCGCACCGTGGCACGCCTGTTCCATGACGAGCTGAAGACCACCTTCCAGCACTGGCGACTGCAAGCGGTGCTGGCCCATGCCCTGCCGCAACTCGCCCGGGGCCTCTCCATCGCCCAGGTCGCCGCCGCCAGCGGCTACGCCAGCGACAGCGCCTTCAGCGCCATGTTCAAACAGGCCATGGGCAAGGCACCGAGTCATTTTCAGCGCAGAAAACTATCCAAAGAGTAGCCACACAAGTTCCCCTCGGTTTTCCAAGCAGGTAGCGCCAAAGACACTGCTGGTTCTCATGTCAGCACGTCATTGGTGCGGCAAAACTTGCACAGACAAGCTGACAATACCCAACCAAGCGCCCCACTCACATTCATTCAGGCCGTTTTTATGACTCATTCATCCAACGATGTCTTGCCAAAATTGTCTTTGCAACGCCCGTTTGCCCGACTGGCGGCCTTGCACCCCGAACTGACCGCGTTTCGCCGTGATCTGCATGCCCACCCGGAGCTTGGTTTTGAAGAACACTACACCGCCGAGCGTGTCACCCAGGCCTTGCGGCTGTGTGGCGTGGACGAAATTCACACCGGCATCGGCAAGACCGGCGTGGTCGCCGTCATCTATGGCAGCCGCCAAAGCAGCGGCAAAATGATCGGCTTGCGGGCCGACATGGATGCCTTGCCGATGCAGGAGCACAACCACTTTGCCTGGAAATCTGCCAGCCCCGGCCTGATGCACGGCTGTGGCCATGACGGCCACACCACCATGCTGGTGGGGGCGGCGCGTTACCTGACCGAGACCCGCGCTTTTGACGGCACTGCGGTACTGATATTCCAGCCCGGCGAAGAAGGCTACGCCGGTGCTCAAGCCATGATCGATGACGGCTTGTTTGAGCGCTTCCCGGTGCAATCGGTCTACGCCATGCACAACTGGCCGGCCTTGCCTGCGGGCACCATCGGCCTGAACTCTGGCCCGATGATGGCCGCCGCTGACCGCATCAGCATCGACATCACCGGCCAAGGCGGCCACGGCGCACACCCGTACCAAACCATTGACCCGGTGCTGGTGGCCGGACACCTCATCACGGCGATCCAAAGTATTGTGTCGCGCAACGTCAAGCCGGTGGACAGCGCGGTGATCAGCCTGTGCGCCATGCAGGCGGGTGACCTGCATGCCATGAGTGTGATTGCCGACAGCGCCAAACTGGTGGGCACGGTGCGCAGCTTCAAGCCCGAAGTACAAGCCCTGGTCGAGCGCCGTCTGAACGAGTTATGTGGCGCTGTGGCACAGGGCTTTGGGGCCACCGCCCAGGTCAGCTACCAGCGCCTGTACCCGGCCACCATCAACACTGCGGCGCAAGCCCGATTTGCCGGGGACGTTGCCGCCAGTCTGGTGGGTGAAGCACACGTTGTGCGCGACCTGGAACCCAGCATGGGCGCGGAAGATTTTTCGTTCATGCTGCGTGTCAAACCGGGAGCCTACTTGTTGCGTCTGGGCCAAGGCATGACCCATGGTGAAAGTGGCTGCCACCTGCACAACCCTGGCTACGATTTCAACGACGATGTGCTGCCCTTGGGGGCGGCATTACATGCCAGTCTGATTGAGCAGGGCATGCCTTTGCTTCCATAAACATAGCTGTTTGCGCATAAATATAAAGGGCCAGAGGCCAGTTTCATATCTAAAAAACACGGATTCCAACGCTCGATGCACTCACCAGCGCAGTTGCCACTTAGCGAATGTTCACCGCCTCGTTCAGCATCAGCTTGTCGGCAACAAAACGCACCGTCACGTAGCTTTTGTCGTCACCCCAGCGGCAGCTCTTGAAACCCAGCGTTTCATCACACGAATCCGGCTTGCCCAGAATGGCGTTCACCTCGGCCTGCGACATACCCGTTTGCAGCTTGGCATAGTTTTCTGCGGTGATTTTGCTGCACCCCGCCAGGCCGATCCACAGTGCCACAAGGGCGATTTTTTTCTTCAATTGCATTTCTCCAAAAAAGCCACAGCGCCTTCCACCCCATCGGTCAGGCGTGCTGTGGTCACAGCCAATAATACCCAGAGCCACGTCGCGGTCTTGCTTTACCATGAAAGCTTGAACCTGACCGGGGATATCCATGACACATGCAAACTTCCACATTCGGCCCATGAGCCGCATTGAATTCGATCTGGCGCTGGACTGGGCTGCGCTTGAGGGCTGGAACCCAGGCCTGATGGATGCCGAGCCCTTTTCCTCGGTTGACCCGCAAGGTCTGCTGATCGGCCTGCTGGACAACGAGCCGGTGGCGGTGATTTCTGCGGTGCGGTATGACGCGGCCTTTGGCT
>VIKI01000159.1:9569-14909 GCA_008080595.1 Comamonadaceae bacterium
TGGGCTTCTACATCGTCCACCCGGCGTACCGTGGAAAAGGCTACGGCTGGCGCATCTGGCAAGCGGCCATGGCGCATCTGGGCACACGCCATGTCGGGCTGGATGGTGTCACGGCACAACAAGACAACTACCGGCGCAGTGGCTTTCAACTGGCGCACCGGAATGTCCGTTATCAGGGAGTCGCCACGGCAGCGCCACTGCAAGCCATTTTGCCCGGCGACACCCGCATCATCCCCTTGAGCACGCTGCCACAGGATGAACTGTCGGCCTTTGACAAGCCTTTTTTTCCGGCAGAACGGCCCGATTTTTTGCGTCGCTGGATCAGCCAGCCACAAACTGTGGCACTGGGGATGGTGAGTGGCCAGGGTCTGCAAGGCTACGGCGTGCGGCGCAGTTGCCGCACGGGCTTCAAGATTGGCCCCCTGTTTGCCAACAGCCCGGAACTGGCAGCGGCACTGCTGGCGGCGTTGTGTGAAGGCTTGCCCCCTGATGCGCCGATCTTTTTAGATGTGCCCGAATGCAACCCCGCCGCAGTTGCCCTGGCCGAGGCCTGCGGCATGTGCAAGGTGTTTGAAACCGCACGCATGTACACCCAGGCAGCCCCTGTTCTGGAGCTGTCAGGCATGTACGGCATCACCAGTTTCGAGCTGGGCTGAGCCCCCTGCACGAAGCTCACAAAATTTGTGGACAAGTCTGGGGAGCGGCACCGGCAAAAGTCAGCAAACCCAGCATTCATGCGGGTTCCAACGGACTGCTTATTTTGTAGGCAGATCACCAGCAAGCCATCAACGCTCGTTTATATTGCTACACAATTAATAGCTTCTTACGCTTATAAAACAAGGTCTACAGGCCAATTTAATTTAAATTTAATGCTTTTGGATGATTCCAAGAGCAGTTTGTGCTAGGCGATTTCATCACCGGCGTGACGGAGACCGCAGCGCATCAAAACGGGCTTGGCTCGCTGCAGCATCCACAATTTCTGTGGATAAGTTTGTGGATTTGTGCCTGAACAAAGCACCAAAGCACCAGTTCATGCGGGTTTCCAGACGATGCCTAGCAAACAGGCATAGACTCCTGTGCGCGAACGCACAGACCGGTGGCGAATGTGCGATCAGCATCATTGCTTCAACCGCCACCCCAAGGAATTTGCCATGACTCCCTTCACCACCCGCCGACGCTTTATCGAAATCACACCGTTTGCCGGTATGGCTCTGCTGGCGGCCTGCTCGCCCAAAACCGAGCCAGCCCCACCAGCGCCCCCTGCCTCACCGGCCAATATCGCGCCACCACCTCCAGCACCCACGCCTGCACCAGCCTCTGCCCCCACAGCAAGCGCCACGCCCGCCCCGATGGTGAACGAAAAAGATGCGCAAGCCATGGCCCTCGGCTATGTGGACGATGCCAGCCGGGCCGACATTGTGAAGTTCAAAAATTTTGTGGCCAACAGCACCTGCAACAACTGTGCGCTCTACCAGGGCAAAGCCGGTGAAGCCAGCGGCCCCTGCCCGATCTTTGCCAGCAAACAGGTGGCGGCCAAGGGCTGGTGCTCGTCCTGGGTCAAAAAAGCCTGAGCTACCGGCTGCTACAGCCTCAAAGAAATCTGGCAAGCTTTCACTCTGCACTTCGCGATGGTGAGTCGCGGTGGTAGGGGCGATGGAAATTGCTATGAATATACGAGCTTCTTGCGCACTGTTGGCGGTGGCTACATGGGTTTTTATACTCATGAATTCGCTGGAGGGGAGTGTGGAGATATTGCAATGCAAGACTTGACCCCATTTCTGTTCCCGTGGATTTCCGCCCTCTGGGTGGACCGGTTGCTATCAACTCGTCACGTCACCTTGAATCGACAACCACGGCCTCAAATAGTCCTCAATCAACTAGTACGGACATTACAGCCAATCTACAAGGAGAAGAAATGCTGAGAACCCTATCTGCTGCGGCACTCGCGTTGGCTTTTGCAGGCTCGCCGGACGCAGCGACACAGCGTCCAACCATCGAACCTTCCCAGGTGAATGCCAGGAGCATTGGCTCGTGTGAAACCTATGATCCGAAAGATCCATACAACCTTAACAATGGTGCAGGTGCCGATAGTTTGCGTCCGTTAGGCGCAATTGGGGCCTATGTTCAGTCCTATCAAAAGGCCCACCTTACGGAGTTGAAACCCACAGACTATTTGGTGACATACGTCGAGCAACCGCAACATGGAGTGATCAAATCAGTTTCACGTGAAGGGGGTGTAGTCGATCTCTACATACCCAATGCCGGTTACGCAGGCAATGACCGCTATGTGGCCGAGGTGACGCTAAAGGGTGTCAAGTTCCGCGTCGCCGGTTACATCCGCCCCTCGAACGATGTGATCTCCGGCTACGACGATCTTTGCCGTCGCCTGGGGCTGCCGAGCAGTGCCTGGAAAATATCCGATGCAACGGGTAACAACGCTAGCGACACGCCCTTGTCAATGCATGCATCCCTGGTTGCCGCATTGGGGCATTGGGAGCTTCAAACGGCGGATTTAGCAGGCTCCGCAGTACCCGCCAAGGCCCCACCACTCAAATCACCCTAGACACCACCGCCGCAGGCCACAACTGGTACATCGACCTCACCCCGCTGGACAACACTGACGACGACCTGCCCAGCAGCCTGGCCCTGGCCGGTCTGCTGGCTGCCCGGCGCAAGGACACCGACAGTGCGCTGTTGTCGCAAAAGCTTGTTTCAGTCGAATAACCCCGTGTGTGGTGCATCCATGGAGTGGATACACATGCTCACAAATTTTGTGGACAAGTCTGGGGAGCGCAGCGCGGAGAAGTCGCCAAACCCAGCATTCATGCGGCTTGCAAGAGTCTGCCTCATTTTTAGGCAGACTCACCAACACGCCTTGGCAGATTATTTGACAGCTACTATTTTAGTAGCTGCTTACGCATGATTTACAAGGCCTACAGCCTAATTTTGCATAATTTTCAAGCACATCCAATTTCCCATCGTGCTTTGTGCTAGGGGATTTGTGAACGTTTAGCCTGATGGTTTGAACACATCGGCCAGTCTGTTGACAGACCGATGAGTCCACAATTTCTGTGGATAAGTTTGTGGACTAGCGCCGGAACAAGCCGCCAAAGCACCAGTTCATGCGGGTTTGCAGGCGCTGCTTGTGAAACAGGCAAGGCCTCATGTACGCAAGCGCACAGACCCGTGGCAAATGTGTGATCAGCATCATTGCTCTGTCTACCACCGGCTTTCAGCCCCCCGGCCCCCCGCAACTGCGGACGGCATACCTGCTTTCACCAGCTCAACAAAGGCCTTGAGCCCGGCAGGCATCTGCTTGCGGCTGGGATAGTAGAGAAAAAAGCCGGGGATTTCAGGACACCAATCCTCCAGCACCTGGCACAGCCGCCCGGCGGCCAAGCCAGCCTGGGCGTATTGCGCATAGACATAGGCCAGCCCCAAGCCGTCTTCAGCGGCACGGATCATCAGCCCATTGTCGCTGACAAACAAGGCACCATCCACCTCAACCTCCAGCTGCTCCCCGCCCCTGGCGAACTCCCAACGGTACACCACCCCGCTGTGGAATCGGATGCCAATGCAGCGATGCTGCGGCAAATCACTCGGCGCTTGCGGCCTGCCATGGGCAGCCAGATAGGCCGGGGATGCCACCACGATGAAACGCTGCGGCCCACCCAGGGGAATGGCGACCATGTCCTGCTGCAAACTTTCACCAAACCGCACCCCGGCATCAAAGCCGTTGGCCACAATGTCGACAAAGCTGTCATCCGTGACCAGGTCGACCTTCATGCCCGGGTGGGCGGTGAGAAAGCGGGTGATCAGCGGGGCCAGCACCAGCTCTGCCGCCGCATGCGGCGCATTGATGCGCAAAGTGCCCAGGGGCGAATCCCGCAAGGCATTCACCTCGTCCAGCGCCCCCTGAATCTCCAGCAAGGCGGGCGCAAGCCGGGCCAACAAATGCTCGCCAGCCACCGTGGCGGCCACGCTGCGGGTGGTGCGGTTGAGCAAGCGCAGACCCAGCCGCTCTTCCAGTGTGCGCATGCTGTGGCTGATGGCCGAAGGCGACACCCCCAGCTCCAGCGCCGCCGCGCGAAAGCTGCGTAAGCGTGCCACCACGGTGAAGGTTTGCAAGTCAGTCAGGTTCGTTGAAGCCATATTGGTGAGAAAAATTCATCAACCCATGCACAAATGAATGGATTGTTGCACGGTGCTTTCGCACCTAAGCTCCATGTCTCATTCTTATCACCCCCGAAAAAAGGAAATTTCATGGAAAACAACTCATCTGATCTGGCCGGAAAAACGGTTCTGGTGACCGGCGCGTCATCGGGCATCGGCGCTGCCACCGCTTTGGCGCTTGGCCGCGCTGGGGCCAACGTGGTGCTGGCAGCGCGCCGGGCGGATGCCTGTGCGCCACTGGCCCAAGAGATTGTGGCCAGCGGTGGCAAAGCGCTGGTCCTCAAAATGGATGTCAGCGTCGAGGCCGATGTGCAGCAGGCGGTAGCCGCCACCGTCGCCCATTTCGGGCGCATCGACGGCGCATTCAACAACGCCGGACTGCTGGGCACGGCAAGCCCGCTGCACGACACCAGCTCAGCAGACTTTGATGCCGTGATGCGCACCAATGTGGCGGGCGTTTTCTGGTCAATGAAATACCAGATCGAAGCCATGCTCAAGACCGGTGGCGGCTCCATCGTCAATACCGCATCCATCGGTGCCCAGGTCGCCTTTGCCAACCTGTCACCCTATGTCGCCAGCAAACACGGCGTGATGGGCCTCACCCGCACGGCGGCACTGGAATACTTCACGCAAGGCATTCGCATCAATGCGGTATGCCCCGGCCCGGTCGCCACCGCGATGACCGACATCGGATTCGGAAGCCGCGACAACTTACACGCAGCCATGCTCAGCGCCCCCGCCGGTCGGGCCGGGCAAGCCACAGAAATCGCCGGGCCGGTGCTGTTTTTGCTCTCTAATGCGGCCAGCTACATCAGCGGCCATGGCCTGGTGGTGGACGGCGGCTACACCATTCAATAGGAGTGAACATCATGCAACAACGTTTATTAGGACAGCTGCAAACCCCGGTGTCGGCCATCGGCCTGGGCTGCATGGGCATGAGCGAGTTTTACGGGGCCAGTGATGACACAGAATCGCTGGCGACGCTGACACGGGCCGTGGAACTGGGCGTGAATTTTCTTGACACCGCCGATGCCTATGGGTTTGGCCGCAACGAGGCCCTGATCGGGCGCTTTCTGCAACAAGGTGGCGCAGCGCGGCGGGCTCAGGTGGTGCTGGCGACCAAGTTTGGCATACAGCGCGAGCCGGGTAAGTATGAGCGTCACATTG
>VIKI01000160.1 GCA_008080595.1 Comamonadaceae bacterium
TACACTTTGACTTGGCCCTCACGCAGTTCGTAGTTGAACTCGCCTTTATATAGCTTCTTGCGCTTTATTTGTATGGGCTAGAGGCCTAAAACATCATGAATCAATACCCGACGGTCATGGCTGACCTTAAAGCCCAGGGCATTCATTCGATCCTGACCCAGTTTTGTGACTTGCACGGGGTTGCCAAGGGCAAGCTGGTGCCCCTCGACTCTTTGCCGGAATGGGTCGAGCAGGGCGCTGGCTTTGCTGGCCCAAGCATCTGGGGCACCGGGCTTGGTCGTTTTGGCGCACGCAGTGAGTATTACGGTCGGGTGCAAATCGATTCCTTGCGGCCATTGCCCTTCATGCCCGGTGTGGCCCATGCGGTATGTGATGGCTACGCGGGTGGCCAGCCGCTTGACACCTGTTCCAGGCAGTTGCTGAAAGCCCAGTTGGCCAAGTTACACGCCAGGGGCCTGCGCTTGTGGGTGGGTATTGAGCCTGAGTTTTTCTTGCTGAAACAAGATGCCCATGGCCAGTGGCAAGGGGCTGATGCCCAAGACCAATTGGACAAGCCGTCTTATGACCTGAAAGCCATCTACCGCAACCGCGATTTCCTGGACGACATGCGGCAAACCTTGATTGCATTGGGCTTTGATTTGCAGCAAATTGACCATGAAGATGCTCGCGGGCAGTACGAGATCAACTACAAGTTTGACGAGGCCCTGGCTGCCGCGGATCGCTTCATGCTTTTCAAAATGACGGCCCATGTGCTGGCCCAGCGCCACGGCAGTGTCTTCAGTTGCATGCCCAAGCCCTTTGCCGATGCCCCAGGCAGTGGTTTGCACTTTCACATGAGTTTGACCGATGCGCAGGGCAGGGCGGTGTTTCATGCGCCTGATGATGCGCTGCTGCTCAGTCCCGCAGCCTATCATTTCATTGCCGGTTTGCTTCTGCATGCCGATGCCTTAAGTGCGCTGTGTGCCCCCACGGTGAACAGTTACAAGCGCCTGGCATGCAGTGAAAGTGCTTCCGGCACCACCTGGTCTCCAGTCTGGAAGACCTATGGCGACAACAACCGCACCTGTCTGGTACGCAGTGTGGCCGGGCGCTTGGAGTGGCGTTTGCCTGACCCCTCGTGCAATGTCTATGCGGCCATTGCCGCCACACTGGCGGCGGGTTTGGACGGGCTGGATCGCCAGTTGCAAGCCCCTGCGCCCAGCAATGAAGACTTGTACGAGCGTTTTGCCAGCGGGGCGCTGATGCCTGAGCGCTTGCCGCGTGATCTGGGGCTTGCCCTCGATGCCCTGGCGCAAGACACACGCTTGATCGAAGCCTTGGGCACTGGGTTTTGCCAGCAATTTCTGGCACTGAAACGGCTGGAGTGGGACAGTTTCAGCCAGTCTGTCAGTGCATGGGAGTTTGATCGTTATGCTCAGGCTTTTTGATCTCGCTATGTGAAAAATACGTTTTGCATAGTGAAACATTGGTGTGCTGCCATTGATGAGTCATGTCTTAAGTCAAGAAATTTGGTTTCATATTGCAATATGCAATGTGTAAGTTGTTGATTTTGTTAATTTAAATAAAAGTCTTGTATAAGACATAAGATTTGAATTTAGTCTTCTATAAGACCTAGAATAAACGCCATGGCGAACCAAGCACCATGCTTTAAATGCCCATCGTTTTCATCAACTTAGGAGTGATCTCATGCCGAAATACACCACTGAAACACTGACTCGCGAACAACAAATCGCCGCTCTGGAAAAAGACTGGGCCACCAACCCACGCTGGAAGGGCATCAAACGCGGTTACAGCGCAGCAGATGTGGTGCGTCTGCGTGGCTCGTTCCCGATTGAGCACACCCTGGCTCGTCGTGGCGCTGAGAAATTGTGGAACCTGGTGAACACCGAACCCTACGTCAATTGCCTGGGTGCATTGACCGGTGGCCAAGCCATGCAGCAAGTCAAGGCCGGTGTGAAAGCGATTTACTTGTCCGGCTGGCAAGTGGCTGCTGACAACAATTCTTACGCCGCCATGTACCCCGACCAATCGCTGTATCCAGTGGACTCTGTGCCGACTGTTGTGGAGCGCATCAACAACACTTTCCGACGCGCCGATGAAATCCAGCACTCCAAAGGGATTGATGCGGGTGACAAGGGCTACCGTGGCTGACGCAGAAGCCGGTTTCGGTGGCGTGTTGAATGCGTTTGAATTGATGAAGGCCATGATCAAGGCGGGTGCAGCAGGCGTGCACTGGGAAGATCAATTGGCTTCGGTCAAGAAATGTGGTCACATGGGTGGGAAAGTGTTGGTGCCTACCGCTGAAGCTTGCCAAAAACTGATTGCAGCCCGTATGGCGGCTGACGTTTGCGGTGTGCCAACCCTGGTGATCGCCCGTACCGATGCTGAAGCGGCTGACCTGTTGACCAGCGACTACGACGAAAACGACAAACCATTCCTGACCGGCGAGCGCACCGCTGAAGGCTTCTACAAGACCAACAAGGGCATGGACCAGGCCATCAGCCGCGCTGTGGCCTATGCTGAGTACGCTGATTTGGTGTGGTGCGAAACCGGTACGCCTGACCTGGAATTTGCCAAGAAGTTTGCTGATGCCGTACATGCCAAGCACCCCGGCAAATTGTTGGCCTACAACTGCTCACCTTCCTTCAACTGGAAGAAAAACTTGGACGACGCGACCATTGCCAAGTTCCAGAAAGAACTCGGTGCCATGGGTTACAAGTACCAGTTCATCACTTTGGCTGGCATCCACTCGATGTGGTTCAACATGTTCGACTTGGCGCAAGACTACGTGGCTCGTGGCATGTCTGCTTACGTTGAAAAGGTGCAAGAACCTGAATTTGCCGCACGTGACCGTGGCTACACCTTTGTGTCGCACCAGCAAGAAGTGGGTACCGGCTATTTTGACGAAGTGACCACCGTGATCCAGGGCGGCAAGTCCAGCGTGACCGCTTTGACGGGTTCTACAGAAGAAGAACAGTTCCACTAAATCGAGATCCGAGGAGGCAAAGGCTGGTGCCCTGTCAAGGGGCAGCCAGCCTTTTTTGTGGTTTAAAATCTACGATCACATTTTTCAAGAGCAAGAAAGGCGCACGGGTTATGACACCGCGAACGACACCGGCTGGTTTATCACCCCACTGAGGCCGTTGTCCGCGTGCCGAGTGCACTGATTGCTCTTGAATTCATATCAAACGCGGAATCCTCCGCGTTTTTTTTTACCAACTCTCATCCTTCATCACCATGGTTCAAATCACGCTTCCTGATGGTTCTCAACGCGATTTTGCTGCTTCTGTCACCGTGGCAGACGTGGCGGCATCCATTGGCACGGGTTTGGCCAAGGCAGCCCTGGCCGGCAAGGTCGATGGCAAGCTGGTGGACACCAGTTTTGTGATGGATAAAAACAGCACCTTGGCCATCATCACGGCCAAAGATGCGGATGGGTTGGAAGTTATTCGCCATTCCACCGCGCACTTGTTGGCTTATGCCGTGAAAGAACTGTTCCCGGATGCGCAAGTGACGATTGGGCCGGTGATTGAACACGGTTTTTTCTACGATTTTTCCTACAAGCGCCCGTTCACACTGGAGGATTTGAGTGCCATTGAGAAAAAAATGAGCGCTTTGGCCTCGCTGGATGAGCCAGTGGTACGCCGTGTGTTGCCGCGTGACGAGGCGGTGGCGTATTTCAAAGAACTGGGTGAGCATTACAAGGCCGAGATCATTGGCAGCATTCCTGCCGGAGAAGATGTGAGTTTGTACCGTGAAGGCAAGTTTGAAGACTTGTGCCGCGGCCCACACGTGCCCAGCACCGGCAAGCTCAAGCATTTCAAGCTGATGAAGGTGGCCGGTGCCTATTGGCGGGGTGACCATAAAAATGAAATGTTGCAGCGCATTTATGGCACTGCGTGGGCCACCAAGGATGAATTGCAGCAGCATTTGACCATGCTCGAAGAAGCCGAAAAGCGCGATCACCGCAAACTCGGGCGTGAGCTGGATTTGTTTCATATTGATGAGCACTCCCCGGGCACGGTGTTTTGGCATCCGAAAGGCTGGACGCTTTGGCAGCAAGTGGAGCAGTACATGCGCCAGGTTTACCGTGACAACGGTTACCAGGAGGTCAAAGGCCCGCAAATTCTGGACAAGGGGCTGTGGGAAAAAACCGGTCACTGGGACAAGTACCGTGAAAACATGTTTGTTACCGAGAGCGAAAAGCGCGATTACGCGCTCAAGCCGATGAATTGCCCGGGGCATATTCTGATTTTTAAACAAGGCATCAAGAGTTACCGTGATTTGCCGCTTCGATTTGGTGAATTTGGTCAATGCCACCGCAACGAACCTACCGGGGGTTTGCACGGCATCATGCGGGTGCGCGCCTTTACGCAAGATGACGGCCACATTTTTTGTACCGAAGAGCAGATTCAGTCCGAAGTGGTGGCCTTTACCACCTTGCTGCAAAAAGTCTACAAGGACTTTGGTTTTACCAAGATCATTTACAAATTGTCGACCCGCCCTGACAAACGCATTGGCTCAGAAGAGAGCTGGGATCGCGCTGAAAATGCGCTGGCCGAGGGTCTGCGTGCTTCTGGCTGTGACTTTGATTACCTGCCGGGTGAGGGGGCTTTCTACGGCCCCAAAATCGAATACACACTGAAAGATGCGATCGGTCGCCCGTGGCAATGTGGCACGATCCAGGTTGACCCCAACCTGCCAGAGCGGCTGGAGGCTGAGTTTGTTGGTGAAGACGGTGCTCGCCATCGTCCGATCATGCTGCACCGCGCCATTGTTGGCAGTCTGGAGCGTTTCATTGGCATTTTGATTGAAGAAACCGCTGGAGCCTTGCCTTCCTGGCTGGCTCCGGTGCAGGTCAAGGTGCTCAACATCACCGATGCGCAGGCTGAATATGCCCGAAATGTCGCCAAAACGCTGCAAAATCAAGGGTTTAGGGTAGAGTTAGACCTTCGCAACGAGAAAATCACGTATAAAATACGCGAGCATTCAATGCAAAAAGTGCCGTATTTGCTCGTCATTGGTGACAAGGAGATGGCATCTGGTTCTGTTGCAGTGCGCGCTCGGGGTGGTCAAGACCTTGGAGTCATGTCGGTTGATGAATTTGTGCAAAAGTTATCCGCCGATGTTTCCTGTAAATCAAGTAGTTGATTCCGCTGAAAATGCGTCGTGTTGTGCAGTTGTGCCACTTTCAAGGTGGTAATCTTTGTGAAGGATTAAGTCATCGCTACCGAATTTCGTGATCGCCGTCAACGCGAAGAACGCAAACACCGATTAAATCGGGAAATCATGGTGCCAGAAGTTCGCCTTTCTGGTGTGGAAAATGAGCCCTTGGGTGTGGTCAGCTTGTTTGAAGCGCTGCGCATGGCGGGTGAGTTGGACGTGGATTTGGTGGAAATTGCCGCTACGGCCAATCCACCAGTTTGCCGTTTGATGGATTACGGCAAGTTCAAATACCAGGAACAGAAAAAAGCTGCTGAGGCCAAAGCCAAGCAGACCGTGATCGAAATCAAAGAGATCAAGTTTCGTCCTGGTACCGATGATGGTGACTACAACATCAAGATGCGCAATATCAAGCGCTTTTTGGCTGAGGGTGACAAGTGCAAAATCACGCTCCGGTTTCGTGGTCGCGAGATCACTCACCAGGATTTAGGCATGGCTTTGTTGAATCGTATTCGTGATGAGTTGGCTGACTTGATTGTGGTGGAGCAGTTTCCCAAGCTCGAAGGTCGCCAGATGATCATGATGATTGCACCAGGTCGCAAAAAACCGGGTGCGGCGAAGCCGGTGGTTGCTGAAACCTCAACAGCGGCTTAATGGATTCAAGCCTGCACTTTGGTGTGGGTTGATCAAAAATCGGTCTGGGTTGAATGCGCAAGCACTTGATCTGACTGGTTTGGGTCACATGCTCTTCAAAGTGTGTGATCTGAAACGTAACAGGCTCTCGCTTGTTACGCCAAGTGGCTCGGGGCCATCAAGGCTGCAAGGTGTTTGCAGACGCCTCACGAGCACAATGAAAAGGAGCAGTAAATGCCCAAAATGAAGACCAAAAGCGCGGCGAAGAAACGCTTCCGCGTCCGTCCAGGTGGTACCGTCAAACGCGGTCAAGCCTTCAAACGTCACATTTTGACCAAGAAGACCACTAAAAATAAACGCCAATTGCGTGGTGCAACTGCTGTTCATGAGACCAATATGGGTCACATGGCACAGATGCTTCCAGGCCGTGGTATTTAATTAACGACGAACAAGGAGTACTCACATGCCTCGCGTCAAACGTGGTGTAACGGCTCGCGCCCGCCACAAAAAAGTTTTAGCCCTTGCAAAAGGTTTCCGTGGTCGTCGCGGTAATGTTTTCCGGGTCGCCAAAGAAGCGGTCATGAAAGCTGGGCAATATGCCTACCGTGACCGTCGTACCAAAAAACGTGTGTTCCGTCAGTTGTGGATTGCCCGTATCAATGCCGCTGCCCGTCAGTGTGGCATGACTTACAGTCAATTCGCCAATGGCCTGAAAAAAGCCTGTATCGAGATTGACCGCAAGGTTTTGAGCGATATTGCCATTCATGACATGACCGCATTTGCTGGTATTGTGGAACAAGTCAAGGCCAAACTGGCAGCTTGAGTTGAGTTGGTTGCTATTTAATTTATAGCTTCTTGCGCAATATTGATAAGGGCTAGAGCTTTAAAAGGCACTAGCCCTTTTTCCTTGGATTTGAGTTCTCAAGAGAATTTATGAACGATTTGACAACCGTTGTCGAGACTGCCCGCGCCGCTTTTGAGCTGGCCCACACGCCTGCCGAGCTGGAAAACAGCAAGGCCTTGTTTTTAGGCAAATCAGGCCGCATCACCGAGATGATGAAAGGCTTGGCAGCGCTGTCTGTTGAAGAAAAAAAATCACGTGGAGCCGCCATCAATCTGGCCAAACAAGGCATTGAAGCAGCTTTGACAGCACGCCGTCAAGCCTTGGCAGACAATGAATTACAAGCGCAACTTCAAGCCGAAGCGCTTGATGTGACCTTGCCGGGCCGTCAGCGTGGCACGGGTGGGCTGCACCCGGTGTCGCTGACGCTGGAGCGCATCGAGGCTATTTTCGGTTCGATGGGCTTTGAGGTGGCGCAAGGACCTGAAATTGAGTCTGACTGGTTCAATTTCACTGCGCTCAACACGCCCGAAGATCATCCCGCACGCTCCATGCACGATACCTTCTATGTTGAAGGTGGCAGCGAGCAAGCCCCCAATTTACTGCGTACCCACACCAGCCCGATGCAGATTCGGCATGCAGTGCAACATGTCAAAAAACACCGTGCGGCGGCTGCGGACAGCACCGCAGAAGGTGCACTTTTTTCGGGGGCCATGCCTGAAATTCGCGTCATTGCACCTGGGCGTACCTATCGCGTCGACAGTGATGCCACCCATTCGCCCATGTTCCACCAGTGCGAAGGTCTGTGGGTGGGCGAAAACGTCAGCTTCAAGGATTTGAAGTTTGTGTTTACCGATTTTTGCCGTACCTTTTTTGAAAACCCTGATCTGGTGCTGCGGTTCAGACCGAGTTTCTTTCCGTTCACTGAACCCAGTGCCGAAATTGACATCCAGTTCCCCAGTGGCCCTTTGGCCGGGCGCTGGCTTGAAGTGGCTGGCTCAGGTCAGGTTCACCCCAATGTGATTCGCAATATGGGCCTCGACCCTGAGCGCTACATTGGTTTTGCTTTCGGCATGGGGCCCGACCGGCTGACCATGTTGCGTTATGGTGTGAACGATTTACGTCTGTTTTTTGATGGCGATATCCGCTTCCTGTCGCAGTTTCGCTGAAGCTAGAAACTGCGGTCTTGACTCGCCTTATTGTCTGAACCCGTTGGATTGACTATGCAATTTCCTGAATCCTGGTTGCGCGAATTTTGCAACCCATCTTTGAGCACGGCCGAACTGTCCGAAACTTTGACCATGGCAGGTCTGGAAGTTGAAGAACTCAAACCTGTAGCGCCACCCTTCAGCCACATTGTGGTGGGTGAAATCAAAGAAGCTGCGCAGCATCCCAATGCAGATCGCCTGCGCGTGTGCCAGGTGGATGTTGGCCAGGCAGAATGTCTGACCATTGTGTGTGGTGCACCCAATGCCCGTGTCGGGATCAAAGTGCCTTGTGCCTTGGTCGGGGCAGAGTTACCACCTGGAGAGGACGGTAAACCGTTTCTGATCAAGGTCGGCAAGCTACGTGGTGTCGAGAGTTTCGGCATGTTGTGCTCGGCACGCGAACTCAAGCTAGCTGAAGATCATGGTGGCTTGCTGGAGCTCGCATCTACTGCCATGGTGGGGCAAAGTATTCGCGAGCATTTGCAGTTGGATGACAGCTTGCTGACATTGAAGCTGACACCCAATCTGGCCCATTGCCTGAGTGTCTATGGCATTGCGCGTGAAGTGGCCGCCTTGACCGGCGCACCCTTGACGCCGCTGACCTTCCCCAAGGTCGCTTGTGCGCTGGATGACGTGTTGCCCGTGAAAGTGACTGCGCCTGATTTGTGTGGACGTTTTTCCGGGCGGGTGATTCGCGGCGTGAATCCCAAAGCTGCCACCCCAGCCTGGATGGTCGACAAACTGGCTCGTTGCGGGCAACGCAGCGTGACGGCTTTGGTGGATATATCCAACTATGTGATGTTTGAGTTGGGTCGTCCCAGCCACATTTTTGACCTCGACAAGATTCATGGGGGTCTGGACGTGCGTTGGGGTAAACCCGGCGAACAGCTCACATTGCTCAATGGCAATACGGTGACGGTGGATGCTCAGGTGGGGGTGATTGCCGATGATGTGCAGGTGGAATCCCTGGCCGGCATCATGGGTGGTGATGCCACAGCGGTGTCAGATTCAACTTCTCGACCGATGCCGGTCATCGCTTTGAGCGGGGTGTCGATCCCGAATGGACGGTCGAGCACATCGAGCGCATCAGCCAATTGATTCTGGAGATTTGTGGTACACCTGACACAAAGTGTGGCCCGGTGAGCGATCAAAAAGTGGCCATGCCTCAAGCCAGCAAAGTCAGCATGCGGGTGGCGCGTGCGGCCAAAGTGCTGGGGATGCCTTTAACCCAGGAGCAGTGTGTGAAAGCCCTCACCGGTCTGGGCTTGCCGGTGGTGGAAGGGGCAGGTGTGGTGGAAGTGACCGCACCATCCTTTCGCTTTGACTTGCAAATTGAAGAGGATTTGATTGAAGAAGTGGCCCGGATGATTGGTTTTCACCATTTGCCGCAAACACCTCCGAATGCGCCGATCACGGCCAAAATCCGCCCTGAAAATCAGCGTTCCGGTTTTGCTGTGCGGCGTACCTTGGCGGGCTTGGGTTACCAGGAAACCATCAACTTCAGTTTTGTCGAAGAACGCTGGGAGCATGAGCTGGCGGGCAACCCGAACCCGATCAAGTTACTCAATCCAATTGCAAGCCAAATGAGCGTGATGCGCTCGTCATTGTTGGGTTCCTTGCTACAAGTTCTAAAGTTCAACCAAGATCGTAAAGCACAACGTGTGCGGGTCTTTGAATTGGGCCGGGTGTTTTTGCGTGATGCCTCGATCTCCAGCTCTGACACCACCGTGCAAGGCTTTGACCAACCCATGAAGGTGGCCGGTCTGGCCGTGGGCTCAGTGAATGTCCCGGAATGGGGATGCAAAGAGCGAGCGGTTGACTTCTATGATGTCAAGGGCGACCTTGAAGCCTTGTTTGCACCCACTCGGTTGACGTTTGAGTCTGCTCAGCATCCAGCCATGCACCCAGGTCGCTGTGCACGAGTCTTGTGTCATGGCAAACCGGTTGGATTTGTGGGTGAATTGCATCCTAAATGGCGGCAAACCTATGACTTGGTGCAAGCGCCAGTATTGTTTGAGGTCGATCTTGATGCCGTGTTGAATCGGCAAGTTCCCAAATTCACGTCAGTGCCACGTTTCCAGGCGGTTGAGCGTGACATCGCTGTTCTGGTGAATGAATCGGTCACGCATGATGCCTTGATGCATGCCATCTGGTCTGCCCAAGCGCAAGATGTGTTGCGTGATGCGGTGTTGTTTGACATTTATCGTCCCAAAACAACCGATACCAGCGTTGCGCAATTGTCTCCATCTGAAAAAAGCATGGCCGTGCGGCTGATCCTGAATTCAGATGAGACGGCTTTGACTGAACAACAAATTGAGGCCACAGTGGCCGCAGTGGTGGCCAGTTTGACTGAAAAAGTGGGTGCACGTCAGCGTGT
Source organism: Comamonadaceae bacterium (assembly GCA_008080595.1). Classification (GTDB taxonomy): domain Bacteria; phylum Pseudomonadota; class Gammaproteobacteria; order Burkholderiales; family Burkholderiaceae_C; genus Rhodoferax. Next base: position 10,223 of record VIKI01000160.1, read on the forward strand.
CTGATCACAACGTAAAGACTTTGCCAGAAAGCGAAACTTTGATGGACATCACGGTTGAATCTCTTGAAACACCAGCGCTGACCAAAGCGCAGCTGGCGGATTTGTTGTTTGAGCAAATTGGCTTGAACAAGCGCGAATCCAAAGACATGATTGATGCATTTTTTGACTTGATTGCCGCCAGTTTGGTTGACGGTAAAGATGTCAAGGTCACCGGATTCGGCAATTTTCAGATTCGTACCAAAGCTCCCAGGCCTGGCCGCAACCCGCGGACAGGGGAGGCCATTCCGATTCAGGCTCGTCGCGTTGTGACGTTTCATGCCAGCCAAAAACTTAAAGAGCAAATACAGAATCAAGGGTCAGACGTTACGGAGAACGTTTGACAAAAGTCACTTTGTTCACAGGTTGTGAAAAAGGCCACTTTACAGAGTTGGTCGGCTTAGAGTAACCTACGAACTCTTTAGCCTAATTCATTGATTTACATGGAGAATTCTCTCCCCATTATTCCTGCTAAACGTTATTTCACCATTGGTGAAGTGGGCGATTTATGTGGTGTGAAACCCCATGTGCTTCGGTATTGGGAGCAGGAATTCACGCAACTACGGCCTATGAAGCGGCGTGGTAATCGGCGTTATTACCAGCACCATGAGGTGTTGATGATCCGGCGGATTCGCGATTTGCTCTATGACCAGGGTTTTACCATCAGTGGTGCCCGCAACAAAATGCAGGAGCTGTTGCAACAAGGACCAGATCATCCCGCTGAGGAAGATGTGTTTCTTGCGGGTATTGAGGTCAGTGAGTCAATGCTGGAGCTGATAGATGAGCCCAATGAATTGACCTCACCCGAAGTATCGTTGAACCCTTGGACACAGGTTCGCCGTGAGCTCTTGGTAATTCGTGATTTGCTGGGTCTCGAGAGCTAAAAACCCGCAGTCTCAGGCTATAATTTATGTCTTCGGTGTGTGGCGCAGCCTGGTAGCGCACTTGCATGGGGTGCAAGGGGTCGAAGGTTCGAATCCTTTCACACCGACCAATAACTGTAAAAAGCCTCTAAGAAGCAATTCTTAGAGGCTTTTTCCATTTGCAAGCCAGGTGCGAGCCCTGCAACGACCTTCTGGACCCAGTGCACAGCGGTCTCCTTAGGGTTT